>NZ_JBHYVM010000003.1:43389-272698 GCF_042750105.1 Streptomyces sp. NPDC059443 | reverse complement strand
CGGGGGCGGGCGGGGGGGCGGCGCCGGGGGGGGGGGGGGGGCGGGGGGGGGGGGGGGGGGGGGGGGGCGGGGGGGGGGGGGCGGGGGGGGGGGGGGGGGGGGGCGGCGCGGGGCATGCGGTGACGTCGGGCCGAGGATCAGGCGTAGACGCCGAAGTGGAACAGGGAGTAGCCGTAACCCGTGCCCCGCTGGGTCATGTCGAGGCGTACGTACCGGCCCGACGCGGAGAGGTCGAAGTCGTCGATGCCGCCGTCACCGGTCGAAGTGGCGTACGCCGTCCGCCAGTTCTGGCCGTCGTCCGACACCTGGATCGTGTAGGCCTTCCCGTACGCGGTCTCCCACACCAACTGCGCGTGCCTCAGCTGCTTCACCGACCCCAGATCGACCTGGAGCCACTGCGGATCAGCCCAACTGCTCGCCCAGCGCGTGGTGTTGTTCCCGTCCGTGGCCAGCTGCGGGGTGCACGGGCAGCCGCCCCAGCCGTCGTTCTGGAAGGTGGAGGCGGTCGTCGGCCGGTTCAGCGCCACGTTCGTGCCCGCCACGGGCGGCGGGACCACCCTCACCGAGCGCTGCTCGACGCCCACGTTGCCCCGGCCGTCCTTGACCTTGACGTAGAGCTTCCACACGCCGGTCCTGGCCGGGGCCGTGGCCTTGAGGGTGCCGTTGCCCAGGTTGGTGAAGGGCGCGGAGCTCAGCCCGTTGCCGCCGTCCACGTACTTGCCGCCCCAGAGCACCTCGTACGAGAGCTGGTCGCCCTCGGGGTCGGTCGCCGGAGCCTGGATCGTCACCTCCTTGCCCGCCGGGACGGCGCCCGGGTCGGGAACGGACGGCACGGAGACGGTCGGCGGCAGGTTGTCGCCGGCCGTGTTCCCGCCGAACGCCCGCTTGACCGCGTAGTACGCCTTGCGGCGCTCCCCTGCCGGGGTCAGGTTGAACCAGTGGCCGCCGAAGTCGTACTCGGTGCCGTAGTGGAAGACCGTCGCGCCCAGTGCCACCCCCCGGTGGCCGGTGACGCAGTTCCACGCGTTGGTGTAGCCGTCGGCCTTGGCCTGGTCGCCGGGCTCCAGCGGGACGCCGTTCGCGTCGTTCGGGACCTCCCACTCACCCGCCGGGCCGGTCTCCGTGATGATGTACGGCTTGTTGTAACCACCCTGCTCCCAGGCCTGCTTGACGCCGCAGACCTCCTTGTAGGAGTTGACCGCGTAGAGGTCCAGGTCGGGGGAGTTGCGCTTGTAGTACGTCCAGGCGCCCACCCACGCGTCGGTGGAGGTGACCGGGTGGTTGGCGTCGATGCGGTGGATGGCCTTCGCCACGTCGTTCACGAAGGTCGTGTACGCGGCCCGCTGGTTCTCCAGCTCCGTGCCGCTGTAGCAGTTCTGCAGGCCGAGCACCGATTCGTTGCCGACGTTCCACATCAGCACCGCCGGGTGGTCGCGGTACGCCTCCACCCACTTGGTGAACTCGCTCATCATGTTGTTCTTGTACGTCGTGTCCGTGACGTAGTTCGTGCAGCCGCCGCTGCCCGGACCGCCGCCCGGCTGGAGCCAGAAACCGGCCACGACCTTGATGCCGTTCGCGGAGGCGGCGTCGAACAGCTGGCGGCTGCTCCCGTCGGTGCCCCAGGTGCGGATGGTGTTGGCGCCCAGCGACTTCACGTCGGGGAGCAGGCGCGCGGCGTCGGCCGGGGAGGGTCCCCAGGTGACGCCCTTGACGAGGTACGGGGAACCGTCCACGGTCAGCTGCCAGTTGCCCTGGGAGCCGGTCACCTTCACGACGCTGCCGGCGGCCTGCGCCGGGCCCGCGGGGGCGAAGGTGACGACGCCCGCGAGCAGGGCGGCCGTGGCGACGGTGCTGCGCATGCGGGAGAGCATGCAGGAACCTCCTTGGGAGGGGGCGGGGTGCGGGTGGGGGGAGCGGACGGTGCGGAATCCGCCGTCTCGTACTGGTACTGCGAAGTCCCTTACGGGAGGCGGTAGTCCGGGCCGAGTACGGCGCCGGCCGCCGGGTGGGTCTCGTCGTAGCCGCGGGCGTTGCACTGGAGGCCGCCCTTGATGCAGTGCTCGACCATGGCGTTCAGGGTGCGGTCGTCCCACGCGTTGAAGAAGTCGTAGTGGAACGTGTGACCGGCGCCGCTGGACAGCCTGACCTGGGACATGTCGCCGCTGACCGGGAAGGCCATCTTGAACTCGACCATCGGCACCGCGACCGGGTGGTCGGCGGGGCAGACGTTGTCGTTGTTGCCGGGCTTCACGACCGGATAGGCCATGTGCGCCTTGTGGTCCGGGGTGTCGAGGTTCTTCCCGTCCCAGCAACTGGGAGACTGCATGCGGATGTTGAGCTGGGTGCCGGCCGGGCAGTTGGCCGGGAACTCGACGTTCTTGAAACTGTCACCGCACTCCCAGCCCTCGACCCAGCCCTTGTTGGCGCGGAACTCGGCCGCGGTCTGGGTCGGGCTGCCGACCACGAAGCGCAGACCCTTGGGGAAGGGGCGCACACTCGTGTAGTCGGTGACTCCGGTCTTGTAGTAGATGACCTGGGGGCCGGTGGGCAGGATCTTCTGGCTGCCGTTGAAGAGGCTCGGCATCCAGTAGCCGGACAGGTCGCCGACGGCGTTGCAGGCGGTGCCGCCGGCGCTCAGGGAGGCGGTGGTGCTGTTGCCGTCCGTGCCGGTGTTGCCCATGAAGGTGTGGTCGTGCGAGGTGCCCGGCCGTCCGGCGAAGACGATCGGGTCGTCCGGGGCGGTCTTGGTGACGGCGCAGTTGGCCTGGAACTCGTGGAAGTAGCGGTCCGGCGGGTTGTTCCACGAGGGGGTCACGCCGGTCACCTGCGGCACGGCCGGGATGTAGCCGTCGCCGTCGGGGTCGTCCCCCGTCGCGAGCGGGGCCACGGCGGAGTGGTCCGTGCCCAGGTGGACGGAAGCCGAGTCGGGGGTGGCCTGCGCGGTGAGCGCGGTGGCGCCGAGACCGGCGGCCGCGGTCACGGCGACGGCCGCCGAAACCAGTAGGGCGGACAGGGTCCGCGGTCGGAGCTTCATCGTCTGGACTCCTTCGGACGGAGGGGAGAGCGCTGATGGGAGAGCGCTCTCTCGGATGGCCCGGACAACGCGGGACGGCCGGCGGCCGCCCCGCGTCATCCGGGAGTCAGTGGTCGGTCAGGGGAAAGAGAGGACGGTGGACGGGGTGGTCGAGGTGCCCGAGGTCGCCGCGCCCGTGTCGTTGATGACGTGCGCGTACTGGCCCTTGCCGCCCAGCGAGACGACGAGGAGGTCGTGGAACTTCACGCCGGACTTCACCGGGACCTCGAAGCCGTGGTCCTGGATGATCGTCGGGTCGACGTTGTAGTAGCAGTAGCTGCCGAGTCCCCAGCCCTCGTGGGTGTTCACCGAGTCGGCCACCTTGTAGGCCGCGAAGCCCCTGACCGAACCGTTCTGGACGGCGGCCTGGTTGGGGGCGTCGTACGACTTCTCGTTCTGGAAGAAGATCGTGCGGCCGCGCTCGCCGTTCCACTCCACGTCGTACTTGTTGAAGTGCTCCACGAACAGTCCGGTGGCCAGTACGTCGTCACCGTTGACGCGGAACCCGTAGTCGGAGCGGTTGGTCTCCCAGCCCACCCCGTCGCCGTGGTCGGCGCGCCAGATCCAGGTGTGGTCGACGATCGTGCCGCGGTTGTTGATCACCATGCCGGCCGTGGTCTTGCCCGCTCCGGCGCCGCCGACCCGGATGAACACGTCCTGGACGGTGGTCGGGTTGTTCCCGTGGTCCGTGGTGGCGCCGGCCGGGCCGACCTCCAGCAGGGAGGGGGAGTTGACCGTGCCAGCGTCGATCAGGAAGCCGGCGAGCTTGACGCCGTCCACGTCGGCGACCTTCATCGCGGTCACCCCGTTGTCCGGGACGATGGTGGCGAGGCCGAGACCGAGGACGACCGTGTCGGCGCGGTTGACCTGGATGGTCTGGTCGACGTGGTAGACGCCCGGGGTGAAGAGCAGGTGCAGGCCCTGCGCCAGCGCCTGGTTCATCGTCGCGGCGCTCGTGCCCGGCTTGACCACGTAGAACTGGCTGAGCGGGATCGAGCTGCCCTGCGGGGCGCCGTTGCCCCAGGAAGTGCCGCGCGCGTTCACGCGCTTGGCCGGGACGAACACCTTGTACTCGGCGCCGTCCAGGTAGAGGAACGGCTTCTCCCGGGAGACCGGGGTGGTGTCGAGGGTGGTGTAGCGCGGCTCCGGGAAGCTCTGCGCGGGCGCGCCCTGGGTGCCGGAGAACACCTGGTTCCAGACCCCGTTGGACCAGCCGCCGATGGAGCTGTCACGCGTGTACCACTGCTGCTGCGAGTAGTTGCCGATCTGACCGTCGATCTTCGAGTCGGCGATGTAGCCGCCCGAGGCCCAGCCGTAGCCGGAGGGGGCCAGGTTGAGGCCGCCCTTGACGTGCATGCGACGGAAGGGCGCGGCCTGCGACACGGCCCAGCGGTCGGTGCCGTTGACCGGGTTGAGGGCGAGGTTCTCGGCCGAACGCCAGAAGTTCTGGGTGGCGTTGCCGTTGAACCAGCCGGCGTCGACGGTCACGTCGCCGTTGATGGTGGTGTCGTCGGGGTTGAGGCCGAGACCGGAGATCGAGGTGTAGAAGCCGATCTGGGCGTTGAGGCCGTTGTACGTACCCGGCTTGAAGAGGAACTGGTAGCGGCCGGAGCCGAACTGCGCCGATTCCTGCTGGGCGAAGACCTGGTCCAGCTTGGCCTGGATGTTCGGCGTGGACGGATCGAACACGATCACGTTGGGGCCGAGGTCGCCGCCGCCCGGGAGGGTCGGTCCGGTGCCGGTGGTCCCGTAGACCTGGAACTCCCAGAGCGAGTAGCCGTATCCGGTGGTGCGCTGGGTGCCGTACACGCGGACGTAGCGGGCGGTGCCGGTGATGTCGTGGGTCTGGACGCCGCCGGTGCCGCTGGTCGTCGAGTAGGCGGTGGTCCAGTTGGCGCCGTCCGTGGACAGCTCGACGCGGTACGCCTTCGCGGCGGCGGTTTCCCAGCGCAGGACGACCTGGCTCAGCTGGGCGTTGGCGCCGAGGTCCACCTGTATCCACTGCGGATCGGCGAACTGGCTCGACCAGCGGGTGCCGTTGTCGCCGTCCACGGCGGCGGAGGCGGGGGTGCCCGCGCCTTCGACGGAGGAGGCGGTGGCGGTCTTGCCTTGGGAGAGGAGCGCGGGCGCCGCGGTGGCGGCGGTGCTCGGGAGGAGCACGAGGAAGGCGGCGACCAGTGCGGCCGCGAGGGCGGCCACGGTCACTCGCGAGGGGCGGCGCCGGGGTGGGAGGGGGAGACGGGGAGGGTGATCGGAGAGGAGGGGCATGCGGGGCTACTCCTGACGTTGTGGATCCGGGGGGATCGAAGCGTGAGTGAACTGCCCCGGGGATTGGGCGTCAAGGGTTTGAGCGTTCATGAACTGAAGATCAAATGACGTGTCAATCACGCATCAGGCCTGTGAACTTGGGGTTTCTTCAATCCTTGTGAAAAGTGTTGACGAAAAAACTCGTCAGGGCTGTACTGAGGCTCTGACCGCTCCGTCTCGCCGTGCCCGCTACGGCGGGGCGGAGCTTGGGTCGGAGTCTTCGGTGTGTTCGGAGATTGGGGACTGGCGTGTGGTCAAGAGCGGTTGTGTGTTCGTTACTTGGCGGGACCTGTTGTCAGCGGAGGTCGGGGACGGTTCCGCCGTCGGCCCAGGTCACTTCCGTGCCGGAGAGCCGCGCCGACCAGGGCGCCGTGACGGAGGCCAGGGCGGTCGCGTCCGGCGGTGCGGAACCGAGGCCGATCGCGTAGCGGGCCAAGGTATCCGACCGCTCGAAGGGGCGGGGCCATGCGTGGACTTCCTCGCAGCCGGCCTCGGACAAGGCGTCGAGCAGGGCCAGGACCCGGCCGCGCGTGCGGCCCAGGTTCTCCTCGAAGTCACCGGGGCGGCCCCCCGTCACCGTGACCACGGCCCAGGCGGCATGGCGACGGTGCAGGGGAGGCGGGGTGGGGACGAAGCCGTCGAGGGCGCCGCCTTCAGCGGCGGACCCTTCGAGCGCCTCCCAGGCCGCGTACAGCTCCCGCGCCAGCAGGTCGCGCGTCCCGGGTCCGACCTGGGCGGTGCAACTGCGGACGGGCGCGGACGGGGTGAGGATGGTGACCTCGGCATCAGGCTCGCCGGATGCCGGCTCGGGAGTCCACGGCAGGGCCACCGGCGTGTGCCAGTCCCATGCGGCCCAGGTGGCGAAGAACTCGTGGAGCAGGGGGCCCGGTGAGAGGCCGGGGGCGGTGCGTACCGTGTGCGCTGCCAGGACCGCCCAGGCCAGGCCGGGGAGCCCGCCGAAGGGCGCCGAGTCCAGGCCGCGAGCGCGGGCCCAGGCCTTCACCTCGCGCGCCAGCCGGGCGAACGCTTCGTGCTCCGGGCCCACGAAGCCCCGTACCGCGTCCGCGTCGCTCACCGCGCTCAGGGCCAACGCCGCCGCCGGGCCGAGCTCGGCGCGCCTGGCCACCGCTTCTTCAGGGGGCACCGGCCCGGTGGCCACGAGCACCAGGTCCACGTCCAGCGTGGCCGGGCTCGGCCCCGCCGACCGCCCCGACGGCTGCCGCTCGGGCGCGTCCGGCCCGGCGGATCCCCGCTCCGTCACGCGCAGACGCAGCCCCGGCACCCGGGCGCCCTTCACCTCCCGGAGGCGATCCGCCTCCGGGAGGGCCGCGGCCGTCCGTGCCCGTACCTCCGCGATGTCGGCGGTTCCCGGCAGGGCCGCCACCAGGTCCAGGTCCGCGCCCGGGAGGGCGCAGCCCATCCGGCGCGAGCCGGCCACGTGCACGGCCGCCTCCGGCAGCGCCGCCGCGATCCGGGCCGCGATCCCGGCCGCGATCCGGGCCGCGATCCCGGCCGCGATCCGGGCCGCGAATCCGGCCGCCTCCGGGTCGGCGCCGGTACTCCCCGGCTCCGTCGTCCAGCGGACCTCGCCCGTCCCGAGCTCCACCGTCGCGCGGACCTCCATCGGCCCGTCCCCGCGTCGCGACAGCACGGCTAGCGTGCCCACGCGCGCCGAGCGGCCGCCGCCGAGGCGTGCCGCGAAATCCGCCTCCGCACGCCTCGCGTCCTGGCTGCGGCCAAGAGTCAGGTGCGGGGTGTAGCCCTCGCTCCGGCCCCGGCATCCCGGGAACCGTTCCTCCAGCGCCCGCCGCAGCTCCTGCCACGGTGCGTCGCCGCCGGCCGCCGCCGGGTCCAGCCACAGGGTCGGGCCGAAGCTGTGCACGCCCTCCAGGCGGGTCGTGAACTCCGGTGTCTGCGCCGCCACTTCCGACAGCAGCGGCAGCGCCGCCTCGAAGGAGGACTCCGGTACGAACCCGAACAGCAGGTTCACGTGCGCGGGCCAACGCCCCGCCTGCGGGTCGTGTTCCCGTCGCACCGCCTCCACCCCCGCGTCATGCGGAGGCAGCCACGCCACCGCCGTCCGTGCGGTCGGCCGTACGTCCAGCAGTGCGCGCCCCGCTCCGTCCGGCGGCCCGAATTCCAGCGCGGCCTCGATCCCGTAGTGGTCGGAGATGAACAGCCCGTCGGGAGCGGGGGAGTTGCCGCGCAGGGCGGCACCGGTTACCCGAACTCCGGCCGAGCGCAGCAGGATTCGGTCCAGCCGCGAGGCGCGCCCCGTCAGCGAGCCGACGGCGGCGAGGGGGTTGGCGACCGGATCGAAGGTGGGTGTCTCGTCCGCCGCCCCGTGTACGTCGTTCCACGCGTCCCGCAGCCCCAGCGCGGCCGCCGGCCCCTCGGCCCCCGAACGCCCGTCGTTGAAGTCTCCGAGCAGTGCGACCGAGTCCGCTTCGATGCCCGCCAACCCCTCTGATATCCGGGTCAGTTCGGCCGAGCGTCGTGCGGCTCCGTTCTCGGTGTGATCGCTCGTCAGGTGGGTGGCCGCCACCACCAGCGGCCCGCCCGCCGTGTCCACGGTGACGGCGACGACCGCCTTGTGCGGTCCGAGCGCGTGCGCGCCCGCCTCCCGCACCGGCAGCCGGCTGAGCACCAGGAGCCCGCTCTCGGCCACGTCCCGTCCGCGGGGATCGGCGGCGACCGTGTACCCGGCCCGTACCCAAGGCTCGGCG
This sequence comes from Streptomyces sp. NPDC059443, assembly GCF_042750105.1. Taxonomy (NCBI): domain Bacteria; kingdom Bacillati; phylum Actinomycetota; class Actinomycetes; order Kitasatosporales; family Streptomycetaceae; genus Streptomyces; species Streptomyces sp. NPDC059443. Next base: position 264,592 of record NZ_JBHYVM010000003.1, on the reverse strand, counting down.
AGCAGCATGGCGAGCAGCTCCCGTTCCACCTCCTGGAGCGCGATCACATCGGCGTCGGCCGCCGCCAGGTCGGCCAGCAGGAGCGGCCTGCGCCGCGCGGTGGAGATGCGCGGGGCGTCGTACCGGTCCCAGAGCGTGTTCCACGTCAGCAGCCGCACCCTGGCGGGACCCGCCCCACGGGGCCCGTCCTCGGGCGCCGGTCGCCACGCGCCGTCGCCCGACGGGTCCCACGCGTAGGGCGTCCGCGCCGTGAAGAACGGCGCCCGCAGCAGCCGCGGATCGCGGACCTGCCCGGCCGGGGTGGTGCCGATGACGTCGATCCCCGTCGCCCGGTCCCACACCAGCTCGCCGTCCGCCTCGACGAACAGCACCCGGTGCCACGGGACGTCGCCGCCGGGCACGAACGAAGGCAGCGGGACCCGCTTCGGCGCCGCGCCGCGCTGGAGCAGTCCGAGTGTGAACCGCGCCGGGTCGAAACGGGGGTCCCAGCGGACCTGGTGGTAAAGCTCTTCGCTGGTACGCATCAGCTGTCCCCGCCCGTCGTCGCTGCTGCTGCGGCGGCCATGGCCGTCGCCGTCGCCGTAGCCGTCGCAGCGACGGGAGCCGTCGCCGTCGTGATCGTGCCCGCCGTGTCCTCGACGGTTCCGCTCGCCCCGATGTACCAGGTCCGGTGCGCCTCGCCGGGGTACGGGGGAGCGAACCGGTGCAGCTGCGAGGTCAGCACGTGCGCGGGTACGGGGTGTGCGCGCCTGGAGTTGCGGCGCAGCAGCTCGGCCTCCTCGACCAGGACGACTGCGTGCGTGACCAGCGCGTTCCGCCGCCGGGCGACCGCGCCGGCCAGCCCGCGCTGCTGCCCGGTGAGCGAGGTGGCGTCCCAGACCACCGTTCCGCCGCTCCGCGCGGCGGCGGCCAGCGCCGAGTCCAGCCGGTCCAGGCCCTCGCGGAGCACGTCCGCGTTGTCCCGCTGGCTCGCACGGGAACCCCGGGCCGTGCGCAGATCGTCAAGACTGATGTACGCCTCCACCCCCGGCAGGGCGCGGGCGTACGTGCTCTTCCCGCTGCCCGAAGGGCCGGACAGCTGCACCAGCCGGGGGAAGGACGCGCCGTCCCGCCACCGCCAGGTCGCCGCCACCGCCTCCTCCGGGCCCGACAGCTTGCCCTGCCCGTACGCCTCGCGGGCCTCGGCCCAGCAGCGGTCCGCCGCGTCGGCGTCACCGAGGCCGGCAGCGGCCAGGGCCTCCCGCAGCCCGGCCCGCAGCGGCTCCAGCGGTGCGGGCCTGAGTAGCCCCGCTTCCTCGGCGCACAGGGCGGACCACTCGACGGCTTCGACGGCCTCGGCTGCTTCTACGGATTCGGCTGCCCCGACGCCCTCGGCTGCCCCGAGGCCCTCCCCGTCCGCGCCGGGCTTCGCCGGAACCGCCCTCGCCAGCGCGTGCAGCACGCCCAGGTCGGCCGCCTCCACCATCCGTACCAGCCCGGCATGACGCTCGGGGTCCGGGTAGGGGAACGGCCTGCGCAGCGCCGGATACAGGCCGACCAGGTCCGCGACCCGCCGTGCCGTCGCCATTCCGAGGGGCCCCGCCGCCAGCCGCGCCGCGAGCCTGGCCCGAGGTACGCCGTGCAGCGCGGCCGCCAGTATCCCGGCCAGCCGCTCCTCTCCGGACCGCCGCACGCCCAAGCCGTCGATCCGCTCGGCCACTTCGGCGACGAGTTCCGCGGCCCCGGCCCCGACGCCGCCCCCGATCCCGGCTGCCGGAGGAACGGATCCGGCCCCCACGCCCTCCGCCATCCCCACCGCGCGCAGCAGACCGGCCACATCCGGTTCCCCGCCCGACCGTACGTCCCACAGCGCGGCCGCCGGACCGAGCCCGTTCGGCACCACCTGGGCGTACATCCAGTGCGTGTCCGTCTGCACATGGCCGCCGCGCACCCACTTGGCCACGCGGCGCCCGAAGTCCGCCCGCTCGAAGCCCGCGACCGTCCGGACGACGTACCCTTCCTGCCGCGTCGTGTCGAGCCGCAGCTTGCGCAGCGCGCGCTCGTCGAAGACGCCGCGCCAGAGCACACGCGGTCCGGGCACGCCGAGGCCGCGCAGGAAATCCACGGTCCGGTCCCAGTCCAGGCAGCTGTCGCCGTCCCACACCGAGAACGCGTAGAACCACGCGTCGAGTTCCTCGTACGCCAAGGAATGCCGCGCGTACATGTTCTCCCCGCACACCCGCCAACCGGCCGGAATGCCCGCGCCGATACGGCTCTGCAGGCCCTTCACCCAGGCCCGCGACGGATGGTGGCCCGAGTCGAGCGAGCGCGCGTGCAGGCCGTCGGCGTAGAGGGTGGTGTTCTCCCCGTCGAGCTTCTCGGTGACCACGACCTCCCGCCCGGCCAGCCCGGCCAGACCGTCGGCCCCGGTGGCCCGCAGGTCGTCGGAGGTCACACCCGGTGACCACGGCAGATGCGGGGTCCTGGGGTAATGGGTGCGCATGGTCCGCTCCTGCTCGACGACGGTGGTACCCGGTCACTCTAGGTAGCCGGGCCCGGCCGGGCCAGCGAATATCGGCGGCCGTCCCACCTCCGTCCTAACTAGTGCCTGACGCGGCACTAGTAGCCGACGGTGAACCGCCTGCCCGGGTGCGCGTCGCGCTCGATCTCGTCGACCAGTGCGACGGCGTAGTCCTCCGTGGAGATCAGGCTGTGGCCCTCGTCGTCCACGACCAGATCGTCGTCGCCCAGGCGGTACGTTCCCGTCCGCTCGCCCGGCTCGATCCGCGCGGCCGGGCTGAGGTTGGTCCAGCGGACCTCGTCCACCGGCACGGTCCGCAGGAAGTCGAGCGCGTCCCCGTGGGCGTGCATGACGGCGAGGATCGGTTCGGGGATTCCGGCCTGGTCCCAGACCAGCGGCCCGCCGGGGGTACGGAGCGAACCCGCCCCGCCCACGGTGATCACACGCGGCCGGGATCCGTCCGCGCCGAGCGCCTGTACACCGCCGATCAGCGATTTGACGGCGCTGAGGAGGGTTCCGGGATCCCCCGGGCCCGGCCCGAACGCGCTGACCACCACGTCCTGCCCGGCCGCCGTCTGGGTCACGGACGAGGGGTCGAGGATGTTGCCGGGTACGACGGCGGCCGTGCCCGGGTCCGCCCCGGCGAGGCGTGCGGGATCGCGTACGACGGCCGTGACCTGGTGCCCGCGTCCGAGTGCTTCGTGCAGCACCCGGGATCCGATGGTGCCGGTCGCGCCGAAGAGTGCGATCTTCGCCATGGCGACTCCTGGGGGGTGGAGGCTGTGGGGACCCCGGCCGGGGCCCGCCGGCCCATCCAAGCGAATCCCGCCGCCCGAGCCCGGCAGCGCCACGCGGTGAGCGACAGACGGCCAGCGACAGACGGCCAGCGACAGACGGCCAGCGACAGACGGTCAGTGGCAGACGGCCGGCGACGGGGACGGTCAAGGGCAGACGGTCAGTGGCACAGCGCCACGATGGACGGGTCCACCGTCCCCCGGGCCGCCGCGCACAGCGGTGCCATGTCGTACGTGCGGTTCGGCGCGGGCCTCGCCTTACGGGGCTTCGCGGCCGGACCCGCACCCGGCGCCGGGGCGGGCCGACCGTGCTCGGCCCGCCGGGGCCGGTCCGGACGCTCCGGCCGGTCCGGACGATCGTGGCGGTGCTGCGCAGCCCCGGGCTCCGCGGCACCCGGCACGGAGACGGGCACCCCAGCCTCCGGAGCAACGGACGGCTCCGCCGCAAGAGTCGACGCGGAAGCCGACGCGGTCCCCGGTAGCGTGCCCAACGGCCGCGCCTCCAAGGTCGGTTCCGACGGCAGGGCCGTCCGTACACCCGTCGGCACCAGTCGCGTCCCGGGCCCTGACCCCGGCGCGTCCGGCCGTACGGTCACACACCCGGCCGTCAGGGCCAGCGCGACAACGATCAGGGGCACCCACGGTCCCCGGCACGACTCCATCCGCCCACCCTGCCGCACGAAACCCCGGCCTCCCGCACGCGCTCACCCGCACGGGTGGTGGGAGGAACCGGAAGAGACGGCCTACGCCCCGCACGTCACGCTGTCGCGCGGGGTGTAAGTGGTCTTCATCGTCTCCCGCTTGACCTTTTGTCCGCCCTTCACGAACACCCGGTCCACGGCCACGTCGAAGCCCTCCAGCGGGGACTGCGGCTCGCACTTCGGGCCGGTGTCCGTGCGCGTGGCCGGCGGTGTGACGTTCGTACGGGGACCCTTGGTCGCGCGTATCTCGTCGTACCGCTTGGTCCCCAGGAAGGTGATGGTGATCGAGGTGTCGGTCGCCTCGGCCTGGATGTAGAGGGCCTTGCCCGAGTCGTTGGCGAAGCGCAGGTCCAGGCTGCCCCATGCCACGGTGGCCTCGCGGCCCTCCGGGTAGCGCTCGATGTAGAAGGAATGGGCCCCGTACTCGACGGGCTTGACGCCCGAGAAGAACATCGCGTTGAAGACGGTGGTGGCGACCGCCGAGACCCCGCCGCCCGAGGCCTTCTCGTACTGGCCGTTGTTGATGATCAGACCGTCGACGAAGCCGTTCTCCTTCGTCCGCTCGCCGACCCGGCGGTTGAAGCTCCACGTCTCGTCGGGCATCACGAGCGAGCCGTTGATCAGCTCGGCGGCCCGGCCGATGTTCGTCGTGCGGTACGGGGCCTTCTCGAACTCGACCGTGAAGGTCGACATCCGCTCCTTGATGCCCAGCTGCTCGACCGTGTCCTTGGACAGCTTCGGCCGCACGGCCTCCGTGGGGACCTCGCCCGTACGCTCCGCGGCGCCCGTCCCGGTCAGCAGCGGCAGCACGGCGGCGCCGAGGCCCTGCTCGCTGATCCGGCGCCCGGCGGTGCCCTCCTCGGCGACGGCCACCCGCCCGGCGGAATCCGTGCGCAGCTCGGCCTCGACGGGGCCGGGCGTGGCCCGGCGGAGCGGCCCGGCGAGCTCGGGGTCGGCGAGCAGCGCCTTGGCGTCGAGAGCAGGGGCGAGGCGGCCCTGGCCGTCGTCCTTGAGGGAGAGGTGCCTGGCGAGGACGGCAGGGCCGACGGGTATGCGCTCGCCGTCCACGGTGAGGGTGATCGGCGCGGACATCGCGGGCTCCGCGAACTCCCTCAGCGCCCGCTCCGTCTCCTGCTGCCCGATACGGGGCTCCGTGCGCCGGACGGGCAGATCGACGGGCTCCCCGGCTCCGGCGGCGCCCCGGGGGTAGGCGGAGCGCAGCACGTCGAGGGAGCCGTCGACGTCGAGGGCGGTGCCGGTGACCGGGGCCACCGCCTTGGCCCTGCCCTTCCCGGAGGCGGCCCCGGAGGCGGCCTCGGACGCGGCCTCGAAGGCGATCGAGCCCTCCCGGGCCTCCTGCTCGGCCTTCGCCCCGATCCCGTCCAGCGTGGCGCGGGCCGTCTTCTCGTCGAGCCGGACCACCGGCTCGACGTCGGGATCACCGGAGGCGAACAGCCGCCCGATCACGCTGACGGGGCCGGAACCGGAGCGCGCGGCCCGGTCGGCGGTGGCGCCGGTGTCCAGGGACAGGCCGAGCGTGCCCGGGTGCGCCTGCTCGGAGCGCTCCCCGATCCGCAGCCCCAGCGGGGCCGCGGCGGAGGGGCCGAGCTCCCGGTCCAGGGTCTGCCGGGCCTCGGTGCGGCTCATCCCGCCTATGTCGACCCCGCGCACCTTCGTCCCGGCGGCGACCTCCTCGCCCGCCAGCAGCAGACCGGTGGCGTACAACCCGCCGAAGCCGAGGACCGCGGCGCCGCCGGCCACGCCCGCGACGCCCGGCACGGTCCACCGCTTGCCGGTGGCCGCCCGGGTGCCCGTACGGGGTGCGCGTCGCATGTCTGGGTCGCTCCTTGCTCCGGTGACGTGGTCGGACCGGCGGTTTTCATGCCGCCAGTCCGCCCCCGCAACGTAGCAAGATCCATGTAACCAGGTAATAAGGAGGTATAGAACTGGCAAAGGCTTCGGGGTGATCTCCGTAACCCGGGGGCCGTCCGCGCTGTTGCACAGGCGGCGGGTCCAACCACGGTGAACGCCCCCAAGGTGAATGCCTCCATGGTGAACGCCCCTACGGTGATGGGAGTCCGATGCCGCAGCTGACCGACGAGACCACGACGAACGACGCGGTCGACACCCCGGCCCCGTCCCCGGTCCCGGCCCCGAGCACCTGGATGACGCCGGAGGAGTACGGGGCCTCTCGGGCCGCGCTCTGGACCGGCGCCGTCGTCCTCGTCACCGACTCGGAGGGCCGCGTGCTCCTCCAGAGCGTCGACTACCGCACCGACCGGCTGCTGCCCGGCGGCGCGGTGGACGCGGCCGAGGCGCCGTCCGCGGCGGCCGCCCGGGAGATGTACGAAGAGCTCGGAGTCGACGGCCGCTACCCGCGCGGCCTCGCCGTCGACTGGATCCCCGCCGACGCGCCCGGGTTCCCGCCCGCGATGCGCTTCCCCGGCGAGATCCTGCACGTCTTCGACGGAGGCACCTGGAGCCGGGAGCGGATCGAGTCCGTCCGGCTCCCCGCGCAGGAGATCACCGGCATCCACTTCGCCGAGCCGGCCGAACTGCCCGGCCTCATGGACGCGGGCGACGCCCGCCGCGCGCTCTCCGCCCTGCGGGCGCGGATCAACGGCGGCGGCACCGCCCTGCTGGAGGACGGCCGCCCCACCACACCCACCGCCCTGGACCTGCTCGGCGTCCTGCGCACCCGCCGCCCGCGGCAGCACGGAACCTGGCACCCCGCGCCGGCCCCCGTCCCCGCGCACGCGCCGCTGCGGGACCCGGCCGGCTGGCTGTTCGCCCCCGACGGCCGGGTCCTGCTGCTCATCGCCCGCGCCACCGGCACGGCGCACCTCCCGTCCCCGCAGGCGGGACCGACCGCGGGCGAGTTCCCGCTGGGCCACCGCTACGCCGACCGGTGCGCGCACCCCCGTACCGCCGCCCGGCTCACGGCCGTGCCACCGGGCCCCGACCCGGCGTACGCGCGCCTCCTCGCCACCCCCGAACAGGTCCGCGAACTCAGCGACTGGGGCGCGGCGGGCCAGGAGGAGCTCGCTGCCGTCCACGCCGCCCGCACCCGCCTCTCCCTCCCGACCCCGCCCCGCACCCCGCCGACGGAACTGCCTCAGGAGGGCTGCCACTGGTGACCCGGACCCGGCACCGGGGCACCCGGTCCCGCACGCGGAGCGGAGCTCCGCCCCTCAATCCCCGGTCCTCGGCCCGTGGTCCCGCAGCATGGGGGGATGAGCGAGACTGCGATCACCTACACCGTGTACGTCCAGGCCGACCCCGCCCGGGTGTGGCAGGCCCTGACCGAGCCCGCGTTCACCCGCCGCTACTGGGGGCTCGACTTCGAGACCGACTGGCGGGTGGGATCGACCATGGACTGGGTGGAGCGCGGGGCGCGGACCAGCGATCCGGAGCAGGTGGTCCTGGAGTGCGTACCGCATCGGCGGCTCGCCTACACCTGGCACACCTTCACTCCGCAGTGGGCGGCCTCCGTGGGCATCGGCGAGGAACTGCGCGCCGAGCTGGCGCGCGAGCGGCGCACGAAGGTGACGTACGAGATCGAGCCGGTCGGTGACACGCTCGCGCGGCTGACCATCCTCCACGAGGGCTTCGAACCGGGCGGCACCCTCATCGGCATGTGCGGCCGCGCCTGGCCGATGCTCGCGTCCAGCCTCAAGACCCTCCTGGAAACCGGCGCCCCGCTGCCGGAGCAGGGCCACGCGAACACCCAGGGCGCGGGCGGCTACGAGAGCCACGGAACGGGGAGCTAGGGGGTCTCTCGGGGACGGTCTCCGGAGCCTGTGATCATGGTGGGAGACCATCGACCGGGAGCCCTGATCCACTGACATGTCACTCGCACTCGCACACCCTCCGTTTCGAGCAGGTGACCCCGTGACGCTCGCCGAGATACTCGACGCGGCCGCCGCCGGCCGCTTTCCCGCGCCCGACGGAACCACCACCGTCGTGCCGCAGCCGAACCCCCGCGACGCCGGGGTGCTCGCCTTCACCGCGCACTCCGTGGTCTTCACCGACGAGGACCCCGACTGGGTACGGTCCACCCTCGCCGCCATCGACTGCGACGCGCTCGCGGCCACCATGAACCCGCGGTTCCTCGTCGCACTCCTGGACCGCACCGGCCGGAGCCACGACACCACCGACCTGCTCACGGTCGCCGACGCGCTCCCCGGCGAACCCGCCCTGGAACTCCGGGAGATCGACGACCAGGATCACCCCCGGGTCCGCCGGGCCCGCAAGCGCCGTGACGGCGTACGGGTCTGGGCGACCCCCGCCGGCGGGGGAGTGGTCGTACTCGGCCGCGGCGTGGCGGGCCGCTGGGAGACGGCCGTCGAGGTGGACGAGGGGGTCCGGCACCGGGGGCTGGGCCGGGAACTGGCCCGCGCCGCCCGCCACCTGGTCCCGGACGGGGCTCCGGTCTGGTCCCAGCAGTCCACCGGCAACACGCGCAGCATCCGCGCGTTCCAGGCCGCCGGGTACCGGCCGGTCGGCGCGGAAGCCCTGATGCTGGCTCCGGCCCGGCAAGACACCCCCTAGGGAACGGCTCCGATGCCACCCTGACCACCGGCCGTTCACCGGAGTCGTGTGGAATGGAGGCATGGGGAGAAGCGAGTACCAGATACGTCCGGCCGAGCACTGGCGCTACGCCCGGCACCTGGAGTCCCTGGCCGCCGTGTCCGGTGAGCCCGCGGAAGCCGAGACCGTGGCCGCCGTCCTGCGCGATCCGGACCCGGTGATGGCCGAGAGCGCGGTCGTCACGCACCTGGACCGGCGGGCGGCCCGGCTCCTGGCCGACGAGGCCTTCCCCGCCTGGGCGCGGGCCGTGGGCGACGCCCTCGGCGGCCGGACCTTCGCCGCCCGCAGGCTGCGGGAGTGGACCCTCCTGAAGGACATCACCCGGGGCGAGCCCTGGTCAGGGGCGGAGCTGCTCGCCGCCTCCGACTGGTGCCAGCGCACGGCGGCCCAGTCGCTGCACGCGGACGAGGCCCTGCGGCTGCTCGCCGCCGGGGCCCGTACCCGCCGGGTCCGCAACGCGGCGGCCCAGCGGCTGCTCCGTCGGGCTGCCTGACCTGCGAGGATAATCGTTTGTCCAGCCCGCCTGCGGCGGCGATGATGCCGCAATGACTTCCTTCACGGCCCCGGACGGGACCACGCTCGCCTTTCACGTCATCGGAGAGGGCGAGCCGCTGATCTGCCTGCCCGGAGGCCCCATGTGCGCCGGTGCGTACCTCGGAGACCTCGGCGGGCTGTCGGAGCACCGTCAGTTGATCGTCCTCGACCTGCGCGGCACGGGCGACTCCGCGCTCCCGGCCGACCCGGCCACGTACCGCTGCGACCGGCAGGTCGAGGACGTCGAGGCCCTGCGCCTCCACCTCGGCCTGGAGACGATCGACCTGCTCGCGCACTCGGCCTCCGGCGACCTCGCCCTGCTCTACGCGGCCCGCCATCCGGAGCGGATCCGCTCCCTCGTGCTGGTCACGGCCCGCGCACGGGCGCTGGGAGTCGACTTCCCGGTGGAGGGCCGCAAGGAGGCCATCGCGCTGCGCGCCGGGGAGTCCTGGTTCGAGGGCACCCGCCAGGCCCGGGACGCGGTCTGGGGCGGCACCGCGACCGAGGCCGACTGGGACGCCATGATCCCGTTCAGCTACGGCCGCTGGGACGAGGCGGCCAGGCAGCACGAGGCGTTCACCGCCGCGTCGTGCAACGAGGAGGCCTCGCAGCTCTTCGTGGCTGGGGAGGCCTTCGACCCGGAGTCCGCGCGCGCCGTCCTCGGGAAGCTGGACGCGCCGGTGCTGGTCCTGGCGGGCGACGTGGACACCGGTCCCCGGCCCGAGGCCGCCCGCGAGACGGCCGCGTGGTTCCCCCGGGCCGAGGTGGTCGTCCAGGCGGGCACCGCCCACTACCCCTGGCTCGACGACGCCGAGGCCTTCAAGCGGACCGTACGGACCTTCCTCGACGGGGTGTGACGAAGCGGGGGGGGGGGGGGGCGCGGGGGGCGGCGGGGGGGGGGGCGGGGCGGGCGCCCGGGGGGGGGGGGCGGGGCCCGCGCGCGCCCCCCCCCCCCCCGCCCCCCCCCGCGGGGGGCCCCCGGCCGCTCAGCTCGTCACCTGCGGTGTCCCGCTACTTCGTGCCCCGTCGCACCCGGGCCGCCGCGCGGGCCTCCGCGGCCTGCCGGGCCTCGATGGTCCTACGGGACTCCTTGCCCTTCCCGGGCCGCCCGGGCCGGGTCCCGATCCCGCGGAAGCCGAGGTCCGTGCCCGAGGGCCGGCCCTTGGCGTCGGTGGCCGCGGCGCCGGCCAGCGGCACGCCGGAGGGGGCCTTCGCACCGGTGATCCGGCTCAGCGCCGCCTCGCCGGAGCGGACCTGGGTGATGGTCGGGCGGATCTTGGCGTCGGCCATCAGCCGGACCATGTCGCGCCGCTGGTTCGGGGTGACCAGGGTGACGACCTTGCCGGACTCGCCGGCCCTGGCCGTGCGGCCGCCGCGGTGCAGGTAGTCCTTGCTGTCGGCCGGCGGGTCCACGTTGACCACGAGGTCCAGGTCCTCGATGTGGATGCCGCGTGCGGCGACGTTGGTCGCGACCAGGACGTTGAGCAGGCCGTCCTTGAACTGCCCCAGGGTCCGTGTGCGCTGCGGCTGCGACTTCCCGCTGTGCAGCCCCTCCGCCCGTACGCCCATGGCCCGCAGGTGCTTCACGAACTGGTCGACGCCGTGCTTGGTGTCCAGGAACATCAGCACCCGGCCCTCGCGCGCCGCGATCTCGGTCGCGGCCGAGATCTTGTCGGCGGCGTGGATGTGCAGCACGTGGTGGTCCATGGTCGACACCGAGGCGGACTGCGGGTCCACGGAGTGGCCGACCGGGTCCTTCAGGTACCGCTGGACCAGCTGGTCGACGTTGCGGTCCAAGGTGGCCGAGAACAGCATCCGCTGACCGGCGTGGTGCACCTGGTCGAGGATCTCGGTGACCTGCGGCATGAAGCCCATGTCGCACATCTGGTCGGCCTCGTCGAGGACGACGATCTTCACGCGCTCCAGGTGGACGTCGCGCCGCCCGATCAGGTCGCTCAGCCGCCCGGGGGTGGCCACCACGATCTCGGCGCCGGTGCGCAGCGCGCCCGTCTGCTTGCCGATCGACAGGCCGCCGACGACCGTGGCGAGCCGCAGCTTCAGGGCCTGCGCGTACGGGGCCAGGGCCTCGGTCACCTGCTGCGCCAGTTCGCGCGTCGGTACGAGGACCAGCGCGAGCGGCCGCTTCGGGTCCGCCTGCTGTCCCGCCGTACGGGCCAGCATGGCCAGGCCGAAGGCGAGGGTCTTGCCCGAGCCGGTCCGGCCGCGGCCGAGGATGTCACGGCCCGCGAGGGAGTTGGGGAGCGTCGCCGCCTGGATGGGGAACGGCTCGGCCACCCCCTGGTCGGCCATCGTCGTCACCAGCTCAGGGGGCAGGCCGAGCTCCGCGAAGGACTCCACCGGCGGCAGCGCCGGCGAGGTCGTCCGGGGCATGGAGTACTCGCCCTGGGGGCCGAGGGTGCGGGGGGTCTTGCCGCCGCCCTTCGAACCGCCCTTCGGGCTTGCCTTGGCTCCGGCCTTGATGCCGAAGCGCCCATGAGCCGACGGGTTCTTCATGCAGAACCTTCCGTGAGACGAACAAGATGTTCGAGAGTGCGACGAGAACGTCGCGAAAAGTCGAATTTTACCATTGGGACTAAGGGGCCACCGGCCCGAGCTCCGCGGCCCGCACCCGATCCAGATGCGGGCTGTACGGCGGCGGGCGCGGCCCTGTGCGCGTCCTGGACCTCCGGCATCTGGATCGGCCTCGCGGTCGTGGCCGTGGCGGGGATCGTCACCTGGCTGCTGCACCTCGCCGGCTGGGGCAAGCCGAGCGGCCCCCGTCCCCAGGACCAGTGGGACTGGCGGGTCCGCGACACCGCCGCCCACACCGGTCACGCAGACTGCCTGGGCTGCCGGATCAGCGGGCCGCGGCGAGGGAGCGCAGTAGCCCTTCGGCCTCGATCCGCCGTGTCGTCGCCCGCTGCGGATAGCAGCGCATGAACATCCGGGTGAAGTGCTCCCCGTAGTGGATCACCGCGCCCTCCGCGGCCCGGCCCTGGTCGAGCGGGCGGATCCGGGCGCCGAAGCGCGGCTCGTGGAAGTAGGCGAGGGCGTGCCGCTCCCGGTCGGCGAGCCGCACCTTGTGCGGGGTGGACAGCAGGGCGCCGCCGGTCATGAACTGGAGGATGTCCCCGGGGAAGACGGTCAGCACCCCCGGTACCGGCCGCACGAAGGTCCAGCCGGGCCGGTCCTCGGCGAAGCCCGCCGTGCTCTCGCCCGGCAGCCAGTTGCGCGGGCGGGGCTCGCCCGCCACCGGAGGCCGTACCCAGAGCCCGCCCACCTCGTCCTGCGCGGCGATCACGAGGAGTCCGTAGTCGGTGTGGGCGCCGATCCCGCGCTCGGCTGTCCGTGCGGCGGCGGGGAAGCGCAGCACCCGCATGTGGTGCCAGCCGCCGCGGGTCAGCCCCGCCAGCCGGTCGATGCCGGCCGGTCCGAGACCCAGCCCCAGGGCCACCAGCCGCAGCAGCCGTTCGCCCAGTCCGCCGACACCCGCCAGGTACGCCTCCATGGCCGCCCGGTACTCCGGATCGGGCCAGGGGACCGGTCCGTGGCAGGGCAGTCCGGCGGCCGCGCCGGGATCGATGTCCGGGGTGATGGTGAAGATCTCCGAGGCGTCCGGCCGCCCCGCCGTCACCTCCTCGCCCGAGGCGATGTACCCGCTGTACGAGGTGTCGTTGACGTACGCCGCCTTCTCGGCCGGGGGCCGGGCGAAGAACCGGCCGCTCACCGCCAGCGCGGCCCGCGTACGGGCCTCCTGCGCGGAGTCGACGGCCACCTGGAAGATCCCGTCGCGCTGCCAGGCGCGGAGCATCGCCCCGCCCAGCACGGCGTCCGCCGCCGTTCCGGCGATCCGCCGCGGTACCTCGAAGGTAGCGAGCCCGCCCATGCCGGTCCCCTCTCGAATCGCCCTCCACGGCCCGTGTGAAGGCCTGCTCCCTCGTTTCACGGACGGGGCGGAGAAAAGTTCGAATAGCGGGAAGCACCCCGGTTGGCCGCGCTTGGCGTGTGCTCGGGCCGATCAATGGGCAGGATCGGGACCGGCCGCGTGTGCGGCCGGTGGAACGTTGTGAAGGATCAGTACAGATGGCAACAGGCATCGTGAAGTGGTTCAACTCGGAGAAGGGCTTCGGCTTCATCCAGCAGGACGACGGCGGTCCCGACGTGTTCGTGCACTTCTCCGCCATCCAGACCAGCGGCTTCAAGTCGCTGGAAGAGGGTCAGAAGGTCGAGTACGACGTCACCCAGGGGCCGAAGGGCCCCCAGGCGGAGCAGGTGATGGCCCTCTAACGCCGCTTCACGGGCCCGGCCCGTGACGTGAGCCCCGTCCGGTCCTCGGGCGGGGCTCACGCACGTGAGGCGCGGACGGGTAGCGTGAGCCGGATGATGACGGGCACGCCGGACACCCGGCTGATCGTGCTGCGCGGCAACTCCGCGTCCGGCAAGTCCTCGGTGGCCGAGGAGATCCGCGACCGCCACGGCAGCGGCATCGCGCTCGTGGGCCAGGACACCCTGCGGCGGGTGGTCCTGCGCGAACGCGACACCCCCGGCGCGGCGAACATCGGGCTGATCGGCAGCGTGGCGCGGTACGCGCTGGACCACGGATTCCACGTCATCGTCGAGGGGATCCTCTACGCGGACCGCTACGGCCCCATGCTCGACGCCCTGCGCCGCGCCCACCGGGGGCGGACCCACTTCTACTACCTCGACGTGCCGTTCGAGGAGACCGTGCGGCGCCACGCGGGCAAGCCCCGGGCCGCCGCCGAGTACGGAGAGGTCGAGATGCGCGAGTGGTACCGGCCGCTCGACCTGCTGTCCGGGGACTGGGAGAGCATCGTCGGGGCCGCGGACTCCCTGGAGGACACCGTCGCCCGGGTGATGGAGGAGACCGGCCTGTCGGCCTCCGGCGCGGCCGGGTGAGGGCCTGCGCCGTCTAACCGGCCCGGTGCAGGGCCAGTAGGAGTGGCCAGATCCGGTCGGCCAGCTCGGCCGGGTCCGCCAGGTCCGCCGGGAACTCGCCGTGCAGCCAGTCCGCGAGGACGCCGGTGAAGGCGGCCGCCACCGCCGAGGCGACCAGATCGGGCCGGGGTGCGCCGACCGCCGCCCGCTCGGCCCGGCTGCGGGCGCGCAGCTCCCGGTACAGGCGTTCGCCGAGCGGGCCGCCGCCTCCCGGCAGGAGCAGGGTGCGGTAGAGCGGGGCCCGGTCGGCGGCGCCGGCGAGGAACCCGGCCAGTGCGGCGGGCGGGCGGGCCGGGGCGGGTGCCGAGGGTTCCGTCTGCCAGGCGTGCAGGGCGTCGACCGCCGCGTGCACGACTTCGGCGCACGCGTCCACCGCGAGCGCGGTGAGGTCCTCGTAGTGCAGGTAGAACGTGGCGCGGCCGACGCCGGCCCGGCGGACCACCGCCGAGACGCTGACCTCGGCGAGCGGCCGGTCCGCGCATTCCGCGAGGAGGCTCTCGCGCAGCCGCGCCATGGTGCGCAGGGTGCGGGGATCCGTGCGGGGGAGGCCGGAGGTCACGCGGCGAGCAGCGCCGCGCCCAGGGCGAGGGCGCCGGGCAGGGCCTGGGCGATCAGGATCCGGCGGTTGGCGGTCGCGGCCCCGTACACCCCGGCGACGATCACGCAGACCAGGAAGAAGATCTGCGCGGCCAGCGAGCCGGTGACGAGCGACCAGACCAGGCCGGCGGCGAGGAACCCGTTGTAGAGGCCCTGGTTGGCGGCGAGCGGAGCGGTCAGGCGGGCGGTGTCGGCGTCGAAGCCGTGCAGGGCTCGGCCGGGCGGCCGCTGCCACAGGAACATCTCCAGCACCAGGATGTACGCGTGCAGTGCGGCGACGAGGCCGATGAGGATCGTTGCGACCGTGTGCACGGCCACCTCCCTGGGGGCGGGGTGAGCGAAGACCGGTCCCTCCGACTTCCTGGACAACTGTACAGGAAGTGGTGTCGCGGTCCGAGGCCCGCGGCGCGGATACCCTGGCCGCATGACTGCGCTCGTATATGAAGACTTCGGCACCGGACGACACCGCGAGGCCTCGCTGATCCGGCACGCGCTCGGCAGCGTGCACGACGAGGCGCTGGTCGCGGGCCTGGCGGGCGGGATCGGCTTCATGTACTTCGTCTTCGAGTACGCCGGCCGCCCGCCGATGCCGACGATCGTCGCCCAGGCCCACCCCGACCCCTGGGTCCAGGTGGCCCTCGGCCGCCTGAACATCCCGTACGAGGCCACGCGCAGCGCCAAGCCCCGCTGGAACCGGGTCGAGGCCGCGCTCGACGCCGGCGCTCCGGTGTTCTGCACCGTCAACCGGTCCGGGCTGCCCTGGCACGGCCCCGCCGCCGTGGCCGAGCTGGCCGCCGCGGACCCGTACGTGGTGGTCGTCGTCGGCTACGAGGGCGACACCTACTACGTCGAGGACGGGGCCCCGACCCCCTACGCGATCGGCCGCGAAGAGTTCGGCGCCGCCTGGTCCGGACACAAGAAGGGCCGCCACCAGATGGTGGTGACCACCGGGAAGCCCGCCGGGGAGCCGGACCTGGACGCCGCGATCGCCCACACCGTCGGCCGTCTCACCGGTCCGGTGCTCGGCAACCACTTCGACGTCAACTTCGGCTTCTCCGGCATGGAGAAGTTCGCCGCGCAGCTGCGCGACACCACTACGAAGACGGGCTGGGAGCGTCGGTTCGCCACCCCCGAGGCCTTCGCGCTGGGCACCGCCCGGCTGCACGCCTGCCTGGAGGAGGAGTGGACTTCCCAGGGCGCCACCCGGCCGCTGTACGCGGACTTCCTCGATCTCGCCGGGCACGCGGAGGCGGCCGGTCTCTTCCGGAGCTCCGGCGAGCAGTGGTCGAAGCTCGCGGAGCTGGCCCGTACGGCCGACCCGGAGTCCGACGCCGCCGCGCGCCGGGAGCTCTTCGACGCCTGCGCGGAGCTGGTGGACGCATCCCTGGCGCTGGAGCGGGAGGCGGCCGGCCTGCTGTCGCCGGCCGCACCCGCCGTGTAGGCCGCAGGGCCTGTCGTCAGCGGTCCTCCTTGACCGTGATCGCCGACACCGGGCACGCGCGGGCGGCCTCCCGCAGCAGCGGGCTGCCGCCGCCGTCCTCGCGTCCCGGCAGCAGCGCGCCGAAGCCGTCGTCGTCCTGGGTGAAGACCCCGGGTGCCGTCAGGGCGCACTGGCCGGCCCCGATGCAGACGGCCGTGTCGATGGAGATGTGTGCGGGGGACATCGGGCTCCTCACCACGCCACGGGGAGTTCGATCATGCCCTGGATGGTGTCCCCGGGCTTGAACGGGATCCGGTCCGGCTCGGCGGCCAGCCGCAGTCCCGGCAGCCGGTCGAAGAGGGTGCCGAGCGCGATCTCCATTTCGGCGCGGGCCAGGTTCTGGCCCAGGCACTGGTGGATGCCGAAGCCGAAGGCCAGGTGGTGCCGGGCGGGCCGGTGCCAGTCCAGGTCGTCGGGCTGCGCGAAGACGGCCTCGTCGCGGTTGATGACGGAGGTGGAGAAGATCACCCCGTCGTCGGCGCGCACGGTCACCCCGCCGATCTCGATGTCCTCCTTCGCCACCCGCAGCATGCCGTCCGCGATCGACAGGAACCGCATCAGCTCCTCCACCGCCGCCGACATCAGGGCCGGGTCGGCGCGCAGCTCGGCCAGCTGCTCGGGGTGGCTGAGCAGGGTGAACGTACCGAGCGAGATCATGTTGGCCGTGGTCTCGTGTCCCGCGATCAGCAGGATCGCGGCCAGCGAGACCAGCTCCTCGACATCGGTCTCCCCGGTCTCCAGCCGCTGGGCGACGAGTTCGTCCAGCAGCCCGTCGCCGGGGTGCTCGCGCTTGTGCCCGATGAGCTCGCGCAGATAGCCGTTGAGCTGATCGCGGGCATCCTCCACGTCGGCGACTTCCGGTCCGCGCAGCAGCCGCCGCGACTGGCTCTCGAAGAACTCGTGGTCCTCGTACGGGACTCCGAGCAGCGCGCAGATCACCATCGACGGCACCGGAAGGGCGAAGGCGCCGACCAGTTCCGCGCGCGGGCCGGCCGCGACCATCTCGTCGATCAGCCGGTCCACGGTCTCCTGGATACGGGGCCGCAGGGCGGCGGTCCGCTTCAGCGAGAAGCTCGGGATCAACATCCTGCGCTGGGCGTTGTGTTCGGGGTCGTCGACGCCGAGCAGGGCGCTGCGCCGGTTCTGCAGGCCCTTGAACCGCGCGGTGGGGGCGGGGAACTCGGGGTTCAGGCGGTCGGACGACAGCCGGCCGTCGGAGAGCAGGGCCCGCGCTTCGGCGTGCCCGGAGACCACCCACACGGAGCGGCCGTCGAAGAGCGTGACCCGGGAGAGCGGCCGGCCGGTCCGCAGTGGTTCGTAAGCGGCCGGCGGGTGATAGGGACAGGTCCGGTCCTGGGGGAAGGCAACGGTCTTCTCGGACATAGAGCACCTCGCACGCGGTGGTTCCGTTTCGCCGGAACCCATTACATGCCTCAGGCACCTATCCGATCCATGTGACTTTCAGCCAGATTGATTTCCTTCGCCCGGACGGCCTACGACAGGCCCTAGAGGTGGGGGTCCAGGAACGCCCGGAACTCCTCGCGCGTCATCGGCCCGGCCTGGGTCGCGACCGCCTCGCCGCCCTTGAGGAGGACGGCGGTCGGAGCGCCGGTGACCTCGTACCGCTTGGTCTGCGCGGGGCAGCGGGTGATGTCCGTACGGACGGCCGTCAGCCGCGTCCCGTACTCCTGGGCCAGCTCGGCGACGACCGAGTCCATCGCGCGGCAGGCCTCGACGGCCTTCGGCCAGCTCCCGCAGAAGTAGGCGAGCACGGGCCCGTCCGTCATGCCGAGGATGAACTCGAACTCCTGGTCCTCCAGTGGCTGGTGTACCAGACGTGCCATGGGTGGTGCTCCGCTCCGTGTGTGCCCTGCGATCCGAGAGGTGGTTCCCATCATCGCCGGTCGGCCGCGGTGGGTGTTGTCAGTGCCGTCTGTGAAGCTGGACGGTATGGACGACAGGATGCTCCGGCGCCGGGTCTACGGCGCCGATCACGATGACCCCGACCCGGGGCCGCTCCAGGGGCACGCCTACGGCGAGCTCGTCGGAGGTCCCCTCGACGGGCTGCTGCTCGACATCACGGGCTGGAGCGGGCCGCAGCTCGACGAAGAGGTCAGGCTCCCGACGGAGATAGGGCGCTACGGTCCGGGCGGCCGGGCGCACTACCGGCGCCGCGCGCAGGATCCCGGGCGCTGGGACTGGTCGGGCGACAGCCGCTGAGCTCAGCGGGCCGCCGCGGCCCGGCTCACGATGCGGCCCGGCTCACGCCGCTGCCCGGCTCACGCCGCGGGCCCACATCACCAGCGGGACCTGGAGCGGCAGCCGGCCGACCGCGACGGCCCGCAGGGCGGGGGAGCGGTGGCGGGCGTCGGCGGCCATCTTGACGTTCGCGGGGAAGACGCCGACGAAGAACGCGGCCGTCGCCATCGCCGCGACGCGGCGGGTCCGCGGGTGGGCGACCCCGGCGGCCAGCGCGAGCTCCGCGACGCCGCTCGCGTACGTCCACGCGCGCGGGCTGCCGGGCAGCGACCGCGGCACGATCGCGTCGAACTGCTTCGGGATGACCGCGTGCGCCACCCCCGCGGTGGCCAGCAGACCGGCGAGCAGCAGGGGTGAGGAAGGTATGCGCGGCATCGGGAGGATCCTCTCGCAGGGGCCTGGGCCCGGCGATCCTACTCGCCGGTAGCGCGTGGTGGGCGGGCCTTCGGTGCTTGCGGTTGGCAGTCACCAAAGATTCTTTGAAGAATTCCCGGGGGAGCTGTCGATCCGGGCGCCTCCCGTTCGACGCAAGGGTGAGAGGCGGGGAAAGCCCCCGTCCTCCCCGACCGAGGAGTCACCATGCCGCGCTTCCTTTCCATGGTCCGCATCGACGAGCAGAGCCTCACCCCCGACACCCCGTTCCCGGCGGACTTCGAGCAGCGCATGGGCGCGCTGCTGGAGGAGATCACCAAGGCCGGGGTCATGCTGGACACCGCCGGTCTGCTCCCCACCTCCGAGGGCACCAGGGTCACCTGGTCCGGCGGCAAGCTCAGCTACACCGACGGCCCCTTCACCGAGACCAAGGAGGTCGTCGGCGGGTACGCCCTCATGCAGTGCAAGGACAAGGACGAGGCGCTGGAGTGGACCAAGCGCTTCCTGGAGGTCCACCCCGAGAACTGGACGGTCGGCATCGAGCTCCGCCAGATCGACGAGGGCCCCGGCGGTCCGCAGGCCTGATCGCCTTCGGCTCCGCCTCCGCCTACGCGTGTTCCTTCGCCTTCGCGTTTGCCCTGCCTCGTCACGGCTGCTCTGATGGGTGGCCGTGACGGCAGTGGATACGACCCGAGCGGTCGAAGCGGTGTTCAGGATCGAGTCGGCCCGGATCATCGCGGGCGTGGCCCGCATCGTGCGCGACGTCGGCATCGCCGAGGAACTCGCGCAGGACGCGCTGGTCGCCGCGCTGGAGCAGTGGCCGCGGTCGGGTGTCCCGGACAAGCCGGGCGCCTGGCTGATGGCCACCGCCAAGCATCGTGCCATCGACCTCGTCCGCCGCAAGGAGACCTACGCGCGCAAGCTCGCCGAGGTCGGTCGCACCCTGGAGGACGAGCCGCCGGCCTCGGAGTCGGCCGAGCTCGCCGATCCCGAGGACATCGACGACGACCTGCTGCGGCTGATCTTCACCGCCTGTCACCCCGTGCTCGCCACGGACGCCCGGATCGCGCTCACCCTGCGCCTCATGGGAGGGCTGACGACCCAGGAGATCGCCCGCGCCTTCCTCTCCTCCGAGCCGACGGTCGCCCAGCGCATCGTCCGGGCGAAGCGGGCCCTGGCCAAGGCGGCGGTGCCCTTCGAAGTCCCGTACGGGGCCGACCGCGAGGAGCGGCTCGCCTCCGTGCTGGAGGTCATCTACCTCGTCTTCAACGAGGGCTACTCGGCGACCGCGGGCGACGACCTCGTCCGGCCCGCCCTCTGCGAGGACGCCCTGCGCCTCGCCCGCGTCCTGGCCGGCCTGATGCCCAAGGAGCCCGAGGTCCACGGGCTGGCGGCGCTGCTGGAGTTCCAGGCCTCCCGCATCGCCACCCGCACCGGCCCGGCCGGCGAGCCGGTGCTCCTCGCCGACCAGAACAGGGCCAAGTGGAACCGCATGCTGATCCGGCGCGGTGTCGAAGCCCTGCGCCTCGCCGGCACCGGCCCCTACTCGATCCAGGCCGCCATCGCCGGCGCCCACGCCGCCGCGGTCCGGTACGAGGACACCGACTGGCCGACGATCGCCGCCCTCTACGGGCGGCTCGTCCGGCTCGTCCCGTCACCGGTGATCGAGCTCAACCGGGCCGTCGCCGTCTCCATGGCCGAGGGGCCCCGGGCGGCGCTCCCGCTGGTGGACGCCCTGGCCGCGGAACCGGCCCTGCGCTCCTACCACTTGCTGCCCAGCGTACGGGGCGACCTGCTGGAACGGCTCGGCCGCCCGGCGGAAGCCCGCGCGGAGTTCGAGCGCGCCGCCTCGCTCACCCACAACGCCCGGGAACAGGCCCTGCTGCGCGAGCGCGCGGCCCGGCTGGCCGGCTGAGCCCCGGCCCTTCCCTCAGGGGCGCCGGGCGAACGCCGCCACGTCGAGCGGGGTACGGGCCACCGGCCGGCGCGGCGCCGTCAGCGCGATCGGCCGGCGGAAGGAGCCGTGGCGGGCGATCTCCCGGACCGTTTCGCGCAGCGCCTCCTGGAACCCGTCCATGGTGCGGCGGGCGGCCGGGGTGTCGGAGTAGATCGAGTTCATGTGCAGCCCGTCCGCGTCCCGCTGGAACCAGGAGCAGGCGCCGTTGGCCTGCGCCGACCATACGTGGGAGGTGGGCCGCCAGTCCTCGTGGCGCTCGGCACCCGGGCACTTGCGCATGTCGATGTACGAGAAGAAGTTCACCGGGTACGGCCAGGAGCGGGCGGCGAACTCGCGGGGCGCCAGCAGCTCCCAGGCCCGCACGAACGGTACGTCGACATGGCCGATCATCTCGCCGAAACCGGCCCGCACCGAAGCCATGACCTGCGTGAAGTCCCGTCCGGGCGAGGCGTCGAACTCGATGGGCATGGTGTTGACGAACCAGCCCACCGAGTTCGTCCACGCGGCCCGGCCGCGCTCGCTCACCGGCATGAACCCCCGGTAGACGCCAGGCCCGCCGGCCTCGCGCAGACAGACGGCGACGGCGGCCAGCACCCCCATGAACGGCTTGCCGTCGACCGCCAGACAGGCCTTCTCGAAGACCTCGGCCTCGGCGGCGTCCAGCAGCGGCGAGGCCTCGTTGACGATCGAGTACATCCGGCCCGGTTCCACGCCGAGTTCGAGCGGGAAGCGCGGGAAGAACTCACCGCTGCGCGCCATGAACCGCTTCCAGTACCCGAGCCGTTCGTCGTCGGCGTCGATGGAGAGGTAGCGGCGGCGCTGCTCCTCGGCGAAGTCCAGGTAGCTCGCCGCGGGCGCCGGGTCGATCGCCTCGCCGCGGCGCAGGGCCTCGTAGCCGCTCTGCACTTCCTGGACCACGATCGGCATCGACATGCCGTCGCAGACGATGTGGTCGAAGGCGAGGTAGACGGTCGCGGAGTCCTCGCGGAGCACCGCGCCCATCGTGAACAGCGGCCAGGACAGGGTGTCGATGCTCCGCTTGAACCGTTCGACGAGGAAGCCGGTCAGCTCCTCGGTACGGTCGAAGGAGGCCACCCGCACTGCGTCCAGGGCGAGTTCGTCGGCGGGGATCGGCGCGCAGGCCAACTCCCCGGCCAGCCGCCGGAACTCGCAGCGCAGCACCTCGTGGCGGCGTACGAACGCCAGCAGCGACCGGGTCAGTGCGTCCTCGTCGAGCACGCCCGCGACCTCGAAGGTGACCGCGATCCACGAGGCGACGGGGTCGTCGGCCGCACGGCTCTCCTCGGCGACGGTGAAGTGCTTGTCCTGGTTGAAGGAAGCCCTCCTGCCCGCCGCGCCGCCCAGCCCGTCGGCTTCCGCCGCTGCCGTGGACCGCAACCGCCACTCGACGACCCGGCCGGGTGCCATGTGGTGCATCTCCAGAGGAAACTGCCGCATTCCGTCATCCCTTCGCCCCCCGAGTCAACCCCGAGCCCCTAACGACACCCGGGCCACGGAAGTGACGCGCACCGGTCCACCGCGTCGATCTCCGCGAAGACGGCGGTCGGGGCGGGGTTCAGCGGCGGGAGCGCAGCAGACGGCGCAGGAGGGGAAGGCCCGGTTGCGGCAGACCTACTCCCGAGCGCCGCCCCCGTCGGGGCGCAGTTCGATGTGGTCCGCCGCGAGGTCCACCGCCACCCGGTGCTCCATCCCCAGGGCCTCCAGGAACTTCTGCGGGAGCTGCACCCGGCCCGTGCGGTCCAGCATCACGTACTCCCGCTCGCTCACCGACTCGGCGCCGTGCTCGTCGGTGACCGTGCGGCGCAGCACCTCGCTGCTCGTGCGGCCGTCGCGCATCGCCACGGTGCGCCGGACCTCGCCCGCGACGAGCGGGTCGTGGGTCACGATGACCACGGTGGCGCCCAGTTCCCGGTTGACCGTGCGGAACGCCTCGAAGATGGCCCCGCCCGTCTCGGAGTCCAGCTCGCCCGTCGGCTCGTCGGCGAGCAGCACCGCCGGGTCGTTCGCCATCGCCACCGCGATGGCCACGCGCTGCTGCTGGCCGCCGGAGAGCTCGGCGGGACGGCGACCCGCCAGGTCGCCGATCTCCAGGGCTTCGAGGAGTTCCGCGGTGCGGACCGCTTGGCGTTTGGCGGCGCCGCGCCGGGTCCCCTTCAGCTGCATCGGCAGGGAGATGTTCTGGGCTGCCGTCAGGAACGGGAGGAGGTTGCGGGCCGTCTGCTGCCAGACGAAGCCGACCGCCTCGCGCCGGTAGCGCAGCCGGTCGCGCGCGGACATCTCCAGCAGGTCGTAGCCGCCCACGCTGGCGGTGCCGGCCGTGGGGACGTCCAGGCCCGCCAGGATGTTCAGCAGCGTGGACTTGCCGCTGCCGGAGGCGCCGACCAGGGCCATCAAGTCGCCCTTCTGGACCGTCAGTTCCAGTCCCTGGAGGGCCTGCACCTCCACGCCGTCCGTGCTGAAGATCCGCACCAGGCGGTCGCAGGCGATGGCCGTGTCCGCGCCGTGGCGCAGCGGCTCGGCGGCGGCCAGGGCCTGCTGCCGCAGCTCCTCGAAGGTGGGCTGTTCGCTGTGGGCCGCTCGGTTCACCGCTGGTCTCCCGCTCTCAACTCGGTAGTGATCTGTCGCCTGCCGGATACCGCCGCCTCCGCGAGCACGGCCACCGCGACGAGAACCGCCAGGCCCAGCGCCTGGATCAGCACGGGTCGCGCGAGGAACCCCAGGCCGGTCGTGACCTTGGCGCCCACCAGCGTCGACAGGTCCACGGCCGGCCCCAGCAGGGCGACCGCGCCCGCCGCCGCCAGAGCCCCGCCGAGAGCGGCGGCCAGCGCCAGGGGCACCGACTCCGTGAGGATCAGCAGCACCCCCTGCCGGGGACGCAGCCCCATCGTCCGCAACCTCGCGAGCAGCGCCGCCCGGTCGGGGGCGGCGCGGACCAGGGTCAGCAGGACCGCGAGCAGCGCGAACCCGGCTGCTCCGGCCAGGGTCGCCCAGAACAGCCGCTCGGCCGAGCGCTGAAGCGGGTCGGAGCCCAGCTCGGCCGCCGCGGCGGCACTGGTACGGACGCGGTACTGCTCCTCGGACGCCGCCGGGTCGGCGGCGCGCACCAGCTCCCGCAGCCGGTCCTGATCGATCGGGCCGAGCGCCAACCAGCGGTTGGGAAGGCCCAGTTTGGGCATGGCGGCCGTGGCCGGACCGGCCGGGAGCACCACCGTGGTGGACCTGGCGCCCGGCCGGGCGGGGGTTCCGTCGATCATGCCGGCGACGGACAGCTGGATCTCCCCGCCGGCATCGGGCCGCAGCCGGTAGGAGCCGCCGTCCTCCGCTGCGAGGTCCCCGCTGATCAGCGCCGGGACCGGGGCGCCCGGGGCGCCGCCCGCGAGGAGCGCCGGATCGAACCGGCCGCGTCCGAGGGCGGCGGAGAGCTTCGCGTACGCCACCGGGTCGGCGATGATCACGGTCACCTGGGTGGTGCCCGGGTTGCTGCTGACCAGGAAGGCGTTGTCGTCGACCCACACGTGCAACGCCGTCCGTACGCCGGGCAGCTCGTCCGCGGCCTTCATGAGCGGCTCCGGGAGCCTGGCGCCGATCGCCGCGATCTGCGCGTCGCCTCCCACGGCCTCGCGCGCCACCTGCAGCCGGGAGTCCGCCACCGCGGTCAGCACCGTGGCGCCGAAGCCCCCGGTGGTGACGGCCAGCAGCAGCGCGATCAGCGGTAGTACGGACGGGCGCGCCCGCCCGCCGGTGCCCCGCGCGGCCCGCGCCAGCCCGAGGAACCCGACCAGCCCCGGGCCCCGTCCGGCGGCCCGGGCCACCGCCCCCACCAGGACGGGCTGGAGCCGGGCCAGCAGCAGGCCGCCACAGAGCGCGAGCAGCAGCGGGGCGGCGACCAGCAGCGGATCCACCCCGGCGCCGGCCGGGGCGACCCCGCGCGAGCGGACCTCGAACACGGCCGCCACGGTGGCGGCGAGGACGAGCAGCTCGGCGACCAGCCGCCGCCAGGGGCGCGCCCCGCGCTTCGGCGACAGCAGCACGGCCGCCCGTACGGGGACGGCCAGCAGCGCCAGGAGCGTGGCGGCCGAGGCGGCCAGCACGGTGCCCGCCGAGCGGGGGGTCGGCAGCAGGACCACGGCGAGCGCCGCGGCGAGCGCGGCGGCGGGCAGGACCGTGACGGCGCTCTCCGCGAGCAGCCGGCGCACGATGCCGGGGCGGGAGCCGCCGCGGGCCAGCAGCAGGCGCAGCTCCGCCTCACGCCGGTCTCCGGTGAGCCCGGCGGCCAGGCAGAACACCACGAACGCCACCCCGGCCACCCCGGCCGGGCCGATCGCGGCGAGCGGTGCGGCCGCCTGCTGACGGGCCCGGGCCTGCTTGAACAGCTCCGGAAGGGTGGAGCTGAAGCGCAGATCGCCGCGGTGCGTCTCCTCCTTCAGGCGCGCCGAGGTGGGTCCGGCCACGTAGGACGCGACCTCCTTGGCCGTCGCGGGCAGCTGATCGGACCGCAGGACACCGGTGTCGGCCGGGATCCGCCAGAAGTCCTGGGCGCCCGGCGCCCATTCGCCGAGCCGGTCGAGCGACTCCTCGCCCACGAGGCCCGTGGCCCGCCAGTACGGCTCCGGCGGTATGGTCGCGGTCTGCGTGAGGCAGGCGTGGGTGACGCAGCCGAGGTCGGTCCAGTAGGCATCGGCCTCGTCGTTCGCGGCGTAGAGCCCGACGACCTCCGCCCGGAGCGTTCCGGCTCCGCGCCCCAGACCTTCCAGCACCATCCCGAGCCGCGCGTTGATGCTCCGGGCGGCGCTCTGCGACAGGGCGATCGGGATCGGCCCGCCGGCCGCGGGGGCGCCCGGCCAGCGGCCCTCCACCAGCCGGACGTGGTCGGTGGCCTCGCGCAGGTGGTAGAGGGCGAGGGTGGGGGCGACGCGCGTGGGGCGGGTCAGTTCGGGGTTGCCGAGACTGCGCACGTCCGTGGTGGTGCCGTGGACCGGGCCGTCGGCGGCGACGCGGATGCGGGGGCCGGTCCGGGCGACCAGGGTGGCCAGCACCTCGTCGAGGTCCTTGCCCGTCTGGTTCCCGAAGCGGGGCTGCGAGGTGACGAGCAGGCTGGTCGAGCTCGGGCCGCGGGACTCCAGGAAGGAACGCAGCGCCTGGTCGGAGCCCCGGTCCTCGGCGCGCGGCAGGGCAGCGGCCAGCAGGACGGCCACGAAGGCCAGGGCCGCGCCGAGCAGGGTCGCGAGCGGGGTCGCGCGCAGCCGGGTCCGCACCCAGGGCGCGGGCGGGGACACGGGGGGAGCGGTGCGCGCGGCGGCCCCGGGCGGGGTCCTGCCCTCCGGTCCGCGCCGGTCGGTGTTCTTCGCGGCCGGCCCGGTCATATCTCCTCCACGTGCCGCAGCCGGTCGGCTGTCTTCAGGCTGTTCTTCTTGCGCCGTCCGCCGAACACCGCGGACAGCAGCGGTACGGCGGCGATGGCGGCGCCCAGCAGCAGGGTCTGCCCGGCGGGCAGGTCCACCAGCACCTCGGGCACCGGCCGGCCCCCTGCCGGAGTCAGCACCATCAGCGGCACCACCAGGTGGACGATGACCACACCGAGCCCCAGTCCGACCGTGGCGCCGAGGCCGACCAGTACGCAGCTCTCGGCCGTGGCCGTCCGGGCCAGGTCCCGGCGGCGGGCCCCCAGCGCCAGCAGCACCGAGAACTCCCGCGCCCGCTCACGGGCGGCCGCCGCCGCGGAAGCCGCGAAGCCGATCGCCGCCAGGACGGCGCAGGCCACCGCCAGTGCGGTGAGGGCCCCCTGCGGTCCCGCGCTGAGCGGGTCGTCCAGCAGGACCCGGGCGACCTCCTCGCGCAGCCGTACCTGCTGGGTGCCCGCGCCGGAGCGCAGTTCGGCGGCGGCGCGGGCCGGAGCCGGGTCGTCGGGGGAAGCGGCCGGCAGCCACCAGTCGGTGGGCATCGGCAGTTCCCGACCGCCGTTCGCCGCCAGCACCCGGCCCACGGTGCGCAGGTCGACGGCGATCGAGGTGTCCCCGGCGACGGGCAGCGAACCGATCGCGGAGGTGATCCGTACCGGCAGGGAGACCCCGTCCAGCGGGACGGGCACCAGATCGCCCACGCCCGCGCCGATCGCCGCCAGGTACGCGCGGGTGGCGATCCCGGGGACCTCGGCGGCCGGAGCGGGCCCCGGCGTCAGGCTGACCTGTACGCCGCCCAGCGCGCCCGAGCCGTCGCGGTAGCGCAGCCGGGCCAGCGCCGGAGCGCCGGACGCCGCCCCGGGGTCCGGGAGCAGTTCGGCGGCCGGGGTGCCGTCGTTGAGCGGGGGAGCCCCGAGCTTCCAGTCGGGGGCGGCGACGGCCACCGGAGCGGCCGCGCCGGTCATGGTTTCGGAGACCGCGAGGCCGCGTACCGTCAGTTCGTCGTAGATCTTGACGGTTTCGCCCGGCTTGCCGGAGCCCGGACCGGAATCGGGGTCGGCATTCGGATCGGCGCCCGGAAGCGGGCCCTCCCGGTCGTACGAGAACACGAACCCGGCCAGGCTCAGCGGGGCGGCGGCCGACCCGATCGGGGCGCCGACGAGCGAGCCGACGTCCATGGACGCGGTGGAGTCGCCGCTCTCGGTGAGCTGGACCATCGGACTCCGGTAGGTGAGGCCGAACCGGTCGCGCAGCAGCAGGCCGAGGCCGGGCCGGCCGCCCGCGCCGCTGGGGCGGACGGTGACGGCGAGGTCGATGCGCTGGGGGTGGCCCGGGAGCGGGATGCCGGCTGCGGCCGCCGCTCCCTGCTCCGGCGCGGGCGCCAGCGGAGCGAACAGCTCCCGCAGGTCGCGCCCGTCCCGCAAGTCGGTCCGCAGGGAAATCCGGTCGGCGGCGGCCGCCGTGTCCAGCGCCATCAGCTGCCCGGGGCGCCCGCCCGGCAGCTCCTGCTTCGTGCGGAGCACCGGGAGCACCCGCTCCCCGCCGGGCAGCGCCGCGTACCGGCCGCCCCGGCCCATCGGGGGCAGGTCGCTGCCGGATATCAGCAGGCCCCCGGCGGTGGTGAAGTCGGCCTGGTCGCGCTGGGACTGGGACCAGGCGGTGTGCTGACCGAGGGCGAGCACCCCGCTGGAGACGGCCAGGACCAGCAGCAGCACCGGCCCGGTGGCCCGGCCCGGCCGCCGGGCGAGCTGCCAGCCGACGAGGGCCGGCCCCAACCCCCGGCCCCGGGCGGCGATCCGGGCGCCCAGCCGCGCCGCGAACGGCAGCAGCCGCAGGACCAGCAGGGTGCCCGCGCAGAGCGCCAGCGTCGGGGCGGCCACCAGCACGGGATCCACGCCGAACAGTCCGTCGGCCTCCGCCACCGGCCCGGAGTGGCCGGCGCCGTACCGAGAGAGCTGCTCGTAGGCGAGCACGGCCAGCGCCACCAGCGCCAGGTCCGCGCCGGAGCGGACAGCCCCCGCGACGAGGGCCTGGCGGCGGCCCGCCCGGTGCAACGCCGCGGCCGCGGCCCCGCGCAGGGCCACGGGCAGGGTGATCAGGACGGCGCACCCGAGGGCGCAGCCGGCCGCGACGGGCCAGAGCAGCCAGCTCCCGGTGATGGTGAAGGGGACGTGCGCCAGCGACCCGTAGCCGCCGAGCAGACGCAGCAACGGCGGGGCCAGCAGCGGCGCGAGGACGGCCGCGGGCAGCGCCGCCAGCAGCGACTGGGCCGCCGTGAGGGCGGTGAGCCGGCGGCGCGAGGCACCGCGCGCGGTGAGCAGGACGCGCTCGCTCTCCTGCCGCTCCGTCAGCAGGTGCGATACGAGCAGCAGCGCGGCCCCGGCCAGGACGGCGAGTTGGAGCGCGCCGACGAGCAGGGTGGAACGGGCCACGGTCAGACCGGAGTGCAACTCCCCGAGCAGGACCGGGAGCTGGGTCTCCGGGTGCAGGCCGGAGGTGCGCTCGATCCCCTCGACGGCCTTGGCCGCCCGGGCCCGGACCGCCTCCGCCCCGGCGGTGTCGACGCCGGCGAAGTCGGGGGTGAGGAGCACGGCGCGGTTGTTCTGCGTCAGCCCCCCGGCGGTGAACGCGGAATCGTCCACCAGTAGCGGCCCGTACGTGGTGAAACTGCCGACCTGCAGACCACGGCCGCCGAGCGGATCGAGCCGCCAGTACGGCGCGTCGGGTTCGGCCGGCTGGTAGACGCCGGTCACCAGCACCGTCAGCGGGGAGCCGCCGTACCGGTCGTCGAGGCGCACCTCGGCCGGCAACGCGCCCTCGATCAGCCCGAGTCGGGCCAGCGTCGCCTTCGGCGCGGCCACGGGAACACGGCCGGCCGGTCCGGAGACCGGTCCGGTCACCGGCTGCGGCCAGGCGCCCGCGAGGAGCCGTACGCGCTCCTTGGCGAAGGACGCCATCAGGGTCAGGTCGGCGTCCTTGCCCGGGGTGCGCGCGCCGGGCAGCCCGTACGAGCGGCTGCGCGCCACGCTCTCGGAGCCGGCGGGCAGCGGGCCGAACAGCTCGCGCGCGAAGTCCCGTACCGCCGCGTCGTCCTTGGGGCGGTCGGCCGTCGGATGCGTACCGGTGACCAGTACGGTGCTGCGCGCGTGGCCCGGGCCCCGGAGGGACTGGCGCAGTCCGGCCTCGCCCACACCGCGGGTGAACGCGAAGAGCGCGGTGAGCACCGTGGTGGTGATCAGAACGGTGAGCAGTACAGCGGCTGCGAGCGGCAATCGCCCGCGCAGCCGGCGCACGACGAAGCCGAGCATGAGCCTGTTCCTCCCCCGCACCGGACGTGGCATCCCGGATAGCGGACGATGTTGCCAGATTCGAACAGATAGCGGAAGGGACTTGCGTGAATGGTGCATCAGGTGAACAAATCGACGGGGACGGGCATGACGGGCACGCAAGGGCGCGTCTTCGGACACGGGGGAGCCGCAACATGACGCAGCATCAGCAACGGGAGTCACGGCAGGAGTCACAGCAGGAGTCGAAGCCACAGCGGGAGGGCGACGCCGCCACGGAAGCGCCGATGGTGGTCGTGGACGGCGTGCGACGCAGCTTCGGCAGCGGACCGCAGGCCGTCCACGCCCTGCGCGGAGTGTCGTTCGAGGTCCGCCGCGGCGAACTCACCGCGCTCAAAGGGCGGTCGGGATCCGGCAAGACCACCCTGCTGAACCTGGTCGGCGGCCTCGACACCCCGACCGACGGCAGCGTCCGCCTCGACGGCACCGACCTGGCCGGCCTGGACGAGGAAGGCCGCCTCGCGCTGCGCCGCGACCGGATCGGCTTCGTGTTCCAGTCCTTCGGCCTGATCCCCGCCCTGACCGCCGCCGAGAACGTCGGGGTCCCGATGCGGCTGCGCAAGATTCCGGCCAAGCAGCGCGAGGAGCGGGCCCGTACCCTGCTGGCCCTCGTCGGCCTCGCGGAGCAGACCGAGCAGCGCCCCGGCGAACTCTCCGGCGGGCAGCAGCAGCGGGTGGCCGTCGCCCGCGCCCTCGCGAACGAGCCCGACCTGATCATCGCGGACGAACCGACCGGCCAGCTCGACTCCGACACCGGCCGCCAGATCATGCGGCTGCTGCGCGCGGTGGTGCGCAGCGAAGGGGTCACGGCGCTCGTCGCCACCCACGACCCGGTCCTGATGGAGCTGGCGGACCGGGTGGTGGAACTGCGCGACGGCCGGATCGTGGACGTGGTGGCGGAGGCCGGGGCGCCGGGCACCCCTTAGGGGCGGGGCGGGCCGGATTTCGTCAGGAGGTTCAGGCGCAGGGCGAGTTGGAGCTCCAGCGCCCGGGCGGGGGAGTTCCAGTCCTCGCCCAGGAGCTGGCGGATCCGGTCGAGGCGCTGCACCACCGTGTTGACGTGGATGTGCAGGGCGTCCTTGGCCTTCGAGAGGCTGGCGCCGTGCGTGTAGTACGCCTGGAGGGTGTGCACCAGCTCGGTGCCGCGCTGGGCGTCGTAGTCGATGACCGGGCCGAGCACCTGCTGGACGTACCCGCCGACGTCGCCGCGGTCGCCGAGCAGGAGCCCGACGAAGCCCAGATCGGCGAGGGCGGCGCCGTAGCCGGTGTGGCCCAGCGCGTGCAGGGCCTCCAGACAGCGCAGGGCCTGCGCGTACACGGCCGGCAGGCCGCCCGGATGGCCGGCCGGGCCGGCGGATCCCACGGTGACGGGCGCGCCCAGGGCCCGGCCCAGCTCCGCGGCCAGGGACTGCGCGAGGTCCCCGGGCCGGTCGGCCGGGGCGAGGAGCACGATGTGCCCCTCGTGTAGCCCGGCCAGGCCGTCGAGGGCGCGCGCGTGCCGGGCCGTCTCCGCGGAGAGCCGGGGCCGCAGGGCCGTGTCGCAGTGCAGCACCAGGATGGCGTGCGGGCGTGCGAGGTCGACGCCCAGTTTGCGGGCCCGGATCGTCTGGCTGCCGCTGTCGCGGGTGCGCCCGGGGCTCTGCGGGGTCAGCAGGTCGCTGAGGAGTTCGCCGCGGACCCGGTCCTCGGCGTGCGCCACCGACCGGCGCAGCAGCAGCAGGAGCGCGGTGACCAGGCCGGTGCGCTCGAACAGCCGCCGGTCGGTGTCCGAGAGGTCCGCCCGCCCCGTCAGGGCGATGCTGCCGAGGAGCTCGGGCCCGGCCAGGACGGCGCACACCCATACTCCGTCCACCGGAACGGCCCGGCCGCCGGACCGCGAAGCGGCGACCCCCTGGGCGGGCGGGCCGATCGGTTCGGTGGCGACCCGGGCCAGTTCGGCCCCGTCGGCATCGTGCACCACCAGCCCGCCCCGCAGCAGCGCGGCCACCTCCCGGGCCACGTCGGTGACGTCCCCGCCGCGCAGGACCAGGTCGGTGAGCCGGTCGTGGGTCTCGGTGGCCAGCCGCATGGCCTCGCTGTGCGCACGCGCCGTCTCGGTGGCGGAGTTGAGCTCCACGAGGGCCGTCCGCGTCTCCTCCAGCAGCCGGGCGCCGTCGATGGCCACGGCCGCGTGGTCGGCGAGCGAGGACAGCAGCGCGACCGCGTCGGGGGCGAAGTCGCGCACCGAGCGGTCGGCGGCGTAGAGCACCCCGATCACGCGCGTGCCCACCCGCAGCGGGACGCCGAGGATGCCCCGCAGCCCCTCCTCGCTCACTCCGGAGTCGATGGTGCTGGTGTGCCGGAAGCGGTCGTCCACGCGGTAGTCGGCGCTGGCGTACGGGCGGGCGGTCTGCGCGACGAGGCCGCCGAGCCCCTCGCCCATGCCGAGCCGCAGCTGCTGGAAGGCGGCGGACACGGAGCCGTCGGTCACGCGCATGAACGTATCGCCCACGACCGGGTCGTTGAGCGTGAGGTACGCGACGTCCGTGCCCAGCAGGGTCCTGGCCCGCCGCACGATGGCCCGTAGCACCGCGTCGAGATCGCGCAGCGCCGCGAGGTCCCCGGCCGTGTCGAAGAGGGCGGTGAGCTCCGCCTCGCGCCGACGGTGCTGCTCCAGGGTGCGGCGGATGTCCAGGGCGACCCCGGTCGCCTCCTCGACGAGGGCCTGCGCTTCGGCCGGTGCCCCGGCGGTACGGGCCTGCGCGCCCGGCCGGGCGAACTCCTCGACGGGGGCGCCCTGGGCGAGCAGGTCGAGGAGCCGGCGCAGCGCGGCCACGGGCTCGGTGGAATCGATCACGGGGGCCATGCTGGCAGCCCTTCGGTGCGGGTGCGGGGACGGGGTCCGCCCGCCGCCCCGGGAGCACCGGGCACGGCGGGCGGACCTGGGCGTGGCAGGCCGGTCTGAGGCTCTCGGGCCTCAGTTCTCAGGCTTCAGGCGGAATCGGAGACCGCGGAGGTGGACCGCCCGGCGTATCCATTGCCGGCGACAGCCCGGCCCTGGGTCTCCGCCTTCGGCCGGGACAGGTCCCGGCCCCGGGTCTCGCGGGCGAGGGCGACGGTGATCGTGGTGACGACGGCGGCCGCGGACAGGTAGACGGAGACCGGCACCGAGGAGCCGTAGTCCTTCAGGAGCTCGACGGCGATGATCGGGGCCAGCGCGCCCGCGACGATCGAGGCGAGCTGGGAGCCCATCGAGGCGCCCGAGTAGCGGACCTTGGTGTCGAACATCTCGGAGACGAAGGCGGCCTGCGGCCCGTACATGGCACCGTGCAGCAGCAGCCCCGCGGTGACGGCCGCCGTGATGACGGCGAAGGACTTGGAGTCGACCAGGGCGAAGAACCCGAACGCCCACAGCGCCATCCCCACCGAACCGATCAGCGTCACCGGCCGGCGCCCGATCCGGTCCGAGAGCGCGCCCCAGGCGGGAATGGTGACGAAGTGGACGGCCGAGCCGATCAGGAGGGCGTTGAGCGCGGTGGTCTTGGGGAGCCCGAGGTGGGTGGTGACGTAGACGAGGAGGAAGGAGGTGAGGACGTAGTACGAGATGTTCTCGCCGAACCGGGTGCCGATGGCGGTCAGCACCTGCCGCCAGTCCTTGCGGAACACCTGAACGACGGGCGCCTTCTCCTCGACCGCGCCGCGCTCGGCCTCGGCCTGCGCGGCGAGGAAGACGGGCGACTCGGAGACGGAGAGCCGGATCCACAGCCCGACCACCACGAGGACGCCGGAGAGCAGGAAGGGGACGCGCCAGCCCCAGGCGAGGAACGTGGCGTCCGACTGCACGGCGGCGAGCAACGCCAGCACCCCGGTGGCCAGCAGGTTCCCCCCGGGCGCCCCGGACTGCGGCCACGAAGCCCAGAACCCCCGGTGCTCGGCCCCGCCGTGCTCGGAGACGATCAGCACGGCCCCGCCCCACTCACCGCCCAGCGCGAACCCCTGCACCAGCCGCAGCACGGTCAGCAGGATCGGAGCGCCCACCCCGATGCTCGCGTGGGTGGGCAGCAGCCCCATCGCGAAGGTGGCGCCGCCCATCATGACCAGGCTGAGCACGAGCAGCTTCTTGCGCCCGACCTTGTCACCGAAGTGCCCGAACACCACCCCGCCCAGCGGCCGGGCCAGGAACCCGATGGCGTAGGTGAGGAAGGCGATCAGGGTCCCGGTGAGCGGATCGGCGGTGGGGAAGAACAGCTTGTTGAAGACCAGCGCCGCGGCGGTCCCGTAGAGGAAGAAGTCGTACCACTCGATGGTGGTCCCGATGAGGCTGGCGGCGACGATCCGCCGGATTCCGGATGGAGCCTTCGGGTCGGTACCGGTGGAGGCCATGTGCACCACTTCCAGGGTGTCTGCGGGGACGTCGGGTGTGGCCATAACGTAGGAGTCCGCAGGTCAGCGGTATATGTGGCGCACCATCACAATCAACCCCACCTGAGTGTGACGCACCACCACATGGCCCGAGCCAATCCCCTCGGAGCGCTCCGGAAGTGGGTGGGAAGCCCCTGCCGGAATTGCAGAGTTGCGCCCATTTTGGGGGTGCGGTGCTGGTTCCCGTGCTGGTTTGGTGCTGGTTCGGTGTCACCTGAAATCCCACGTCAGCACCCCTCGCAACCCACCCCGTGCTGGTTTGGTGCTGGTTACGCTGCGTTGAGCAAGGCGCGTTTGTGGACGAGGGAGCGCAAAGCGGAAGCGGCGGAGAAGCAAGGTTTGATCTCGCCTCTCAGGCCTGCTTTGTGCCCGGCGTTGGCTGGTACGCCTCGGTATCCAAACTCGAGTGCGCGCGTCCTGGACGAGGTCGGGCGAAGCCCACATCGACGGTGTCCCGGTCCTCCAACTCGATGCTCTACCTCGGCTGCGGCTGCGCGGACCGGCCTCTGGCTACCGCCGACTGGAGCGCCTACCTCGCAGCCCGTTGACAGTCGGCACTCGCCTTGTCGGATGTGGCCCGGGTGGGCGGCTGCCAGGAATTTCAGCACAGGAGATGGCGCCCGGCCTTCGCCAGTTCTGGAGCCAAGGGTCGCTTGCAGACTATGCAGCGCAGGGCGCCCGGCGGCAGTCGAGGTGCCGGCAGTGGCTTCGGGTGCCGGTCGGCCTCCTCGCGTCGCTGCTGTGCCTCGCGCAGCTGGCGGGCGTACCGCGCTGCGCTCTCCCGCCGCTCCGCCGCCTCCTCGCGGGCTTCGTGCTGGGAGTCGCTCAGCTTCTGTTGCAGGCTCGGAGGCAGCACGGCGCCATGCTGGTCCAGATTCAGGTCGCCGAGTGGTACGGCCTGCCGTTCCAGGTCGTCGAGCGCGCATGGTGGATGGTGCAGACCGAACACCGCCGGGTCGCTCACCTCCCACCACCGGTGCGTCTTCTGGTGCGCCCGGCCGAAGGCCGTCCATACTGTGCCCTTGGATGGGACGTAGAACCACACAGGTAGACCCTCGGACAGGACGACGTGGGGGAAGTGCACGCCGGGCCGCCAGAACCAGACGTCGACGATGCCCTGCCGTCGATAGTCACCGTGTCTGGCGCGCCACGCGTCATCGGTCATGAGCATCCGCTGCGCCTCCAGCGCGAGGCGAGTGCCGCCCTCCAGCCGCACGGCAACGTCTGCGCGGCGGTCCTGGTCCGGGGTCCACTGCTCCAGGCGTACCGCGGCTACGCCCGGGCGGCTGTGCGCCCACCGGGCCAGTGTGTGCTTGGTGGTGATGTGCCAGACCGTCTCAGGATGGTGACCGCCCTCGGGAGCCTGCCCGGGCGGGTGCGCGAAGTGCGTACGCACTTTTCCGCCCAGGCGCCCACGGGTCAGCAACGGCACACGGGTGCCTACGGGTGCCTCGAACCCGTGAAAACAGTAGAAGCACACCAGTTGCCCCGTGCCCCCGTAGCCACGCCGCCTCCAGTACTCCGGCGGCTGCTCGGCCACGTGTACTTCGTGCCCTGTTTCCAGGTCGAAGCCGACCACCAGTAAGTCGTCCTGCACGCTCCACCCCTCCCGTATCGCGGCCATGATCCAACTACCGGGCATCTAGGACCAGGGGGCATCAGGACCGGGTGGTGTACGGGTTGGACTCGGGACGGGCCCGAAGGTCGAAAAGCGTGACGTCGGGGCAGCGGCCGGCGATGGGTTCTCGCCGACTCTGTCAACTCGTCGGATCCCAGGTTCCTCCACGGCCCGCACGACCCCCTTCATATTCGTCACTGTGACGTGAATTTGCCTGAACCAGGCTGCTTTTCAACCTGGCTCTGCGATGCTGGAGGTCGATCGAGAGGGGCCGCAGCGATGCAGTGGAAGATCCACGGTGAACGTCCGATCTACGAAAACAAGTGGGTGAACCTGTGGCTCACCGACATCGAAACGCCGGACGGTCACCGCTGGGAACACCACGTCGTCAAGCTCCGTCATCTGGCCGTGGCTGCTGTCATCAACGACCGCCAAGAGGTCCTGATGATGTGGCGCCACCGCTTCATCACGGACGCGTGGGCCTGGGAGCTGCCCATGGGCCTGGTGGAGTCGGACGAGACGCCCGGCGAGGCTGCCGCTCGAGAAGTCCTCGAAGAGACTGGCTGGCGTCCAGGCCCGATGAAGCCGCTGATCTACGCCGAACCGGCGAACGGCATCACCGACTCCCAGCACCACCTGTTCCGTGCCGACGGCGCTACGTATGACGGTCCGCCGACTGAGAAGAACGAGTCGGACCGGATCGAGTGGATCCCGCTTGCGAATATCCGGGGCATGATCGACCGCCGCGAGATTGTCAGCAGCGGATCCCTCGTCGGCCTCCTCTACGTCCTGATGGACGAAGGGGTTCGCTGACCCGGCGGGGGAAGCATCGCCCGTAGGCGTGCCTCGAAGGCGACCGCGGCCGGCACCTCGCGATAGGGCGCAAGCTGCTCGTAGAACTCGCGAAGGTGCCCGGTCACCCGCTCGGACGACACTGCTGCGGCGGGCACCAGTGCCTCGATCGCCGTGTGGCACGCCTGGTCGAGCTTGCCGCGCTGGAGCTGCGTACGGGCCAACCAGAAGGCGTGGAACGCCCTACCTCGCTGGTTCGCGGGGTCCTCCCGCTCCAGCGCGTCCGCGATCAACGGTTCGGCAATCGCCGCCTCGCCGAGACGGCCGTGCGCGATGCCCGTGTCTACGATGAGCTTCGGCTCGTCGAAGTACGTCACCCATGCCGGGTCCGGGTCGTCCGCCCTGATCCGGTCGTACTGACTGTGTGCCTCGGAGATCGCGGTGTGGGTCGCTGTCCGGTCACCCAAGGTCGCGTGGGCGAACGCCTCACGCATGGCCAGCATGGCCCGGACTCTCGGCGTCGTGCCCATGGCCGCTCGGGCCTGGTCTTGGGCAGCGGACACCAGCGCGAGCGCGTCCGCCGGCTTTTCCTGGTAGGTCGCTTGCAGGCTCATGCAGGCCAGGACGTTGGCCATGAAGGGATGGTCGTCAATCTCCCTGGCCAGTTGCAGAGCCTCCGAGAAGTACGCGCGGGCCTGGTGGTACTGCCGAGCATCGAAGTACGTCCACCCGGTCAGCCGCGCCAGCTCCGCCGCGATGCCGTACAGGCCGTGCTGGATCGGCGTGGGCCGCTGGTCCTTCAGCAGCCCTTCGACGTATCGCAGCTGGCCAACGACAGCGGGCCGGAGCGTCTCGCCCCCGTGTTCGTCGTCGCGACGCCAGTAGTCCTCGATCGAAGAACGCAGGGCGTGCAGTGTGGATGGGCTCGGGTTGGTCCCGGCGGCCAGGGCCAGGATGCTGTCCACCTCCACGCCCGGTAAGGCGCTGAGGGGCTTCGGCTCAACGGCCACGTGACCGAACTCCGGCCTCTCCCGCTCGGCCACGGCCAAGACAGCCGGCGTCTCCCACGTGCGGCGGGCAAGCCCGAGCATGTGCCCCGGGATGCGCAACCCATCGGCGATCCGCTCGATCACTTCCATGTGGAGGAGCTGCCGCCGGCCCGCGATCACCTCACCCACTCGGCTCGGCGTCAGCTCGCACTGCCGCGCGATCATCGACGGGTAGATGCCCGCCCGCGTCTTCACCAGCCGGAAGACCCTCGCGAAGTCACGCACGCGGCAAGCGTCGATCATCTCGGGCTCGGTGAGCAGACTCGCCGGGAGTTCCTTCGTGCGACGTGACTCGGGCATCGGGGCACGCTCCGGAGGAAGACTACGGATCGCTTCAAGGTCTCAACCAAACGTGATGTTACCCAAGTTGGGTAATCCGCTGGACCTTTCTGGTCACTCCTACCGCTGGCGATCCTTCTGCACATGGCGAAGCGACAGAGGACGACCGCCTTGGAGACACACGGTGGCACTCCTGACTCAGAGCGAACGGCCCTCGGGGCGACCCCGGCCCTGGACGCCGAACCCCGCATCTTGATGGACCTCCGGGTGTCCCGGGATTCGGGCCGGACATGGACGCGAAGCACACGGGTTTTGGAGGGGGAGCCGTTCGACATCCTCTCCAATCCCGGTCGCTACCCCCCGTGCGAATGCCCCCGCTGCGGCGGTACGTCGGCGCCGGCCCGCGCCCTTCGGCCGGCATCCATCACGCCGGGAGCGGCGTAGTGACAGCCTCCTGGCGGTGAAGACCCCCATGGAGCGGGATCCCCGGATTCATGGCGAGCGCCGTGGGGGTGGCGCCAACAGCTCACCGTGATCCTCTACGCCGCTGCCGTCACCGTCCTGGTGGTCACCCTGGCCATCGCTGGTGATCCCGGCCGCTGACCGGCGACCGGCTTCCGGCACGAATCCCGCCTTCGCTCGATCCGTGGCTTCGCGTCACCCCCCATCTCCTCACCGGCCCGGGAACAACAGGGCGCTGGTGAGGCACGCCCCATCGGGGCTGGGTCGGCACCTGTCGGCCCTGGACTTCCAGGAAATGGAGACACACATGGCGGCACAGAGGGAAGACCTGCTGATCGGCGTCGAGAGCCTGATCAAGGTCCAGGACCGCTTCACCGCTGCGGCGGCGGAGTCCGACTCCACCGGCACCTCCGCGGGCGACGACGGCGAGAACCGCGACGGCCTGAACCTCCCGCAGGAGTAGCCCCGCCAGTACGCCTCAGCACCACCCGGGGGCCCGTCATCCACGGCGGGCCCCCGGCCTTCACCCGCCATGACGCCGACCGGAGGAACACGTGGACCACCACTTCGTCACCGCACTGGAGAAAGCCCTCGGCTGGGACGGCCCCAGGGAACTCGGAGCCGCTTTCGCCCGGGGAACGATCGAGGACCTTGGCCTGCTCGATCGCCTGCTCAACCCCAGGAAGTTGCTGGACCTGGTGATGCGCCGCAGCGTCACCACGCCCCAGTTCCGCATCTTCCAGGACGGGGCCGAACTGCACCCCGGGCGCTACATCCACCCCGCCGTCACCCGGCGGGGACAGGCCATCCCCATGGCCGACATGCGCCGCTTCGGCGCGCTCATGCGCGAGGGCTGCACCATGGTCTTGGACGAGGTCGACTTCTTCGACCCGGCCATGGAGGCCACCTGCCGTGCGCTCCAGTGGTGGGCCCGCGAGCTGGTGCAGGTGAACGCCTACCTGACCACCCAGGACGCCAGCGGCTTCAAGCTCCACTGGGACGACCACGACACCCTGATCGTCCAACTCGCCGGCCGCAAGAGCTGGGAAGTCCGCGGCACCTCGCGCAAGGTTCCGATGTACCGCGACTCCGCCCCCAACGCCGAACCCAGCGAGGAAATCGTGTGGCAGGGCGTCATGAAGCCCGGCGACGTGATGCACATCCCGCGCGGCTTCTGGCACCAGGCCACCCGGGACGACCAGGGCGACGGCTACAGCCTCCACGCCACCTTCGGCATCGTGAAGCGCGTCGGCGTGAACTGGCTGGCCTGGCTCGCCGACCAAGCCCGCACACAGGATCTGTTCCGGTACGACCTGGACCGCTGGAACTCCCCGGGCCAGTGGGAGGGGCAGCAGCGGCTCTTGGCCGACGCCGTCGCCGAGATGGCCACGAAGCTGACTCCGCAGGACTTCTTCGATGCCCGCGAGCGGGAGCGGCTGGCCGCCCGGCACGTCCCGGCCACCGGCCTGTTCGGCAAGACCGCTGGCGTCGTGTGCGT
Organism: Streptomyces sp. NPDC059443; assembly: GCF_042750105.1. Classification (NCBI taxonomy): domain Bacteria; kingdom Bacillati; phylum Actinomycetota; class Actinomycetes; order Kitasatosporales; family Streptomycetaceae; genus Streptomyces; species Streptomyces sp. NPDC059443. The sequence continues at coordinate 224,989 of NZ_JBHYVM010000003.1, read as the reverse complement.
CACCGACTTCGAGCCCGTGATCGAGCAGCACCACGACACCGTGGACGTCCTCGCCGCAGGCAAGAAGCTCACGTTCGCCGGCAAGGCGTACCCCGCCCTCGCCCTGCTGCTGAGCGGCCACCCCGTCGACATCGCCGACGCCACCGAGAAGACCGGCCTGGACGTGGAACAGCTCGCCGAGATCCTGCTGAAGGAGGAACTGTGCACGGAGCTGACCCCCGCCTTGTCCTCGGCCTACACCGGTCTCGTCACCACCGAGACATCCTGACGGCCGCCCTCGACCTCGGCGTCACCGCCCTGGACACCGCAGCTCCCTACCTCGGCTTCCGCTCGCACGCAGTGCTCGCCGAGACGGCCGCCGATCTGCTGCCGAAGTTCACTCTCTCCACGAAGGTGGGCTTCTTCCCGAGCGCCGGAGGCGCTGAGCACTCCCTTGATCCGGTCCGGCTGCGGCTGGCCATCGAGCGAGCGGCCCAGGAGCTCGGCCGGGAACCCAACACCGTGCTCCTCCACAACCCCGAACGGAGCCTCGCGGGCCTGTCCCCGGCCGATGGCCACGCCCTCCTCGGCATCGCCTGCAATGCCCTGGCCGACGCCGCCCGCGACGGCCTCTGCGGCGCCTGGGGTGTGGCCTCCTGGGATACCCGATCGCTCGGGACGGTCCAGGTGGACGACCTGCCGTCCCCGGACGTCCTGATGGTCCGGGCCGGGTTCCTCGTGGGCATCGACCTACTCGACGCCACAAGCGTCCTGCGCACCGCCTGGCAGGCGGGCGAGACCTGGGGCATGAGCCCCTTCGGTGGCGGCCACAGGAAAGTGTGGGAGGAATTCGACCCCCGGCCGTTCCTGCGACCGCCTCACGGGGATCTGTCGCGCAGACAGGCGACGTTCCGGACCGCGTTCCACCTGCCCACCGCCTCCGCGATGGCGGTCGGCACCGACGACCCCGGACATCTGGCCCAGTTGGTGCGGGCCCTGGGCGCCGAGGTGGACACCGCCGCCGTCAGTCAGTATCTCCGCGCCCTCCATTCACACCGTCAGAGCTGAAGCTCGGCCACCAGACGCTCGGCCTCCTTCCGGGCCGGCGCCAGCAGCGGGTCCTCCTGATACGCGTAGGGTCCGACGATCTTCGACAGGAAGAACAGCGACATCAACTTGCCGTCCCGGCTCTCCAAGTCCGAACGCCGCTCCTGGCGGACGCGGTCCGCGAGACCCGGGACGGCAAGCGCGTTGCCCCACAGCGTTGCGGCGTCCAGGCCCCGGGGCGCCATGCCCCAGTCCTCCCAGTCGATGAGGGAGAACTCCGGCCCCATCACGTTGGCCCACGTCAGATCCGCATGAGCCGGCGCCCACCGCTCGATCCGCGTATTGGCCACCCCGGGAAAGGCCGCCCCGAGGGTCTGGGTCACTTGCTCCTGCGTGATCGTCACCGTGTCCGGCGTCGCGATCCGCGGCGTCTGCTGTGAGGCAAGCGCGTCCAGCGAAGCGTTCAGCGCCTCCCACCACGCATCCGGCAGGCCCGGGTCTTCGAGCACCAGGGCACCCTTGCCGACAGACGGCGATGGAATCAGCTCCAGCTCGTCCGCGCGCCACATCACCGGCTCACCCAGCTCGCGCCAAGCCACGCCCTGGTACCACTCGGGCATCGCGACCCCTTGCAGCACCGCGGCGGCCTCGGTCCCGTTCCAGCCTTGCGGGCCGATCCGCTCGAATCCTCGCCGCTCGATACGCACCCATGTACCCCGCTCCGTACGGCCGCCCAAGGAACGGCGCTTGCGTACCAGCTCCTGCCGATCCAATTGCACATGCAGGGCCGATTCCACCCGCTCCAGTACGTCTTCCACCGGCTGACGGCGCAGATCCACCTGGGCAGCAACGGGCAGGGATCCAGTCATCACGACCTCCTCGGCGAACGGGTGACCGTAGCAGAGGGAGGCGCACTGGCACGATCTATGCGTCAACACAGAGCGCATCAATCTCCGCCCCGTTGCTGGTCGTTGCCAGGGCGGAAATGTGCTGGACGAGGGCTTCCGCGTTCATTGGACATGGCTCGACGATCAGGGGCCACCACTGGCTCTCTCGTGTGGCGTAGCGGTTGCCTGCCTTGGAGACGAGGGACCGTGCGTGAGTGATGACGTTCCGTGGCGCGCTCTGGAGACCGGTAGGGCGCGCAGGTCTGATCAGGGCCTGAAAGGCTTCGGGAGGAAGAGGCTGTGGATTCCACCCTGATGCTGCAGTACCAACCCGTTGCAGCCCGAGCAGTCAGCCTGAAGGTGCGGGAACAGTGGCGGGATTCTTGCGCCCCCTGTCCAGTTCAGTCGTGCGGGCCGCGCACACCGGGGCCGGCGAGCAGACTGCCCCGGTAGGGCCGCTACGGCTATCAGCGACGAGGGGTGGGGCACGTGGCACGGTTGGAGTATCTGATCAGCGGCGAGCGCTTCCGGACACAGAAGGCGCTAAGGGAACGGGTACGGGGGATCATGAATTCCTACCGCTACGACGAGGTGGTCGGCGAGGCCGACGAGGAGTTCCTGCGGGACCTGATCACTCGCCACCCGGACTACGAGGCGAAGGCGGGCGTGGGGGTCGGTGGATTCGTGGTGGTACGGACCGAGTGGAACAACCGCGGGCTGATGCTGGTCCGGATCGACGGCTCGGAGATAGACATCTCGTGGGAAGAGTGCCTCAAGGCAACGCCTCACGCGCAACAGGTGCGCGGGTGCCTGCGTCGGGCGGTCAAGGAACAAGTCATCGCAGTAGTCACCGAGGCGTTCGTGCAGGGGCCGGTGTTGTGCGCGGTCACGGGGGACAGCATCGCCTCGCCCCGCGAAGCGGACGTGGATCACTACCAGCCCGTGTTCGAGGAACTCGCTGAGAGCTTCATCCAGGAACACGGCGGCCTGGAGGCCTTCGCCATCGCCCCCGACAATGTGGCTGGCTTCTCAGTTGCTGAGCTGGGAAACGCGGCGCTCGTCACAGACTGGCAGGAGTACCACCGCAAGCACGCCAACCTGCGCGTCGTCACCAAGCATGCCAACCGGTCAATCCTCCGCAGGAAGACCCAAGACGGGTGAGGGCTGTCTGAGGCTGAAGGTTGGCTCTGGGGCGGGCCCTTTGAAGTTGTCGGCTCGGGTGTGAGGCATCGTCCTTGCGTCGTGAGGGACAGGGGGTGGCGGTGTCCTTCCACGATGCGGCGAACCCGTGATTTCCGAATTCACGGGACGCCTATTGGATGGCGTTCGGTGGCACACGGACTGGTTGGCTTCGCGCCAATGGTGGCCACTCACCCCTCCGAGGGGCTGCGTGCGCCGGGGAGAGGCGCGGCGGCTGGCCGAGTGCACTGGACTCGGAAGGCCTCGAGCCGTTCACCCGGTCAAGGCAGGAGGGTGTTGAGCCGGGTGAACAGCCTGCCCGCGCGGAGGGCAGTTGCCGCGTCAATCCGGTCGAACAGGTCCGCCTGTTCCCGCAGCAGGGTGGCCGCAGGACGGTAGTGGTTGAAGCGGCCCTTGGAGGGATTGCGCTTCTTGAAAACGGCTTCGACCTGCCGGACGATGCGAGGGTCGTTCGGGTTGAGGTCATCGGCCATGATCGGCTGGGTGAGGTCATTGCGGTAGGCGCGGTTGACCAGTTCCAGGTAGAAGGGTCGGTCGAAGAGATCCTCGATGTCCGCGTCCGCGGTGCCGGTGAACTCGCTGACCTGGACGAGGCCGCCTGAAGCCAGCTGGCCGTTGTCGCGGAGCCGCTGAACAGCGCAGGTGTCCTTGGTGCTGGAGTCGGTCAGCACAGCGACGTGCAGCTTGTTCGCGCCGAGGAGGGTGACGAAGGTGGACAGCTTGCCTGCCCCGCCGATGGGGGTCTTGACCCAGCGCGGGTCGAGCCCCTCCAGGCCCTGTGCCTCGGCAGCCTCGCTCAGCACGTCGAGGTAGATCAGGTCGCTCGGGCCTTCGAGCAGCAGGGTGTGCTCGCCGACGAAGAGGGTCTGGGTCATCTCGATGCCCATGGCGGTCAGCAGCGGGAACGCGGTGTCCTCGTCGGCGCGGAAGATGTCCTCCGACACCTTCGTGCCGGCCCGGTCCTGGTCAATGACGGTGCGGACCTGGTGCAGGCGGCCGGGCGAGATCATGAACGGCGAGTGCGTGGTGTAGAGCACCTGGTGCTTGGGGGCCAGCCGCTCGTCGATGAGCCGCAGGAAGTCCTTCTGGGCGCAGGCGTGCAGCGACAGGCCCGGCTCATCCAGGAGGATCACCAGGTCGCTGCTGGTGCCCTCCTCGAGCTCATTGAAGTAGGCCAGGAAGGAGAAGAACCAGACGAAGCCGCGTGAGCGCTCGTCGAAGGGGACGGAAGCGCGGTGTCGCCGGTTGTGGACGCGGATCTGCAGGATCGGCCCCTGATCCAGTGGCGGTGTGGCACCGCTCTCCGGCGGGAGGATCTCCAGCTTCACTTCCAGTTCATCGCTCTGCGACCAGTAGTCGAACACCTCATCGGAGATGACGTTGCCGGCGTTCTCGAGTTCCCGGATCAGCCGCTCGTGCTGTTCGGTCTCCTGGAAGTCTTCCGGCTGGATCCCGGCCATGCTCAGCAGGCTGAGCAGGGCCCGCTCGCCCCGCGTGATGCTGCTGTTGTCGCGGCGGGCAATCAGGTCGGGGATCGAGACCTTGCCGGGCATTGAGTCGTAGTCGTCGAAGTAGACGAACTTCGGCATTTTCGGTGAAAGATGCTGGTCGATCACGTAGAGCTCGACGTTCTGGCCCCGCCAGCCGCGCATGAGGGAGGCCAGTGCCGTGGCTGCCGCGGGAATCTCCTCGGTCCCGAGGGATTCGAGACCCTCTAGCAGGGCATGGATCGTGGACGCCTGCGCGACGGTGGGTGCGGCGGCGGACTGCTGGTCCAACCGGGTGCGCAGGTGGGTGGTGATGGCAGCCTCGTCGCAGTCGATGTCGAAGACCTCGTCCGCGACGCGGTAGCCCTTGGCGACCGTGAACTCCCGGCTTTTCAGGGCACCGGGTCCCAGGTCGGCTTCGACCGCAGCGAGCTCGGCGTCGTCGAGGCGGAAGGATGCCTCGACGACCGGGATGAGATCGTTGGCCGGGGCTTGCTTGCGCTGGCGGGTAAGCCGGGCGGGGTAGTCGATCACCTCGTCGAAGTCGGCCGAGGACTCCACCGGCCGCATCCGGTAAAGAACCCGCAGGAGGTTCGTCTTGCCGGACTCGTTCTTGCCGACGAGGGCGGTGACGTCGCGCTCGATGCGGAATTTCTCGGAATCCTCCACCGAACGATAGCTGGAGACACGGGCACCGGTCAGTTCCATATGTGGCGGTCCTTACTCGAAGTGCGAGGGGACCGGGGCGGTGCCGAGCAGACAGCCCACCGGTGCCGGGCGGCCCGCAAGCCGCCCGACTACTGGCCGGGTAGCGTCCAGATGTCAGTCAGGAGAGCCCCCGGGGCCGTCACCCGAGAAGGCCCCGGGGCCTTCTCACGTGCTGCTGCTGAGGGTAGCTCTCACCACTGACATTCCCGTGGCGGTTTTCCTGACCCCTGCCAGCCCGACGAAGGCCGCGGAGAACCGCGAAGGACACTAGCGATCCGGGTAGCGAACCCGTCCGGAGCGTCAGCTCCACGAACGCGCTGATAGGCGACAGGCGATCAGCCCTGAGGGAAGCGCGGGAACGCGTCGTACTCGGCGTCCCCCGGCTGCCAGACTGCCTCGATCCGGTCTCCTGGGACATCGGCCTCGTAGTCGATCTGGAACCCGACCCCCTCGAACCCCAGGTAGCTGCCGACGAAGTGATAGATCAGCTCCCGGTACGACAGCACCGCGACGGTGGGATCTGAGGCATCCAGCAGAGCCACGACAAGCGCCGGCCGCCCCAGCTTCTTGACGCGGTCGCTCGACGAGTCGCTCCAGAGCCCGCTGCTGTACTGGGCCTCTCCGCCCCAGAAGCTGAACTGGTCACCGATCCGCCGGTCATGGAGAGGCCGCTGGTTGCCGACGACGCAGACCTTGCCAACGCGGTACTTCACGTACGGGTCCGTCTTGAAGACGCTCGACTCACGCAAAGCCTGATGCTCCTCGGCCGTGATCACGCTGGACGCGAGTGCCCTGTCCTGGCGGGCTTGTACGAGTTCCTGGGTCAGACGCCGCAGCCCGCTCCGCTCGACGTCGGCTACCTCGTAGTCGAGCAGGCGCGTCGCGTGGAACGTGCGCAGCAGCCGGCCGACGAGCAGCTCGCGCAGACCGGTGTCGAGGTCGCCGAGCTCGCCGCCGTCGTCTAGCAGCTCCGCGTAGGTCGTGGCACCGCCCGCGATGTCGACCGCGGCCTCCACATAGTCGGTCAGCTCGTCCGGCCAGTCGCCGGGGCGGTCTATCTCGATGATCTCGGCAGCCATGGGCGAACCCAACCACACGGCGGGGCTGTAGCAGAGGGGCGCCTGATTGCAACCTGCCCGGAGCCCGGGCGGCCGGTTGGGGGCACGGCTGGGTGCTCTGGGTAGGCTGCGGCAGCACCTCCGTAGGGGCGCTGGGGACTCGCCAGTCAGCGGCGCCGAAGGCTCTCACGGACTCGGTCGAAGATGGGCTCGGCTAGACCGACCGCGTGGCCAAGGGTCGTGGTGAAGGCAGCGACATGTTCGCGGACCTGAGCTTCTCTCCCCGGCGGGAGGGCGAACATTGCGGCGCTGGCCCCCGCTCGCGCCTCTAGCTGTGTCCGATCGTTCTGATAGTTCGTCCACTTGCGGCGGAACTCAGTGCGGGTCGCGAGGAGCACTCCCGGCGAGATGCTCTCTGTCTGGAGGTACCGCGTGACTTCGAGTTTGAGCATCCACAGGGCTACCGCATGGTCGAAGGTCATCGGCATCTCAGGGAGTCCGATGACCCGCTCGTCCAGGCGCGGAAGCCCATCGTCACGCCAGGGCGAGGCGAGGTCCCGCATGGCCGACCCGAGTAGGTTCCAGCGTGGCTGTTTCGTCCGCTCTCCATCGATGAGCAGCGCCTGAACATGCCGGCGTTGGCGCTCCGGGGCCTCGGGGTGGGCGAACTGATCGACGATCGCACGGGCGGCGGCCTCGCGCCGTGACGCGCTGCTGACGCCGGCGCTTCGTGCGTATGTCCGGAACCCTCGGCGGGCTTGCTCGTCTGTGATCACGGTGTCGTAAGTGGGCCAGATGTGGAGGTTGACGGGCACGACTGTGTGGTGCGGAACGCGGGCGAGCGGGGACCGTTTCTTCGCTTCGATGATTCCGTGGAAGAGGCGACGCTGCTCTGGCAGGAACACCCTGGTGGCGCTGCCGTGCTGGGTGAACTTGCGGAACGCAGGTGGAGCGAGCAGTCCGTGCTCCACCCAGTCTTTGATCATGCGCGTGCTGGCCTGGGTGACTCCGAGGTCTCGGGCGTCGGAGACCAGGTCCTCGGCGGTCGCCGCGGCCACGTCCACCTGATGGTTGGTCACGCTCTGGAACGTACACCGAGATCCTGCATCTTCTGCGCGACTTGAGCGGGGCCGAGCGGCGATGGTGAAGGCGTGCTAAGGGCACGCCCCCGCGCCGAGGCGTTCTTGGCGGGATCTTCGGCGCGGGGACCGACCGACCAACATCCCCGAAGGGCTGTCATGTCTCAACGTAAGTGTCGATCCGTAGGCCGGCCAGCATGCACTCGCCGGAAACCTGACGCCCAACTGCGATCGCTCCTTCCCAGCGTCATCCAAGCTGGCGTATGTAGGCTCACTGCATCTGCCGTCACCGGCATGGCGGATCTCGTCTTGCGGCTGCTTCGGCTTCGGTGAGGCAGACGCTCTGGCAGGTAAGGACGTGGCTCTTTGGTTTCTGATCCCGAAGGCCAGGGAGAGTGCTGAGCTCTCGGGAGCTGCTCGGGGATGCTCCCCGACCGAGTCAAGCTGACTTGACGTCTAACCCCGACCCATCTCGCGCCGGGGTTAAGCGTCAAGATCACAGCAGGTACGAGAAACGCAGTGCCCCGCCCTCCTCTCGGTAGCGGCCTCGGCCGCGCTTTCCGTAGGGATTGGGGAGCATCTGGATGGCCACCTTGTGAGGGGTGAGGGCGTGGGTGACCACCAGGAGGCGCCAGCGGTCGTTGCCCGCGTGCTGGCGAGCCGCGCGGACCTCGCTCTCTCCCAGCTCGAAGCGGCCGCCGTCGCCCCCGGTCGCCTTCACCTCGTACATGTAGGGCCGGCTGCCGGAGCCGACCCGGAAGTCGAAGCCGAGGCCGTCGTCGCCGGACGGGCCGGGGAAGGCTTTGCGGCGGTTGCCCGACACCCAGCCGGTCTCGTCCATGCGGTCCGGGTAGCGCGCACACAGGAACTGGTACGCGTACCACTCGCCCACAAACCCGATGGCCTCCCGCTGGGCTGTGGTCAGCCCGCTGTCCGTGCCGCCCCCGTACCGCCACCCGCGCGTGCGACCGGTGGCCTGGGTGCGCCCGGTCTGGGGACGGGGGTCCGTGAAGCGGAGCGCCCCGGAGGCGGTGATGCCCGGCGCCGAGCCGCTCTGCAGGACCCGGTCGAGTTCGCGGGTGAGGGCGGTGAAGTCGCCGGAGTACACGTCGAAGTCGCGGCCGCCGACGGAGATCGACCGCTGTTTGCGCTCCCGCTCGCGGCGTTCGTGTTCCGCCGCGTTACGCACCCGGTCCAGGTCGGCCTCGGACAGCCCGTGCCGTTCGGGATCGATCGCCACGGCCATCCCGTCGGGCCACTGGCCGAGGGCCGCCAGCCAGCCGACGATGTCGGTGGGGGACAGGGGGCGGAAGTCCAGTGCGCCCGCGGCCTCCAGCCGCGCGGTGACCTCCTCGGCGGGCTCGGCTCCGGTCAGGGCCGCGGGCAACGGGTGTCCGGCCGCCCTGACCAGGACCGCGAGGTCGGCGGCCAGGCCGGTGATCGTACGGAGGTTCGCGCCGCGTACCTGGTCGGGGGCGGGCAGGCGTTCGCCCGACCGGGGCAACGGCACCGTGCGGCCCAGGCGCAGCGCCAGCTCTCGCTCCACGTGTGCTTCCAGGATTACCGTGTCGGCCGTGTCCACGGTGTACTTCCATGCCTCCGGCGCGGTGATCCAGTCCAGGGCCCTGACCGAGGGCCAGTCGGGCATCGGACGGCGCGCGTCGAAGTCCTCCAGTACCGCCCAGCGCAGCCGGTTGACGAGCTCCTTCTTGCGTAGGTCCAGGTAGGTGCGGAGCGCCTCCTCGTGCTCGTCGGCGTGGCTGACCGGTTCCAGGGGCGGGCTCATCGCACGCAGAGTGTCGTTCAGCTCGGCGAATCCGATGCCCAGGTCGCGCCGCAGTTCGTCCGTACCGCGGGCCGCGCGGGCCCTGGCGATGAACTCGGATACGGGGACTGGTAGCTGGGCAGCATGTTCCTCGAGGTGTGCCTGGAACTCCCGGGTGTCGCCCGGCGGCGGCAGGAACAGCGAGTTCGCCGCCTCCGTGCCGAGCAGGTGGACGAGGAAGGGCCGGCTGCGCTCCAGGACCACGCCGATGGCCCCGTCGATCCGGCGGCTCGTCTCCTCGACCTGGTGGATAGTGACTTCCAGGGCGTCGGCGAGCTCCTCCTGGCCCGGGTCGCGCAGGTCGGCGTGGCGGGAGGCGAGTTGGTGGGCGGCGATGCGCAGCCGGTCGCCGAACTCCCTCCGTCCCAGCAGCTCGGCGACCGCCATCACGATGCGGGGGACCTCGGGCCAGCCCGGCTCGCCTGCCGGAGCGAGGACGAGCGGATGCTTCGGATCGGGCAGCGGCAGCACGCCGCCGTGGCGGCCTGGCAACGTCACGGGCCGGCCGTCGAGCTCGATGTCCCAGGAGCGGTAGCGGTGCAGACGTACGCTCCGGACCAGGGACGTCAGCTCGCTCAGCTCGGCCTCGCTCGCACGGGGGCCGCGCGCCAGGTGGTCGGAGAGGACGCCCACGGTCAGCGTGAGCCAGGGCAGCTGCTGGACCAGTGGTTCTCCCATAGCCGCGGGGTCCACCCGTGCGCCGTCCACGGTCACGGTGAACATTAGGTCGTCGGTGTGCCGGACGGTGGCGGGGTGTTCGGCCGCCAGCAGCTCGGCGGCCTCTGCCGAGACACCGGGAAGGGTGAGCAGGGGGCGCCCCATCTCCCGTACCAGCAGGGCTGTTAGGCCGTCGCGTTCACCGCTGACGTAGAGCACGGTCCCGCCATCGCCATCGCTCTCCCCGCTGTCCAGGGCGGACAGCGGTACGCCGATCAGCCGGTCCTCGGACTCGGCGAGCAGAATGGCGCCCTCGGGCAGTGCGGGACTGGGCCGCCGTACGAGGTACCTCCAGGCGCGTTCGTTGGCGCGCTGCGCGGCGGGCCGGTCCTCGGCCCCCAGTGCGCCCTCCGCTGCGAGCCGTCCCAGCGCGGCGATGAGGCGGCCGCTGTCCCGGGGGTCGTCCCAGGTCGGCAGCCGCATCTCCCGCAGGCGGTCGCCCGCCTTCCCGCGTTCCAGGAGGTGGCGCAGCCGATGGTCGACGGTCGGCGCGTACGAGGGCGCCTCCTCCAGCCCGGGTGGGCAGTGCCAGGCGTCGGCCGGGCGGACGAACCGGACGGCCCGGTCGCGGCCCCGCACCGGAAGCCACGGTTGCTCCCGGACGAAGGCGCCTAGCGGGGTCGTCACCCGTTCCGTGTCCGGGCGACTCTGGGTGCCGGCACTGGTCCAGACGCTGGCGAACCTCGTGTCGTTCCAGCTGGCCAGGCCGTGGAGGATGAGCCGTGCGTATGCCAGCCGGGCCTCCTGGCCCAGGCGTCCGACGACGTCCTGGCCGGGGAGCTGCCAGGCGGGGGTCCCCCGGTACTGTGTCCGGGGGTAGTAGACACCGGGCCAGCTGACGTACTGCTCCCACTGGTCCTGCACCTCGGCTGACACCTTCGCCATGCGGACCAGTCGCTGATCGTTGAGCTCCTGGCCTTGGTACACCCAGCTCGAGGCGTCAGGGGACGTGACCGGGACCAGCCCGTCGGCCACCCCTGCCTCCAGAAGGAACGCCCGCCACTCCTCGGAGGCGGTCTCGGCCCGCTTGGCGAACTCCTCGGGCTCGGCGAGGAGGCGTCCGGCGATCACCTTGAGGCTCTTGGACACGTCCTGCCCGGCGGCGATCACCGCCGACAGGTCTTCACCGACGGATGCGCGGCCCCAACCCCGGCCGAAGATGGCACCGCTCGCCCTGATCATCCGGCCGTCAGCCGACGGTACGTACAGTCCGAGCGAGGAGATCTGCGTCCCGCCCAGAGAACGCTGCGGCTGCCACAGCCGGAAGACGAACCGCAGGGTCTGGAGGCGTAGTCGGTGATCGGTGCTCGCGCTGAGTGCCTGCCGTACGTGGTCCAGGAGGCCCCTCGTGTCGTACGGCCGGACGAGCCCCTCCTGCTCGAGGAAGGTGCGGGCGGCCCGCCCGCGCGTACGCTCGCTGCGGTCCTTCCAGACCAACCCCGGGTGCAGGGTGAACAACCGCTTGCCGAGCAGGGTGGGGACGGACGGGGCCTCGGCCTGGTTCGCCTCCGTACGCACCGGCTGGAAGAACGCCTCGCGGCGGGCACCCTGACCGCTCGCCTTGCCCTGTGTAGGTGTACTCGTTCCCGTACCAGCCCTGTCGAGGGGACGGTTGGTGTGCCGCAGTGTGTAGTCCTCCGCGAGCAGCAACTGCCTGCCGTGAAGGACGTGCCCGTCGTCCTCGAAGAGGGCGGCCAGGTCCTCGTACAGCGCGCTCCATTGCTCGGGGGACTCACCGGACCGAGGGAGGGGAAGGCCCCCGACGATCCGTTCCACGTGCTCGGCGAGGATCTCAGGGCCCGGCTCCAATGGGCACGCGAGGGCCTTGCACAGGGTGGCCAGCCGTCTCAGCCGGTCGCCGCCGATTTCGGGGTCCGCCACCACGATTTCGGCCTCGTGCGCGCGGTGTGCGGTGAGGACGGTCAGGTCGAGGTCCGGCCACAGGACCGCGCCACGGGGCGGGGCCCAGCCCGCCTCCGGCGGGGCGTCGTCCGCGGCAAGGACGGGCACGAGCGGTACGTCGGCCAGTTCGCTCCCATGCACGCGCAGTGCCGCCGCGCGGAACCGCCCCACTGAGTCCTTCTTGTTCTCCCAGCTCACCAGGTCCACGGCCAGCTGCCGCATGGACGGTTCGGGCGAGGCACGCAACACCGCGGCAGCCGCCAGACAGGTCTCGGCGACCGCGTCGAGCAGCAGCACGTTGAGGGGGTTGTTGGAGGGGATCCCGGTGCGGTCGAACTTGGTGAAGAACGGGGCGTTCGCGTGCCCAGGGAAGGGCGCGGCCTGGTCCTCACCCATCGGCAGGAAGGTGTAGATCTGCCCATGCAGCGGTCGGCGCGGGGCTGGCAGCGGGAGCGCGACCTCGACGACGGCGGACCGCTTCCACTCCTGCCACGTGTCGTCGAGGAGCCCGGAACCCACGGCCTCGGCGAGCGTGCTGTTCAGCCGTTCCTTCTCGACGGTGATCCGTGCCACGAGGAAGGTGCCGGACGGCCCCAGGTCCACGATCGCGCAAGAGACGGGGAGCCCGTGCCCGGCGCCGTCCTCCGCCACCGCGAAGCGCTCCTCGGAGCGCGTTAGCTCGTGCCGCTCGTGCGCCTCTCGGAGGTCGTCAGACTCCTCCGCTTCGCCTGTCTCGCCACCGGCGGCCCGCCGTTCCAGCGTCAGGCCTGCGAGCCGGTCGAGGAACAGCATCAGGGGTACCTTCGCCCCCGCGAGCTCGCGCATCCGCAACCGGACCTCGTCGCGGGCGGCCTCGCTCAGCAACGGCAGCCGGACGACGGTGACGTATCCCTGGGCGGCGAGCTGCAGGCAGGTCGCGGGCACGTCGTCCAGCGGCAGGGGTGCCTGCAGCGGCGGATACGTGGCGGCCACCTCGTGGGCGTTGTCCTCACCGGCGAGGAACTCCTCGACGTCGGCCCTCTGCGCGAAGCGGAAGCAGTACCCGTCCAGTTCCGGGCCGGGCGGGCTGTCGGGGTCCGCGCTGTAGATCTCGGGCGCGTCGCTGATCAGCAGGATGCTGCGGAACCCGACGCCCTTGTTCCCGATGCCCTCGCCGACCTCCTTCGAGCTCTGCGCGAGCTCGCAGATCTGCTTGACGTTGTGCCAGGTGAAGGGCGTGCCGCCGTTGGCGACGTACAACGTCCCCCACTCGCCCTCCGCCTCGTCGAGCAGGACGTGGACCCGTCCGTCGCGGCGGTCCCTCGGATGCGCGTCGTAGCCGTTCTGCAGCAACTCGAAGAGCGAGCGGCCGGCGTACTCGCGCGCGCTCGTGTACGACACGGCGTTCACCTGCCGTGCCATGCGCAGGACTTGCTCCGACCGGGCCCCCTCCAGCACGGACCGGCCGTACTCCCGTAGTTGCTCGGCCCGGGCGTTCCTCGCCATGGTTCTCCCCTCACCTCAGCGTGATGAGGACGGTATCCCGCCGCACTGACATCGGGGGCGCGAGGAACCGCTGTGTGGAGCGCGGCTCGGAGCTGAGCTTGACGTTTTGGTGCGCCGTCGAACAGGGCTCGAACTTGCTGAGCACGGCGGATCGAGGGAGGGGGAGGTACTGTGTCGCCGCTTGCTGTGTTCTTCCTGGGCGGCCCTGATGCTGTCCGCTGGGGGATCCTTCACAAGCTCGCGATCGAAACACCAGGTCCGGTGCCGGGTGCTGGCCAGCCAGGATCGTGGAAGGCTTTGAGGCATAGTCGGAACCCGGAGCCACCCCGACCAAGCCCCCATCCCACAGACTTCACCCTCTCTCGTACGGACCACCGGAACCGAGGGGGTCGCCCAACTATCGGTGACGCCACCGCTGACGAAGTCGCAGGACCTCGGTGGCCCAGTGGGCCTCCAGCTCCGCGTCGGGGATCCGCTCGCGGCCCAGGCTGAAACGGACGTGCCGGTAGAGCCAGTGGAGAGAGGCGTCCGTGCTGGCGATCAAGGTGGACAGAAGTGGATCTCCGGCGGGGGTCTCGTGGTCCACGGCCACCAGCAGTTCCCCCTGGTCGTCCGGGTGCAGGTGCGGGAGTGCACCGCCCATCCTGATACGGAGGTCCCCCCAGGTGAGAACCTTGCCGCCGCTGCGGGCCGTGTCGATGAGGACCTTCCGGGCGGCGACGGCCAGCTTGTCGACGGACTCGGCCGGGAGCCGATCAGTCTGCCGGGGAATGGCCGGGCCCTCCGCCTTTCCGAGGGGTGTGCGCGGCTCCGATCCGGGCTTCTGCCTGGAACGCTCACGGCGGGAGACCTCCCGCTGCTTGAGTCGGCTGTGCCAGCGGTTCACCGCCGTCGCTTCCGACGAGGACAGCCCCTCGGCCAGGCTGCCACGGAGCCGGGCGATCTCGTCGAGAGTGAGACGGACTTCGTCGACGGATCCGTCCTTTCGGTGCCCCGCCAGTCCCGTGAGCAGCTCCCGAATCCTTCGGAGCGCCGGATCCACCTGTTTCTGCGGGACCCGCTCGCCGCACCAGGCCTTCACCTCACGCATGAAGGGCGTGTATTGCTCGCGATCTACTTCCGACAGCTTCCGGGCGTACAAGGGTCCGGCCAGCTGTCGGGCAGCCTGTACGGCGGGCAGGTCATCGGCGGACTGAGCGACGCGGATCTCGTCGCGGAGCCACTCGAACTCCTCCAGTGCCTCGGTCTGGGCGGGGTTCCGCTCCTGATGCGCGGGGGCCTCGTCGGAGTCCTGGGATGCGGCGGTACTGCTCAACTTCTCCTGCAGAGCATCGAACAGGGCCTGGATGTCCTCGGGCAGGCTTCCGCGGCAACGGCGCCTGAGGATCTTGGCGTGCGCCAGGCCGCTGCGAAGTTCGAGGGGGTCGTTGGAGGATTCCGGACCAGTAAGGCCCTGCAGCACCGCGCGCAGCGCGATCTGAGCCGCCTCGGAGGCCCGGGGGCGGATCCATTTCGTCATCGCCGTACTCAGTCGCCGGATGCGCTGCTTGTCCTCTGCCGGGAGCTGCTGGTCGCCGATGCGCCCCGCGTGCTGCTGGAGCACCATCGCCTCGGCGAGGTCCCCGGCTCGTCTCGCCTCCTCGAAGCGCGAGGCGATGGCGTTGATCTCCTCCGTGCTGCGGGGCTTCGGGGCTTCGGGGCGTCAGGGCGGGGCGGTTTAGCCGGCCCGTGTGCCGGCTTGGACTCGCGCGCCTTCGGCGGAGCCTCGGCGATGACGCTGGTTCTCCCTGCGGAGGTGGGCTGCGGAGAGGCGACGGGGTGGCCGATGAGGCGGGTGAGTTCATCCAGGATCGGGTGGCCCGCCCTGAGCCACGGGCGGAGAACACGATCGTGGAGGCGAGCGGCTTCGTAGCCCGCGAGGTGAGCCCGGGCCTGCTTGACGGCCTTCGCCAGCCGTTCCGCGCGGCGCGGACTCGCCTTGGGCGCGATGGCGGCCGCCTCTGCCAGCTTCTGCCGTAGTTCACCGATCTGCTGGGATGCGGCTCGCAGGTCCGGGAGGTCTGCGGCGTCGGTGGTTGCAGGCTTCTCCTGGCGCGCGGGTGGAGTCCGCAAGGCGGGTGTCGAAGCCGGCGAGGGAGCCGGCGGGCGGCCGTACGCGTCGTGCGCCCGCTTGATCTCGACCGCGCTCCAGCGTTGCAGGGCTGTGTCCGAGGCCGGAGCGGACGCTCCCAGCAGCCGCAGCACGGTGCCCAGGTAGGGCAGGCAGCGTCCGGACGGCGCGAGGACCAGGACGGACAGGAGAGGTCGGCCGGGTTCGAGAGGCCTGTCGACCTCCACCAGGAGGTCGCGGCGCTTGGGGTCCGGCAGATGTGCGAGGTCGAGGTCGATCCGGCTCGCCAGCTTCGACCATGTGGTGGTGGTGCGCTCGGCCGCCACTCGCTCCAGCTCCCGCCGGAGCGTGGCAGCAACCCTGCCTCGTTCGGGTGGGGAAGGGCGGCTCTCGGGCTCGACGTGGCGTACCTGCGGTGCTGGAGCGGTTTCCTCCTTCAGGGCGACGCTCGGGCGCCACAGGCCGGTGCGTTCGGCGTCAAGGCCCTGGAGCTGCGTGAGGCTGTCCGCACGTACGGCCCACGAGGGAGCGTCGGCCGCGACGGGATCAGTGATCAACAGCTTCACCAGGCCGGAGAGCTGATAGACGTACTGCTCGGTGGGTGAGGGGACTTCGTCGGGCAGGGAGAGGCAGGCGCGGATGATGCGGCTTCCGGCCGGCTTGACGAATCCGGGGACCAGGTACCGTCCCTCGACCGCGAGCTCGGCATCCTCCGGGCGCTTCGCGGTGGGGTCCACGGCGAAGACGATCCGAGCGCCGTGCAGAGGAAGAACCGCCGGCAGCGGATGGTTGCGCATGCTGCCTCGACGTACGTGACCGCCGGCCCGCAGCCCTTCGAGGGCCGGAGTCACCAGGCCGTCGCGGGTCATCCGGCATTGTTCGAGGGGCTCCCAGGATACCTGGCCGTCCTCGGTCGCGGTGCCTATGAGGACGCGGCGGTCGGCTCCGGCCGTCTCACAGCGCACGCGCAGCGAGTAGCCCTGGCGGGCGGCCATCTCCCGTGCGACGGCGCCCTCGGGCCTGAAGACCCAGTCGACGTGCCCCTCTCTCGCGCCCAGGCTGTCGGCCGCCCTGCGCCAGCTGTGGTAGTCCTGCGAGCGGAGGACGAACCGCAGGTGCTGCCCCGTGGCACGCAGCCAGAAGTCCACTGCGTCGCCCGGCCCGTGTCCGAGGCTGCGCAGGTCGGACTGCGCGGCGTGACCCTGGCCGGCCAGCCACTCCTTCACGTGCAAGCGGATGAAAAGGTGGTCGGCGCTGTCCTCACCGTTGTCCGAGCGATGGCACACCGCGCGGATCCCGTCACGGTCCGGATAGTGGGAGAAGTGGCAGACCTTGGTCTCGTACCGCTTGGTCATGAGCTTCTCGCCGCAGCCGCCGAGGAGCGTGCCGCACCAGAAGCGGTCGGTGCCGAACTCACGTCGGAACTCGTCCAGGTTGTGCGGTTCTTCCGGGAGGATGACGGGCACTTCCGAATCCTGGCCACCGATGACGGCGGTCTGGACAAGGCGTGTGTCTGTCTGTGGCACTCGTGTTCCTCCGGTTCGACGCGCCCCCGGGCGCCGGTGGATCACCTTCGTCTTGGGATCACCGTTCGGCTAAGTGTTCCATTTCGTAGTCTCGTTGAGCAGGCCGATCAGTCAGAAAAGCTGTGGCCAGGCGTACTTGGACGTGGGCCTTTCAGGTCGGCGGTGGCGCGTGGCCCGCCGTGGTGGTCGTGGACGATGCCGAAGGACTGCCAACGCGTGGATGAGGCTTAGGTACTCGGTGACGTTCGGCATGCCCAGTGCCTCGCCAAGCGCGCGTGCGGTCGTGCCGCGAAGGTAGTCGTCGAGGAGGAGGAGCGGTGGTTGACGCTGTGAGCCCACATGCTCGGGTCAACCGACAGAATGTTCTGACCAGCAGGATGACGGGCTCCTCCAGTAACTACTTCCCTCGGCGAACATGAGCAGCTCCCTTTGCGCAGGTCAGGCATGCGGGGGGTGACGGAACATCGACTGGGCCAGGCGCCGCTGCTGGCGGCTGACCGCCTGCGGGCAGGTGATCAGCCCGTCTCCGATCGCGTCGCGGAATACGGTCGGAAGCTGGGCCGCCCATGCCCGGTAGGGCAGCGGCCAAGGCCGCGGCTCAGGCGCCGAGGTGGATGAACGGGGCCCAGTGGCGGGGATCTGCGTAGCAGGGAGCTTGCTGCGGAAAGCCGTCGAGGACAGTGACCGCCCGGCGCAGGCGGGCCCGGGCCGGTTCGTCGTGGACTGCAGCGAGGAGAGTGCTGCACCAGAGAGACAGCTGCGGGGGCGTCGAGTCCCGCAGCCAAAGCTGGGCCGCTCGTAATGCTTGGATGGGCCCGGCGGGCAGTTCGTGGTAGAAGCGGGTGGCCAGGAGCATGGCCGGCAGGTCCTGTACGTTCCACAGCGTGGCGATCACTTCTGCCGCACCGGCCTGGAGCAGCCCGGACGCGAGTCCGATGGCCTCGTCGGGCAGGAACCCGTCGGTCGAAGCCGTGCCGCACGCCGAGGCGAAGACCAGGCGGACATCGCGGAATGCCCGGCCCTTCGTGATCGTGCGGAGTGTCATCCGGGTGCCGCCGGCCATGATGAAGGCTGACTCCAGCGGACCGGCGGGGTCGAAGAGCCCGTGGCATGCGAGGTGGACATGGGTTGCCCCCGGCAGGTCTTCCTCCATGAAGACCGACGCAGTGGCTGCCGTCCCCTGGCGCAGTATGTAGCGGTCCCAACCGCTCAGCGTCGTGACGGCGGTGGCCTCGGCGGAGGCGAAGCCCAGATCGCCGGTCGGGTCGCCGACGGCAACGAGACTCCGCGGACCAGGTTCGGGACTGGGCCGGTGGGCTAGGGCGGCTGCCGATGGGGCGAAGGACACGGCAAAATCGTCGATGAGGCAACGGCCTTCATACGGCACAGCGTGCAGTGGGACTCCGCTCAGCCGACCACAGGCAACCAAGGTCACCTCCTCGACTTCGAGTTCGCGCAGCCACTGAGCCAGGGTGCCGACGGCCAGGGCATGGAGTACGGCGTCCGTGCCTTCCCCGGACGCCAGGTCGCTCCCGTCCGCCGAGCGGGCTTCGATGGAATGCCCGCCCCGCCCGTCCCACCGGAGCAGCAGGAGGTACGCGATGTGCTGGAACGTGTAGACGTAGACCAAAGGACGATGCGAGGGCGCCGCAAAGGCCAGTTCCCTGATGTCCACCTGGTCCAACGGATCGACTGCTGCGAGGAGCGGTGCGAGCGCGCTGTCCCGCTCCGAACGCGCCTTCGCGATGGCCCGCACGAGCGCCGACTGCTGCACCTCCAGGTCGGCCATGCCGAAACGGGCCCCGACGAGACTGCTCTCGACCGCTACGAGGCGCACGAGACGTTCATCGGCCTCCCGGTAGGCCGCGTAGGCATCGGGGTCGGCATCCCGGGCCATGCGCGTACTGTCCCGGTCCTGACGCATGACCTCGCCCAGTTCGCGCGCCCGCGTCCGCTCGAGCAGGAGCACGCCGTCCATCACGCGCCCCGCCGCGCACAGGGTGGTGACGATTTCCGGAACCAGCTGCGCGGCCCCACGCTGCTCCATGTGCCGGGTGCTCCGCAGCAGAGCCTCCTGGTAAAGGGTTTCGTGTAGCTCAGCGGCCCGTTGGGCCGCGTCGGCCGCCGCCGGCCAGTCGCTCTCGAATCTGAAGAAGCGCAGTTGGGCGATGGAGGCCGTGAACGTTTCGGAGCGAAGTCCGTTGTCGATGAGGAGCCTGATCGTGTTCTCGTACGCGGCACGGTCCTGGGCGGGCTCCAGCTGCCACAGAGCCAGCTGGACAGTTGCCCACTGCCGAGGCTGGTTCTCGAAGCTCAGTACGCGCAGGGCGGACCGGAAGTGCCGTGCTGCCGCCGCCAACTGAGCGGGGCCTCCGATCTGTTCGCGTACAAGACCCAAACACCTTTGTACCCTCGCCCAGTCCGTCGGATAGGCATCCTCGGTGAATACCTCGAGACTGGAGGTCAGATGGGTAATGGCACGGTTCAGGTCCGGTCGCGCTCGTACTTCCGGGTCACCCAGCGCCATCCCCAGGCTGGCCTCGGCTTGGGCCCACTCCCGCGGTTGCCCTTGGATGGTGAGGATGGAGACAGCGTCCATGTACGCCTTGACCGCCAGCTGTTGAGTGGCTTCCGTATCGCGACCCCGCATTAGGCTGTAGGCATTGCCCAGGCCGATCTGGGAGAGGGCCCAGTCCACAGGCATCGTGTCCTTGGGCTGTGCCTCCAAGGAGGCACGGTAGTGCTCAATGGCGCGCCACAGGTTCGCCTCACGGCCCTCGGTGAGGCGGTCCTGGTAGAGGTTTCCGAGTGTGTGGTGGGCGTCTCCCCAAGGCACAATATCCGCGACGGGGTCGAGTAGACCGACGGCCTGTCGGGCGGCGGCGATCGCTTCCTCGATGTTCTGCTCGGCGTCGCCCGTCGCCCGTACACGGAGGAGCTGCGCAAGCAGGTTCAACACCCTTGCCCTCAACCTCGCTTCGCCGTCATCTCTGGTCGTGTCAAGTGCTGTGTGGCACAGGGTGATAGCACGTTCGATGTGGTCTTGGCGCTCCGCGGCGTTTCGGGTCTGCTCTGAGGCGTCCCGGAGTAGACCCGCAAGCGTCAGGGCGAAAGTGGCACGGAGCGGATCGTTCTGGGCCAGCTCCGACAGGGCGGGCTCCAGGGTGTTCAGGGCCTGGGTGGTGTTGGATCCAGGGTCACCGGCCTGTCTCCGAGAGTAGGCGATCGCGAGATTGTGCCTGACCACCGGAACGTGACCGTGCCGTCTGGTCTCCGGCAGATCTAGGACGCTCCGCAGCACGGTGATGGCCTCGTCGGTATCGATCTTGGCATTCGTCCGCAAGGAGAGTATTGCTTCGGCCAGGACCAGCGACAGGAGAACCCATGCGTCCGCGTTGGTCTCGTACGGGTTTGCCGCGCGTGCCGCCCGCAACCTGGATATGCGCGTGCCGCGATCGGGGATCTTGGCAACCTTCTCGAAGAACCCGAACAGGTCCTCCTTCTCCCGTGGCGTTCGCCCGGGCTCAGGAGGCGGGTTCTCCTCCATGAAGGCCGCCAGACCCCGCAGCTTCACTACTTGCTCGGCCGCCGCTCGGCGGACGGGGCCATCGGGCAGTAGCTGTTCACTCTCCGTCGCCAGCTGCAAAGCCCGTGCCACTGTGCTCCTCATGGTCGAGGGGCTGATGTCGAAGAGGAGAGCGGTGAGGGATCCGGCTAGGGCCAGCCGGTTCCGGGCGTCGTCCGGATCGTTCGGATCCTCCACCATGCGTTCCAGGACGGCGTTCGTCAGCCACAGCATGGGGCGCGTCGGTGGGCCGGCATGTCCTTCGATCAGCCTGCCCACCCAGATGCATATCGCTCGGGAGGACGTGCCCGGCGGGGGATCGTCCACGAGCGCCCACATGGTCCTCGCGGCCGAGAGCAGGTCGTCGGTGTCGTTGGTCAGGCGATAGCGGCGCTCCTGTGCCTTGGCCAGGTTGAACGACACCGCGGTCCGGTTGGTCGAGGGGATGTCCGGCAGCGTCAGTGCGGCTTCCATACAGGTCAGCGCCCCGGCCAGGTCCTCTAGGCGGCCGTCCCGGTCGTACCTCAGCATCCGGCTCAAGCCCAGGGCCACCAGTGTCGACCAGCGCACAGACGTTGGCTCTCCGCCGAAGTCGGGATGCGTCAGCACCGCTTCCCAGGCCTCGACCTCGACGTCTACGTCGACGTCCTCCGGGAGCCCGAAAGCCCGGTCCACCAGCTCGTTCAGCACAATCCGTCACCCTTCAGGCGGGGAAAACACTGGTTCCGGTCTACGGGACCCAGTCGCAAGGTAGGCAGTCAGGTGGCGGCCCGCTTCGTATTCGGTGAGCGGGTCCCGTGGCAGGGGCCAGCGCAATGACGTGTACAACTGCTGGCGGTAGAGGTCGAAGCAGGATTCGACGAGCTCCGCGTGGGCCGCGGCGGCAGCCAGCAGGAACCCGTAATAGGTGACGGTTGCGGCAAGCAAGGAGATCGGAATCGCCCAGAGGCTCCATACCGACCACACCGTGCAGGCAACCCATACCGCCCCCACGTGTATGACGACGAGCAGGGATCTGTGGGCCGCGAGGACTTCTTCCTTGACCGTGTCCGGAAGCAGGAGCCACAACCTGGGCCAGCAGATCACGGGATCCAGCCCGTAGTGGGCCCGTACCCGGTCCTCCGACGCTCGCAGCACATTGCCGAGCCGGGTAGGCATCCTGCGCCGTGGATCGAGCGGGACCGCGCGTACACGCCGGATCAACCGGGCCCGTTGCGCGAGGACTTCGGCGTCGAGGGAATCGACCGCACGGGCCGCGAGCGGACGCAGCTGCGCGATGTCACGCTCGGCACGCCGGCCCAGACGCTCGCGCAGCCAGCGGCGCGGCGCCGGGAATGCCCAGTACCCCTCCAGGCATCTGACGATCGGACGCGAGAGGAACCTCAGCAACAATCCGGACAGGGTGAGTAGCAGCAGGACCCCTACGGCGGCCATCGCCTGCGCCAGAGCGGGTAGGGCTGCAAGCTCCGTCGTCCACATCTTCGCCGCAGCCCGCCAGCCGTGTGCGCGGACCGTGCCCCCGCCTTCACTCCGCACCCAGCAGGCCAGCCCTGCGAGCCAGAACAGACAGGCCGGTGAGAACAACGCGGTGAGCCAGCGTTCGGACAGCTTGCCGCTCATGCCCTTCCAGAGGTCATTCAGCACCCGGACGCCATCCAGCCGGCCGGTACGTCAGCGTGGAACCGTCGTGTGGGCACCGCTCGGGCCGCGGCGCGGGGTCCCCGACGTCGAGTACGGGCCATGCGTAGTCGCACCGCGAACACAAGAGCCGGTCGAAGTCGACGAAGGCGTCCCCGGCCAGTGCCTGCCCGGGCCTGTCGCCGGACCGCTCGGCTCCGTCGGGCCCGGTTTCCGCTTCGCGGTCCTTCGCCGTCCAGTGCGCGCCGGATCCTGCGCGCTCGTGATCTGCCCCCACAGCACCGTCCCCCGTAATGCTCCCCGGTGTCGCCCCCCAACTGCACTCTCCCCGCCGGAGCCGGATTCATGCGCACGCCAGCAGGGTGTTTGAACGCCCTCAGTAGTGAGCTGCCTGGCGTCACAGCGGCTTCGCATCCCCCGACCACGACAGGGAACCCGTCCCACCCTCTGCCGCCCTGACCGGCAAAAGCGAACCTGGCCCCCTTCGAACCGCAGGGATCAGATCACGTTCGGGGGCAGGCGGCCTTAAGGGCTCGCCGGTTTGTTCTCTACAGAGCGTGATGGAGATGCGTTGCTGATGTTCTTGGGGGAGGTGGGGCTGCGATGTCGGGGCGAGCGGGGTGAGGGACCCACTTCGGATCCCGTGCTGGTTCGGTGCTGGTTCAGGCGTGCTGTGCGGCGAAAAGCCGCAGGTGGTAGCTCTGGTCGGATGAGTTGTCGTACCACTCGATGGTGGTCCCGATGAGGCTGGCGGCGACGATCCGTCTGATGCCGGAGGAGCTCTTCGGGGCGGTTCCGGTGGAGACCATGTGCACCACTTCCAGGGTGTCTGCGGGGACGTCGGGTGTGGCCACAACGTAGAAGTCCGCAGGTCGCAGGCATATGTTGCTCGTCATCACAATCGGACCCGGCCGGGTGTGCCCGACCACTACACCGCCCGAGGAAAGGCCTTTCGGACCTGCCTCAAGCAGGTGGGTGTGCAGTGTCCGAATTACAGCGTTATGCCCGTATCGATGATGTTTGCTAGTTCCCGTGCTGGTTTGGTGCTGACCTGAAACCACACGTGAGCACCCCTCGTTACCCGGCCCGTGCTGGTTGAGTGCTGACTACGCAGCGTTGAGCAGGACGTGTTTAGGGCCGAATCGGACACCTGGGAGCTCCTGCTGCGCGAGCTGCGGGCCGCGGCATGCCGACGTGACGGACACGCGGGGTAACCGCCGACGGATGCCGCACTCCCTGTCGGGGGCTGGCCGGTGGGTCCTCCGCTGGGCGGCGTACCCCCACTACCCGGCGCGCCAGATCGAGCAGACGACGGGCCGCAGCTTCAAGAACTCCCGCGACCTCGTCGAACTGTGGGTAGCAGTGACGGCTCACGGCCCGTTCACCCAGGAGCCCACGGACGGGGGCGGTTCGGGGAGGACAGAGGACGGTCCCGTCCCGGATCCGCGGCTCCGGCGTGCGCCTGTGGTCACCCGGTGAGCCAGCCTGGCCCGTTTCCGCCGAGCGTGCATCTGTGGACATGGCCGCATCAAGCGCCGGTCGGGTGCGCCTTCGCGTACGCGTGGGTGGGGGCGACGATGTCTTCGGCACGCAGAGGCTGGCTGAGCTGGTTTGTTGCGGCTTTGGGCGGTGGCACGGTCACCTCCCCGGTGTGATCCGGAGGTACGGCAGTGACATCGATCGCCTTGACTCCCTCCTCATCCTCGGGCCAGCTGTTGGCGGCCCTGACCGATCTCAAGGCTCTACGGTCACTGCCAGCCGGGCATCTGCCCGCCCTGGCCTCGAATATCCGGAACTTCCTCGTGGGCGAGGTGGCCGCGGCCGGAGGGCATCTGGGGCCGAACCTGGGGGTGGTGGAGCTCACCTTGGCCCTGCACGCTGGCTGAGCATTTGCACACGCTCAAGGCGGGCAAGAGATCGCAGGGGTGCCGGAATCTGTTCACTGAGCTCGGATTCGCCTATTTCGGCCCGGTGAACGGCCACGACACCCTTGAGCTCGAAGCGGTGTTGCGCCGCTCCCGTGCCCTGAGGCGGCCGATGGTGGTCCATGTGGTGACCGTCAAGGGCAAGGCGTGCGGGGCGGCCGAGGCGGATGAGGCGGACCGCTTTCATGCGGTGGCCCCCGCCGAGGACGGCGGGTGCCGGCGGAAGGCGGTGAGCGCCCCAGCTGGACCAGCGTCTTCGCCTCAGCCCTGGTGGCGTTGGGTGAGCGGCATCCGAAGCTGGCGGTAGTGACCGCGGCGATGCCGGGGCCGACCGGGCTGAACGTGTTCGCGGAGGTGTTCCCCGGCCGGTGTTTCGACGGGGGGATCGCCGAGCAGCATGCCGTGACCTCGGCGGCCGGGCTGGCGATGGGTGGCATGCGCCCGGTGGTCGCCCTCTACGCCACCTTCCCTGAACCGGGCTTTCGACCAGGTGCTGATGGATGTGGCGTTGCACCGGTTGCCGGTCACCTTCGTCCTGGACCGGGCTGGGATCACCGGACCGGACGGGCCGTCGCATCACGGTATGTGGGACCTGTCCGTGCTGGGTGGCGTGCCGGGGATGAAGGTGGCGATGCCGCGCGACGCCGCTCGGCTGCGGGAGCTGCTCGGCGAGGCCGTCACCCACCAGGCAGGACCGACGGCCTTGCGGTTCCCGAAAGCCGTGGCAGGTGAGGAGATTGAGGCCGTGCGGCGCGAGGGCAAGGTGGACGCCCTGTACGCGTCGGGCGGGCGTGAGGTGCTGCTGGTGGCCGCCGGCCCGCTGGCCGCCGAGGCGGTGGAGTCGGCCCGGCCCAGTACCTGTCCGATCAGGGCATCGGGGTGACGGTCGCCGACCCACGCTGGGTCCTTCCCGGTCCAGACGGGCTGGTTCAACTTGCGACCTCCCATCGCCTGGTGGTCACGGTCGAGGACAACATCCGCACGGGGTGCGCCGGGTGCGCCCTCGCCCAGGCTGTGGTCGACACCGGGTCCGTGGTGCCGGTCCGTGTCCTTGGTCTTCCCGCCGCCTTCATCGCGCACGGTACTCGTCACGACCTCCTCGCCTCCGCGGGCCTGGACCGGGACGGCATCGTTCACGCGGTCCTCCAGGCCCGCGCCATCCGCCCGGTGGAGATCCCCACGTTCTGAACACCCCGCGGTCCGCACGTCGGTGGCGGTTGGGTTCCGCACGAGGGAGGCCGGTCATGGCCAGCGCATTTCAGGAGCGCAAACTCAGCGGGATGTCCGCCGCGTTCGACGCGGACGGCGACCGCTATCTGCGCGGGGAGGACTTCACGGCCCTCGTCGACCGCTGGAGCCGGCTCCCGGGAGTGGGTCCCGGGACGGAGCTGCGCGTACGCGTCGAGACGCTGTTGATGGGCTGGTGGGCGGCGCTGCTCGAAGCGGGGGACGCGAACGGGGACGGCGCGGTCGACATGGACGAGCTGCTCTCCCTCGTCAACAGGCTGCCCGCGATGGTTACGGAGGTCACCGCGACCGCCGACACCGTCTTCGCCGCCGTGGACTCCAACGGTGACGGCCGCATCCCGCCGGAGGAACACCACAAGCTCGTCGAAACCTGGAACGGGCAGCCCGTGGACATGACGGGCATCTTCGAACTGCTCGACCTGAACGGCGACGGGCATCTCAGCCGTGAGGAATTCGCCCTGCTGTGGCGGCAGTTCTGGATGAGCGACGACCCGACGGAACCGGGTAACTGGCTCTGCGGCCGGTTCCCCTTCTAGGTCCCCGGCCCCGGTCCGCGCCGCGTAGGCCGCACGTCAGGCCAGCGGGCCGAGCACCTCCTGGGCTTCGATCAGTCCCTGCTCGCTCGGGGGCTTTCCGGCGCCGAAGACGCGCTCCGCCTGGCGCGCCCGGAACTCGGCGTGGGCCTCGGCGGGCCGTACGTAGCCGTGGCGGGTGCGGGCCTGCTCGGGGGTGAGGACCTCCTTGTTCCGGGGAGGGACGCCGAGCTTGACGGGTGCGACCACCTGGACCGTGGAGGGGGAGAGCATCCCCAGAAGGAAGAGTTCGACCCGGGGGTTGAGGTGCGCGAGCGCGAAGGCCGTCCGCATGACCGGCACCACGAGGAGGTCCAGGAGGCGTGACTGCCGGATCTGCGCCATCTCCCGCATCCAGCGCGGCATGGTGGCGATCCGGTGTGTCCGCGCCACGACCGTCCGCGCGGGCTTCATCCACCAGGGGGTCGGCGGGAGGAGGAGGTCGGTGTTCAGGAGGTGCTTCATGGTCTGCCGGGCGATCGGGCTGGCCTCCAACCGCGGGCGCATGTGCGCGAAGTACGCCCGGATTCCCGCGCGGTCGCGCGGGACGTCGTCGGGAGAGCAGGTCTGGAGCTCCGCGGCGAGGGCGCAAGCCTCCCAGTACTCCGCCTCCTCCGCCGCGGTGAGCTTGCCGGGCCCGTACTTCTCGTACGCGTAGAGGATGGAGTGCCAGCCGGTGAGCTGGATCCACAGCTGCGAGGCGGGGTCGTTGGCATCGTAGGTGCCTTCGCCGTAAGGGAGTTGCCCGACGACCTTCGAGTGGAGCTTGACCAGGGCATCGGCGGCCCTGCACACCTGCTTGGTGCCCGCGAAGGCCACCATCGCGAAGTAGCGCACGGTGCGGTCGTAGCGGGTGTGGGTGCGCTCGTAGAAGCCCTGGGTGTCGTGGACCGCGGCCGCCAACGGTGGATCGAGTTCCTGCATCACCGCGGAGCGCTGGAAGCCCACTGTGGGCGCCGTCGGATAGCCCCAGACCTTCCAGACCACCGATCCGGGGCCGAAGAACCCGTAGTCCTCGTACGGTTCGACCTCCTTGCCGTTCAGTCGGGCCATCGGGCCACTCCCTCGTGTTCCGGCGGCGCGTGCGCACCGCTTCCCCAATCCGACAGCCCTGTTCTTACAGGACAAGCCACACAAACCCCGCCCCGACGCCCCGCGCGTCCCGATCGCCGAGCGGCGGGAGCAACTGCTAGACGGGGCCCTCGCCGTGATCGTGAGCGACGGCTACGGCCGGGTCTCCATCGAGGCGATCGTCAAGCGGGCCCGGGTCGTGCTCCGAGGAGGATGTCGACGGCCTGCTCGATCTTCTTCGGGCTGAGGTCTGTGGAGATTGCGGTCATGGGGCTCCTCGGTGGTCGTGGTGTGGGCTGGGCGGGTCAGCGGCGGGACGCGATTGCGCCGGCTGTCGTGTAGGGGCTGGCGGGGGCGGGTGGCGCTCCAGGAGTTGCGGGCCCAGGTGGCGGCGCGGGCGGCGGTCATCCGGGCCTGCTGCCAGCCCCCGAGTTCGGAGGGCGTACGGAGACCGAGGCTCTGGCTGTGGGGGTGCGGCTAGCCGCATCGGAGCGATGGTCCTGCCGCACCGGCGCTGCGGGTGTGAGGCATGCGGAGCGCAGTCGGCGCCGGAGCCAGGCTCGTGTTGTCGGGCCGGGCAACCCTGCCGGGTACCGCCGGCAAGACGCCCTGGGAGACTCGCTGTTGCGGTGCCCGGCGTCAGCCAGACGTAGGGTCAACTGATGGTCAGACTGCCGCGGCTGTAGGTGCTGCTCAGGCCGCGCGTGCCACAGCTGCGCACGTCACTCGTGGGCTGCAGACGGCCGTTGACCTGTCGGCCGGCCATCATGCCGCTGGTGATGGAGGCGGAGACCAGCGCGTTCAGTGGCGCTCCTGGATTGGCCCGCGGAGTAAGCGTGGAGGTGCCCAGCTCGCGGCCCCGGCCGTCGTACCAGGTCACGGTCGCCGAGCCGTGTACGTCGCGGACGTTGGTACAGGTAGCGGTGCCCGTCCCACGGAAGGTCAGCCGCCCCGACTGCAACGCCGGCTGGCTGCCGTTGGGCGAGGAGCAGCGTTCCAGCGTCACCGTGCCCTCGGCCCGGACCGAGCGGGCCCGTGCGGTGACGGCGGGGCTGAAGCGAACTGGACTGCCCTGCGCCGTCCGTGCGGCGCACGTCAACTGTGCGGGCGCCGCCACCCGGATGGGAGTCACCGCTTGGGCGGCGGTCGCGCTGTGGCCGCCCAGTACAGCCAGCAGGGCGCAACCTCCGGCTGCGGCTGTCAGTGCGGTTCGGCGGAGTGTCAGGGCCGGCCGGTCCTGGCTTTGTCCCCGCATGGTGGTGGCGTAAGTCTTCAGGCCCATAGCGTCGCTCCATGGAGTCGATCAACTGCGTACAGTGACGGATTCTAGGAGGAGGACAGTCCATGAAGCCCGCCACCCCGCACCCGCCACCCCCCACCGTTGACACCCGCACCCGGGCTGGCAGACCGGTCACGCGCCTGACGTCCGCCGTGCTGCGCCATCCGCGCCGAGCCGCTGCCGCGGGCTTGCTGGCGGCTCTGGTTATGGGGGCGGTCTTCCTGCTGATGCCGCCGGGCCTGTCGCCCGGCGGTTACGTGGCCCAGGACACCGAGGCCACCCGGGCTGACGCCCTTCTGGCGCAGCGCTTCGGGGCAGGGCTGCCCGACTTGGTGCTGCGCGTCCGCAGTACCGCGGACGCTGATGACCCGGCCGTCGCCGATGCCGGACTGCGCCTCGCCGAGGACCTGGCCGCCCGTCCGGGCGTGGAGCACGTCTTCTCCTACTGGAGCGAGCAGGACCAACGGCTGCTGTCTCGTGACCGCCGCACTGCATTGGTCACCGCCGACCTGGCAGGCAGCGAAGCGCAGGCCGTGGACACCGCCCGGACCTTGGTGCCCCAACTGACCGGTGAACACGGACCGCTGAGTGTTTCGGCCACCGGCGCCTCCTGGGTCAGCGTCCAGGTCTCCGAGATCAGCAAGTCGGACATGCTCAGAGCCGAACTCCTCGGCGCCCCCCTGGTGGTGCTTGTACTTCTGGTGGCCTTCGGCTCCGTGGCGGCCGCATTTCTCCCTGCCCTGGTCGGAGGCCTTGCGGTCGCCGGAACCCTTGCCGTCCTGCGGCTGGTCGCCCCCCACTACCCCGTCTCGGTGTTCGCTCCCAACCTGGCCGCGGCTCTGGGCTTCGGTCTGGCCGTCGACTACGCCCTCCTCGTCGTCGTCCGTCACCGCGAGGAGCTGGCCACCGGAGCATCCGTGCGCGACGCGGCGACCACCGCCGTAAGGGCCACCAGCCGCGCCGTCTTCTACTCAGCCGCGACCATCTTCACGTGCCTGGCCGCGCTGCTGCTGTTCCCCCTGACGTTCCTGCGGTCCATCGCCCTCGCGGGCATGGTGGTCGTTCTCTTCTCCGCGGCCGTAACCCTCCTCTTCCTGCCGCCCGCCCTCCTGCTCCTGGGTGAGCGCCTGCGGCGTCCCGAACGGCCGGCGGGTAGCCGCCCATGGCCCGCCGCACCGTGGGCGCACCTGGCATGCGCTGCCACCCGGCGCCCCGTTCTGTCCGCAGCCTGTGCCGCCGGGTTGCTCCTGTGCCTTCTCCTGCCGTTCGGGCACATCCGGTTCGGGCCGGCGGACGTCAGTGTCCTGCCCGCGGAAGCGGAATCACGCAAAGTGGGCCGGCAGATCAGCAGTGAGTTCGACGTGCCCTGGAACCGCACCCTTCAGGTGCTGCTGCCCCGCACGGACGCCTTCGACCAGGAGCCGCAGGTGGACGGCTATGCCCGCCGCCTGTCGAGGATGCCGCACGTCACCCTGGTGGACTGCGCCACCGGCAGCTACCGCCACGGCCGACAGATCGCCGCTCCCGGTTCCTCCGCCGCCCTGTACACCGTTCCCGGCGCCACCTGGCTCGCCGTAGTGGCGACGGAGTCGCACGCCCAGCACGCCGCACTCATCGAACGGCTCCGCGCCACGCCATCACCGGGCACTCACCTGGTAACCGGGGAGCCCGCGCGTCAAGCCGACACGGAAACCGCCCTCATCGAACGGCTGCCCCTCGCCGCCGCCTGCATCGTTGCCTGCATGGGACTGCTGCTCTTCATGCTCACCGGCTCACTGGTCCTGCCGCTCAAGACCGTCATCGTCGGATTGCTCAGCCTCGGCGCCACGTTCGGCGCCCTCGTCACCGTCTTCCAAGACGGGCACCTGCTCACCCTCATCGGCGGCGGCACCCCAACCGGCGAGCTCATCCTCCCCGTCCCCATCCTGATGTTCTGCTGCGCCTTCGGCCTCAGCATCGACTACGAGGTGTTCCTCCTGACCCGTGTGCTCGAAGAACACTCCCGGGGCCGTCCACTGAAGGACGCCATCGTCACCGGCGTTGCGGCCACCTCACGCGTCATCACCGTCGCCGCCCTCCTGGTCGCCCTCGCCCTGCTCCCCCTGATCGCCTCCCAACTCACCATCCTGAAGATGCTCGGCCTCGGACTCGCACTCGCGGTCCTCGTCGACGCCACCCTTGTACGCGGAATCCTGGTCCCCGCAGTGATGTGCCTGCTGGGTCGGGCCAACTGGTGGGCGCCGGCCCCCATGGCCCGCTGGCACCAGCGCCGCATCCTTGCCGTGGACCGAACTCAGTCGGCTGCGCCGGCACCCTTCCCCACCGCCCGCGATGATGCCGACGGCCACCCAGAGGCGGCACGTGAAATGGCCGCCAAGCCTGGTGAATGATCACGAAATAGTGCGTCTGGTTTGAACTAGGGGCAAATCATTTCACAAAACGCTTTTCAAGATCCATTCGAGTGGAGTTCGCTGCTCCAGGCAGCCGTGCCGTTTCCGTGCCCACCGCCGGCCGGTTGTTCACGGCAGTAGGCAAGTCCACGGTCCGTCGCAAGGCAGTCGAATCCCGGTTCCTCTGAGCTCTGGAGCTACTGAACGTGCAGGTCGCTCTTACCGGCGCCACTGGGTTCCTCGGACTGCGCCTTGTCCGTGAACTGCTTGGGCATCACGACTCGCTGACGGTTCTCGCACACGCCCGGTCGGGGGGTGCGCTCGGGCGGATCACGAGGTTCATGGAGCTGGCGGGCGCACCCAGCGGGCTGATCGAGGAGCTTCCCGGCAGGCTGCGCATCGTGGAGGTCGATCTGGGGCAGCCGCAGATGGGGCTGCCCGCCGTCGCCTTTCGGCAACTGGCGGATGAACTGGACGTGATCTGGCACAGCGCGGGCAACATTAAGCTCGACGACGACCTCGTGAGGCTTCGTCAGGCCAACGTCGAGGGCACCCGTAACGTCCTGGAACTTGCCGCCGCTGGTGTCCGGAAGCCGTTGATCCATCACATCAGCACCGCCTTCGTCGGCGGAGCGCGACGTGACGGTGTGCTCTACGAGGACGAACTGGATGGCACGCACGGCTTTGAGAACGGCTACGAGCAGTCCAAGTACGAGGCTGAAGTCCTGGTGCACGAATGGTCACGGTCCCACGGACGCCCGGTCGTGGTCATGAGGCCCAGCATCCTGGTCAGCCAACTGCCTCCGCACCCGGAACTGCCCAGCCATCCGCTGCAGTTCCTCTATGAGGTCATGCAAACCTGGCTCCCCGACTCCGGTGGCACCCTGACGGAGGAGAATCGACCGGTGGTACGGATGCAGGGCCACCCCCATGGTCACCTGAACCTGATGCCAGTGGAGCACGCCGCTGCGGTCATGGTCCAGTTGGCCGGCATGCCGCCTTCGGGGCAGGTCGACACCTACCACGTGGTCCACGATCACGATGTGCCGGTCAAGGTCCTCACCACGCTGGCCGAGCAGCTCGTTCGCGTGCAGGTGAAGCTTGTCGACATGAAGCCGGAAGACCCGATCCCGCTGGAAGCGGCTGTGGCGCTGTACCCCGGATGCATGCAGTACCTCGGCCACCGTCGCCGTTTCGACGACACGCGCGTGCGGACACTGCTCGGTCCGGTTTCGTCCGGGACCCGTGTTGATCTGGAGTACCTGACCGCCGGCGCCACGGCGATGGGGACGGCCGTGTCCAGTGCCGGAGTGCGCTGAGTGGCTTCGGTGGTCCCGGTTCCACAACGCCGATTCCCCGCCTCGCGTTCCGACTTTCAGACGCCCCCGACTTGATGGGAAGCCCACCCTTGTCCGTACTGGCATGTCCCGACGGAACCGTCGCTGTGACGCCGTTGTTCGCCGCCGAGCAGATCGAGTCCTGTGTCGGGCGGATTCGGGAACACGTGCACATCGTCGCCGACCCAACGGGCCGTGAGCTCGGCCTGGTGATGGGCGCCAGGCCCACGGGCGCGGTCGTCGGCACGCTGCCGCCGCTGTACCCGGAGTGGCTGGGAGGGCGAGCCTTCTGCGAGGCGCATGGCGTCCGCTTCCCCTACGTGGCAGGGGAGATGGCGAACGGCATCGCATCGACGCGGATGGTGGTGGCGATGGCCAGGGCCGAGATGCTCGGGTTCTTCGGCGCCGGTGGCCTCGGCTTTCCCGAAGTTGAACGCGGCGTGCGCCAGTTGGTCGCGGAGCTGGCCGGTGCGCCGAACTGGGGTGTGAACCTGATCCACTCGCCGGGCGAACCCGAGCTCGAGTACCGCGTCGCCAAGCTGCTTCTGCAGAACGCCGTTCCCTGTATCTCGGTGTCGGCGTTCATGGCGCTCACCCCGGCCGTGGTGCTGTGTTCGGCGGCGGGTTTGAGCCGGGGGGCGGACGGGCGGATCGTGCGTCGCACACGGCTCTTCGCCAAGGTGTCCCGACCTGAGGTCGCCGAGCGGTTCCTCTCGCCGGCGCCGCCCGAACTGCTGCGCCCGCTGGTGGAACGGGGAGAGCTCAGCGCGGAGGAGGCTTCGCTGGCCGCGCTGGTGCCGGTGGCCGAGGACATCACCGTGGAGTCCGACAGCGGTGGCCATACCGACAACCGGCCGCTGTGTTCCCTGCTGCCGCGGATCCTGATGCTGCGGGACGAGCTCACCCGGCACTTCGGCTACGCGAGGACGGTCAGGGTTGGTGCCGCCGGGGGGTTGGGAACACCAGACGGGATCGCGGCGGCCTTCGCACTCGGCGCGGCCTACGTGGTGACGGGGTCGGTGAACCAGGTGGCCGTCGAAGCCGAGATCTCCGACGACGCGAAGGCCATGCTCGCTGAAGCCGACATCGCCGACGTGATCATGGCCCCGGCCGCCGACATGTTCGAGCTCGGCGTCAAGCTCCAAGTCCTGCGTCGTGGAACTCTGTTCGCCCAGAGGGCCGGTCGCCTCTACGAGGCGTACCAGGCCTATCCGTCCCTGGAAGAGCTGCCGCCGCAGCTGCGCGTAAAGATCGAACGGGACGTGCTGAGGAGCTCGATCGACGAGGTCTGGGTGCAGACCAGGCAGTTCTGGCAGCAGCGCGACCCTGCGGAGATCACTCGCGCGGAGAACGACCCCAAGCATCGTATGGCCCTGGTGTTCCGTTGGTACCTGGGGAACTCCAGCCGCTGGGCGATCACCGGGGACACGGCCCGACGCAGCGACTACCAGATCTGGTGCGGCCCGGCGATGGGCGCTTTCAACCGATGGACCGCCGGCAGCTTCCTCGCGGAACAGGCCAACCGCTCCGTGGTGCAGATCGCCCTGAACCTGCTCGAAGGTGCCGCGGTGACCACCCGTGCGCACCAGCTCCGCACGTACGGCGTACCGGTGTCGGCCTCGGCCTTCGCCTTCAAGCCGCGCCGCCTCGCCTGACCGCGCCCCTCACACCGAACGCAGCAATTGCGTTGATGAACAGGGAAGTTGAGATCATGTCAGATATTCGCCACACACAGGTCCCGATCGCCGTTGTCGGCATCGGCGCGCTGATGCCCGGCTCACCGGGCGTCGACGGCTTCTGGCGCACGATCGTGGCGGGCCGGGATCTGATCACCGATATCCCCGCCAGTCGCTGGCTCGTCGAGGACTACTACGACCCCGATCCCACCGCAACGGACAAGACTTATGCTCGTCGGGGCGCCTTCCTTCCGGACGTCGGGTTCGATCCGCTGGCCTTCGGTATCCCGCCGAACACCCTCGCCACGACGGACACCGCGCAGCTGCTGGCGCTCATGGTGGCCGAGCAGGTCCTCATCGATGCCGGCGGACTCGCCGGAATGGACCGTGACCGCGTCGGCGTCATCCTCGGTGCCGGCCCGACGGAACTGCAGACCCACATGACCGCGCGAGGCCAACGCCCGGTGTGGCTCAAGGCCCTTCGGGAGAACGGGATTCCCGAGGAGGAGGCGCAGGCGGTCTGCGACAGCATCACCGACCACTACACACCCTGGCAGGAGTCGACCTTTCCGGGGATGCTCGGCAACGTCATCGCGGGCCGGATCGCCAACAGGTTCGATCTGCACGGCACCAATCACACCACTGACGCCGCGTGCGCGAGTTCCTTCGCGGCACTGTCGACGGCGGTGAGCGAGCTCTCCCTAGGCCGGTCCGACCTCGTGATCAGCGGTGGTGTCGACGCCTCGAACGATGCCGGTATGTTCATCTGCTTCTCCAAGACGCCCGCCTTGTCGCCGAGCGGTGACTGCCGTCCGTTCGCAGACGCGGCCGACGGCACGATGCTCGGAGAGGGCATCGCCATGTATGCACTGAAGCGGCTGGCTGACGCGGAGCGTGCAGGGGACCGGATCTACGCCGTCATCCGAGGGATCGGTACCTCGTCGGATGGCAAGAGCACCGCGATCTACGCGCCTTTGCCGAAGGGGCAGGCCCGGGCGCTACGGCGCACCTACGAGGAGGCCGGCTACGACCCGGCAACCGTGGAGCTGGTGGAGGCGCATGGCACGGGGACCAGTGCGGGGGACGCCGCGGAGTTCGCCGCGCTGCGCAAGGTCTATGAGGAGTCCGGTCGGGCGGACGGGCAGTGGTGTGCGATCGGCTCGGTCAAGTCGCAGGTCGGTCACACCAAGGCCGCGGCCGGTGCCGTAGGGCTCCTCAAGAGCATCCTGGCCCTGAACCACAAGATTCTCCCGCCGATGATCAAGGTTGATCGTCCCAATCCCGCGATGGGAATCGACGACAGCCCGTTCTACGTGAACACCCAGGCGCGCCCGTGGGTGCGCTCAACTGAACACCCACGCCGGGCGGCCGTGTCGAGTTTCGGTTTCGGCGGCAGCAACTTTCACGTCACGCTCGAGGAGTACACGCCTTCCGTCGAGGCCGGTGGCCGTTCGGCCTGGCGCGCCCGCACTGCTCCCACGGAGCTGGTGCTGTTCAGCGGCCCGTCGGCAGCCGCCCTGCTGGAACGGAAGGTCGACAGCGGCCGTGTGCTGGCCGACATCGCCCGCGAGAGTCAGCGGGACTTTCGGGCGAGTGATCCCGTACGACTCGCGATCGTTGCGTCCCACCCGAACGACCTGTCGGAAAAGCTGGAACAGGCCATGGCGCTGATCCGCCAACAGCCGGACACGGACTTTTCCACACCGACCGGTGTGTACTACGCCAACGGCAGCCCCTCCGTCGGCAGGATCGGGTTCCTCTTTCCCGGACAGGGCGCCCAGTACGTCGGCATGGGCATGGACGTGGCCATGCTGACCCCGGCCGCCCAGGCGGTCTGGGACCGTCTGGGAGCCGTGGAACTGGGCGATCGCGCGCTACACCGCGTGGTGTTCCCGCCGCCGGCCTTCAGTGACGAGGAGCGGGCCGGTCAGCAGGCGCTGCTGACCGCCACGGAGTGGGCGCAGCCCGCGCTGGCGGTGCACAGTCTCGCGCTGCTGGAAGTACTGCGCGGTCTCGGCCTGCGGCCGGACTGCGTGGCAGGTCACAGCTTCGGCGAACTGGTGGCCCTGCATGCCGCAGGGGCGCTGGAGGCCGACTCGCTCGTGGGCCTTGCCCGCAGGCGCGGCGAGCTGATGCGGGAGGCGGCGGCCACACCGGGCGCGATGCTGGCCGCAGCGGCGGGACGAGCCCAAGTCGAGGACGTCATCGCCGCCATCGGTGCCGAGGACGTCTGGCTGGCCAACCACAACGCCCCGGCCCAGGTCGTCGTGTCCGGCACGACGGAGGCGGTCGAGGCCGTCGAGGGGAAACTCGTCTCCGAGGGCGTCATTACCCGACGGCTGGACGCCGCGACGGCCTTCCACAGTCCGATCGTCGCCCCCGCGAGCGAGCCGCTCTTCGCGTACTTGCGTGAGGTCGCGGTAAGCGAGCCCCGGCTCGAGGTCTACGGGAATGCCGACGCCGCGGCGTACCCGTCAGCGCCCGAGGAGATCCGGCGCAGGATCGCGGACCACCTCGCTTCGCCCGTGCTGTTCCGCGACGAGATCGAGGCGATGTACGCCGCCGGGGTACGGACGTTCGTCGAGGTCGGCGCTGGCGACACGCTGACGGGGCTCGTCGGACAGATCCTCGGCGAACGCGAGCACCTGGCGGTCAGCCTCGACCGCAAGGGACGCAACGGAGTCACCTCTCTGCAGGAAGCGCTCGGGCGACTCGCCGTTGGGGGCGTCCAGCTCGACCACGAGGACCTGTGGGCGGCCTACGCGCCACCCGCAGCAGCAGCCAAGGAGAACAAGCCCAGGATGACGGTGCAGATCAGCGGCAAGAACTACGGGCGGCTCTACCCCCCTGCCGGCGGAGCCGATGCACTGCCCCCGCCGAACCCGCCCCGCGCGCCGGAGGCATCCGTACCCTCACCACCTGCTGCACGGATTCCGGCGCCGACGGTGCCGGTCACCACCGCTGCCACCGCGCCCGCACCTGTTGGGCCAGCCTCGCCGGCAGCTCCTGTCGTGGCCGTGGTTCCCAGCCTGGACGCCAACTGGATGGCCGTCATCGACAACGCGCAACGGCAGACAGCGGAGGCCCATACGGCCTGCCAGCGCATGCTGATCGACAGCCACCTGGCCTTCCTGCAGATGACGGAGACGACCTTCGCCGCGATGCTGGGAGCGCGGGGCGGTGAAGGTGCGAGCACGTCGGCGCTGCTCGCGATGCCCAGCCCGGCGCCCGTGCCGACGGTGATGCCCAGGCCCTT
This sequence comes from Streptomyces sp. NPDC059443, assembly GCF_042750105.1. Classification (NCBI taxonomy): domain Bacteria; kingdom Bacillati; phylum Actinomycetota; class Actinomycetes; order Kitasatosporales; family Streptomycetaceae; genus Streptomyces; species Streptomyces sp. NPDC059443. Next base: position 188,022 of record NZ_JBHYVM010000003.1, on the reverse strand, counting down.
CGGGGCCGCAGGCCCCCTTGAGGCAGTCATGCCTCCGCCGGTACTGACACCCGCTGCCGCACCCGTCGTACTTCCGAAACCTCCACCGGTACCGGCTTCACCTGCTCAGACCGTGCCCCAGGACCTGTCCGCGACAGAGTTCGAAGAGCTGCTGCTGTCGGTGGTGGCAGAGCGGACGGGGTATCCGGTCGCGATGTTGAACGTGGACATGGAACTGGAATCGGACCTGGGGGTGGACTCCATCAAGCGGGTGGAGATCTTCTCCGCCGTAGGGGAGCGAGTCGGCCGTCTTCCTGAGGGCAATGAACACGTCGGAGAGCTCCTGAAGCTCCGTACCCTGCGTCAGATCGTCGAAGCGTTCACTGCCACCGGCGCTGCCACCGCCCCGGCTGCCAGTACCCCCAGGCCTGTCGAGAAGCCGGCAGCGAGTCAGCAGGTGCCCGCCCCGCGGCACGAGCATTCCGAGCAGACAGGACTCAGTAGGCTCGCCATCCGCACGCTCGACACGCCCGCGCCCGGCCTGACGATGGCGGGCCTCGGTGACGAGCCGATCGTGGTGACCGAGGACGGCTGCGGAACCGCCGAACTGGTGGTGGCCAAACTGATCGACCACGGCATCCGGGCCGCCGTTGTGACCAGCGTTCCCGCGGATGCCCGTGCGATCGTGCATCTCGGTGGCCTCGCGCCGGTCGGCTCACCCGAGGAGGCGCTGGAGCTCCAGCGGGACGTCTTCCGCGCGGCGCGGTCGGTCGCGTCTCAATTCACCGCCCAGGGTGGGGTGTTCGTAGCCGTGCAGGACACCGGCGGGGACTTCGGGCTCGACGGCAGGCAGCCCGACCGGGCCTGGTTGGGAGGCATCGCCGCGCTCGCCAGGACCGCGGCCAAGGAGTGGCCCACCGCTTCGGTCAAGGTGATGGACTGCGAGCGCGGTGGGCGCGATGCCGATGCACTGGCCGAAGCGATCGTCGGGGAGCTGCTCTCAGGCGGACCGGCGGTGGAGGTCGGCCTGCGCGCGGACGGCACCCGCACCACTCTGCGTGCGGTCCCGGCAGCCGCGGAGCCCGGCCCGGCCATGAACATCGGACCGGACTCGGTGATCGTGGCGTCCGGAGGTGCCCGCGGGGTGACCGCGGCCGCTCTGCTGGACCTCGCGAAGGCTCACCGGCCGCGCATCGTGTTGCTCGGCCGTACGGAGCCCACTGAGGAGCCGTCAGGCCTGGCGGCGGCCACCGACGAGGCTGCCCTGACCCGGGCTCTCGCCGAGCGGTCCGGCGCGCGGGCTCCCTCCGAGATCGGCGCCGAGGCGCGCCGCATCCTGGCGGCCCGTGAGGTCCGGGCCACGATGGCGGCCCTGGAGAGCGCCGGATCACAGGTCCGGTACCTGGTTGTCGACGTCCGGGACAGCGGAGCGCTCTACGGTGCGCTGGAGGAGGTACGCCGGGACTGGGGGCCGGTCACCGGCATCGTGCACGGTGCCGGAGTGCTGGCCGACAAGCTGATCGCCGACAAGACCGACGAACAGTTCGAGGGGGTCCTGGCCACCAAGGTCGGTGCCCTGCGCGCGCTGCTCGCGGCGACCGAAGGCGATCCGCTCGACACCATCGTCCTGTTCTCCTCGGTGGCCGCTGTCTTCGGCAACGCAGGACAGAGCGACTACGCCATGGCCAACGAGGTGCTGAACCACGTGGCCTGCGCCGAGCGCGCCCGGCGGCCCGACTGCCTGGTGCGGTCCATCGCCTGGGGCCCCTGGGGCGGAGGAATGGTCACCCCCGCGCTGGCCGCGCACTTCGGCCGGTCCGGCGTTCCCCTCATCCCGACCGCGCAGGGGGCTGCGGCCTTCACCGCTGAGCTGGGCGGTCAGGGTACCGACACCAGGGTGGCCGTCGTTGCCGGTGACGCGCTCGGGTCGATGGCAGGCGCCACCGAGCCGGCCGGGGCGCAGTTGCGGATCCGTGCGCACACGCAGGCCCACCTCGCCGACCACACCATCGCCGGAGTCCCGGTGCTGCCGGTGGCGATGGCCCTGGACTGGTTCGCCGGTGCCGCCGCGGCATGGCGTCCCGACGCCGATCACCTGGTGCTGCGTGACCTCCGTGTCTTCAACAAGGTCGTGCTGCCGCACCTCGACGGTGCGGGCCATCGGCTCACCCTGCGCGGTCGCCGCGCCATGACCGGATTGCCTTCGACCCTGGAGGCCGAACTGCTCGGGGAGGAAGGCGTGCCGCACTTCCGGACCCACCTGGAGTTCGAGGCCGGCACCCCGAGCTCGGCGAACTGGGACACCCCGCGCGGCCTCCTCCCGGCGCAGCGCACCGAGATCTACGACGGCAGGGTGCTTTTCCACGGGCGGCGGTTCCACGCCATCCGCTCCGTCCACGGGATCGGGGCGGACGGCGCCGAGGCGACGGTGGCCGGTCTGACCGAGCTGGGCTGGGGCGGCGATCGCTGGCAGCTCGACCCGGCCGCCCTGGACGGCTGCCTGCAGCTCGCGCTGCTATGGGCCGAGGGCGCGCTCGGCGACGCCACCTTGCCGATGGCGGTCGCGGAGTGCCGGGTACACCGGCGCGGCACGATCCAGGGCACCGTGCGATGTGTGGTGAAGGCCAGGAAGGTGCACGACACGGGCGCACGCTGCGATGCAGCGCTCGTCGACCCGGACGGATCCCCCCGGGTCGAGCTGCTCGGCGTGGAACTCGTGCGTCGCCCCTCCTGAGCCCGAGTGCCCCGGCTCCGTCCGTGGTCGTGAAATGAGACTGGTTACTCGTATGGGATTCGAACCGATCGCCATCGTCGGCCGGGGGAGCGTGTTCCCCGACGCGCTCGACCCGGACACGTTCTGGGACAACATCGCTGCACGCCGGTGCAGTCTGTCGCCGGTCCCGGACGGCCGGTGGAGATTGCCGCACCAGTGGGCCATGGGTACCGTCGAGGACCACCTCGACCGCACCTGGACCGACGTCGGCGGCTACGTCCGCGACTTCGAGTCGGTGTTCGACCCGAACGGGTTCCTCGTCGCCCCCGAAGAGATCCTCGGTTTGGACCCGCTGTTCCACTGGGTGCTGTACGGCGCCCGGCAGGCGCTGCGAGAGGCCGGACACGACGGGCCGTCCGCCCGCGCGGGACTGGTCCTGGGAAACCTGTCCATTCCGACGAGCGCGGGCTCGGCCTTCGCCGAGCACGTGTGGCTGACCGAGGGGGCACCCTCCTTGCTCTCCGGCGCGAGGCGGGCCAGGCCCGACGCGCGCAACCGCTTCTCCTCGGGGCTTCCCGCCCACTTCGCGGCCAAAGCGCTCGGGCTCGGTGCGGGGGCCTTCGCGCTCGACGCCGCCTGTGCCTCTTCGCTGTACGCGATCAAGCTGGCCTGCGACCGCCTCCACGACGGCACCTCGGACGTCATGGTGGCCGGCGCGGTCAACCGGGTCGACAACCTGTTCCTGCATGTGGGGTTCTGCGGCTTGTCCGCGGTGAGCCGAACCAGCCGCAGCCGTCCCTTCCACCAGGACGCAGACGGCCTGCTGCACGGTGAGGGCGCCGGATTCGTCGCGCTGATGCGGCTGCGCGACGCGCTCGCGCAGGGCACGCCGGTGCTCGGCGTCATCCGGGGGATCGGGCTGTCCAACGACGGCCGCGGCCGGGGACTGCTCAGCCCGGCCCAGGAGGGCCAGGAGCGGGCGATGCACTTGGCCTACGCCATGGCCGGCGTCGCACCGCACACCGTCTCCCTCGTCGAATGCCACGCGACGGGAACCCCGGTCGGGGACGCGGTGGAAGTCCGCAGCATGGCACGGGTCTTCGCGGACAGCTGCGACGTGCCGATCGGCTCGGTGAAGTCCAATGTCGGGCACCTGCTGGCGTCGGCCGGTGTCGGTGGGCTGCTCAAGGTGCTCGGCGCGATGAAGGCGGGCATCCGTCCCGCCACGCTCGCCGCCGAGGAGCCGCTGGCCGAACTGCACGGTACTCGGCTGCGCGTGCTGAGCGAATCCGAGCCATGGCCCGGGCTTCGTCGGGCGGCGGTGAGTGCGTTCGGTTTCGGCGGAACCAACGCGCATCTGATCGTCGACGCCTGGGACGGCGCCGACGGCGGGGGAGTCGCGCTGCCCCTACCGCCGCGTTCCCCGGGCCCGCCGGTGGCGATCGTGGCCGTAGCCGCCCGAGTCGGGGAGGGCGCGGACACCCAGGACTTTCGTCGTTCGCTGCTCGACGGCCGACGACACGGTCCGGCGACGAGGATCGGCGTGGCCCTGCCCCGTCTGTGCTTTCCCCCGCTGGCGGTCGAACAGACGCTTCCTCAGCAGATCTTGATGCTCGAGGCCGCACGAGAAGCGGTGCGGGACGTCACGCTGCCGCGCGAGCGGACGATGGTCCTCGTCGGGGCAGGCGCGGACGTGGAGATCTGCCGTGCCGCCGCACGCTGGAGGGCGCCGCACTGGCTGGACGAGGCAGGGACAACCGCCACTCCGGGTCTGGTCGCGCGCGTGCGGGACGCCTTCATCCCGCCCATGGCGGCGGAGCGGGTCGTCGGTATGCTGCCCAACCTCGTAGCCAACCGGATCAACACCCAACTCGACCTTACCGGCCCCGGGTACGTGGTTTCGGCGGAGGAAGCCTCCGGCCTGGTCGCGCTTGACCTCGCGGCCCGCGCGCTCAGAGCCGGCGAGGCCGACGCCGCGCTCGTCGGTGCCGTCGACCTCTCCTGCGAACCCGTTCACCAGGCGGCCCTGCGTGAACTCGGACGGGAGGCCTCTACGGGGGACAGCGCTGTCGTGCTGGTACTCAAGCGTCTCACCGACGCCCGCAGGGACGGCGATACCGTGCTCGCCGTTCTCAAGGACGAATCCGCCGGGGCGTGTGACGACGAAGGCGCAAGCGATCCGGACGTGCTCCTCGGTGACGGCGCGAACGCCGGATTCGACCCGGCCGAACTGTTCGGCCGGGCCCATGCGGCCCACGGGCTGCTGTCGGTCGCGGTCGCGGTGACTGCTCTGCAGCACCGCGCACTACCGCGGGAGGGAGGTCCTGCCGAAGTCCGTCCCGGGCTGTGCACCGCAGACGTCGTTGTGTCCCCGCTGGAAGCGCCATCGGTACGGGTGCGGCTGTGCGCCGCCGATGCCGAACCCTGGGCGCCCGGACCGACGCCACAACTGCACGTGTACTCCGGCCGGAACCGGCAAGAGGTGCTGGCCGCACTGAGGGCGGGCACGGAGTCCAACGAGGGCCCGGCGCGGCTGGTGCTCGTGTCGAACGCTGACCCGCGGGGGCACTGGGAGGCCGTGGACCGCTGGCTCGCCGTGGGCGGCGTCAGGCCACCGGGCGCGGTGTACCGCGATGCTCCGGTGGTGGGTGAGGTCGCCTTCGTGTTCACCAACGGGGCCGCCTCCTACCCGGGTATGGGCCGCGAGCTGCTGCTGGCCCTCCCGGCACTCGGTGACGCGGTCGCGGCCAGGTACGGGCCGGCGGTCTTGCGGCCCAAGTCCGGATCCGGGTCCACGGTGCTCGACCAGATCTGGGGTGCCGCTCAACTGGCCGCCGTTCACACTGAGTTGACGCAAGATCTGCTCGGGCTGCGAGCGGACGCGGCCATCGGCTATTCCTCGGGCGAGTCGGCCGCCTTGGTCGCCCTCGGAGCGTGGAAGGACGCCGCAGCACTGCACCAGGACACCTGGGAGAGCGGCCTGTTCACCAACGAACTCACCGGCGAGCTCCGAGGCGTTCGGCGCGCCTGGGAACGACTCGGCGTCCAGGGCGATCGTTGGTCGAGCTACGTGGTCACCGCACCCCTTGACCGGGTCCGTAGGGAACTCGCGGACGAACGGGCCGTCCATCTGATGGCGGTCAACGCCCCCGACGTATGTGTCGTCGGCGGCGAGTCACGGGCGTGTGCCGCCGTCATGGCCCGCCTCGGTGCCGCTCATGCCATTCCGGTCGACTACGACCTGGCCGCCCACGCCCCGGAACTGGCCGAGGTCCGCGACCGGTGGTGGGACCTCCACCATCGTCCCACCAGCGTGGTGCCAGGGGTGCGCTTCTACAGCGGGGCCACCACGCGCTCCTACACCCCGACCGCCGAGCGTGCCGCCGACGCCGTCACGGCGCAGGGCGTCGGCACGATCGACTTCGCGGGCACGATCGAGCGGGCGTGGGCTGACGGAGTCCGCGTCTTCGTCGAACACGGGCCACGCGGCCAGTGCACGGGGTGGATCAAGCGCGTTCTCGGTGACCGCGACCACGTGGCCGTCGCGCTCGACTCTCAGGGCGGGGGACTGCGGCCGGTGTACCTCGCCGTGGCCGAACTCGTCGCCGCAGGCGTGCCCATCCTTACCCAAGCCCTCTTCGAGCGGTTGCGGGCAGCCGCACCAGCGATGACCGAGGTCGTTCCCGCCATGACAGTGCCCGCCCACCCGGAGATCACATTGCCGTCCTTCGAACAACCTGCGGTGGTCATGCCCAGGGCACCGCGGCTGGCACCGGCTTCGGCACACCAGGCCGTCGAGCCCGTCGTCGTCGACGCGGAGGCCCTCCCCGCCGTTGTCACCGCGCCACCGGCAACGGATCTGCACACGCTCGTCGCCCGACAGGTGCAGCGTGTGGCCGCGCTGCACCAGGAGGTCCTGGCCGGACACGCGCAGGCGCACCAGAGATTCCTGCAGACCAGGGCCCAGCTCACCACCGCACTCGTACACGCGGTGAGCGGAGCCGCAGCGCCGTCCCTGCCGTCGCTCCCGGAGGCGCCCGCGCCTCCGGCCGTCCCGCCTGAGCCTGCTCCTGTCGGCGCCGGGCGGCCGGACCACGGCCCCGGGCCTGTGTTCGACAGGGGCCAGCTCGAGTACCTTGCCTCGCGACCGGTCTCCACCCTCTTCGGACCGAAGTTCGCCGCGCAGGACGCGTACGAGGTGCAGACCAGGATGCCCGAGCCGCCGATGCTGCTCGCCGACAGGGTCACCGGCATCGACGCCGTACCCGCGGCCCTGGCCGTACTCGGCCCGGAGCACGCCACCGGCACGATCCGGACCGAGACCGACATCCGCTCCGACAGCTGGTACCTCGACTGCACCGGACGCATCCCGGCGAGCCTGATGATCGAAGCGGGGCAAGCCGACCTGCTGCTGATCAGTTGGCTCGGGATCGATCTGCTCAACCGCGGCGAACGGGCCTACCGGCTCCTCGGCTGCGAGATGACCTACCACGGCACCCGGCCCGAGGCCGGAGAGACGTTGCGCTATGAGATCCACATCGACCGGCACGCCCAGCACGACGGTATCCGCCTGTTCTTCTTCCACTACGACTGTTACGTCGGGGACGAGCTCCGGCTGAGCGTCCGGAACGGGCAGGCGGGCTTCTTCACGAAGGCCGAACTCGACAACACCGACGGAGTGCGCTGGGATCCCGCCACCTGCACACCGGCCGGTTCCCTCCCGCTCGATGCCCCCGCAGCACGCTGCACACGGTCGTCCTTCACCGCTGAGCAGGTGCGGGCCTTCGCCGATGGCCGGCCGGGGGACTGCTTCGGCCCCGGCTGGGACTTCACCAGGGCACACGTACGATCACCTCGGATCGACGACGGCCGTCTGTTGCTCCTGCACGAGGTCACCGAGTTCGATCCCGTCGGCGGACCACAGGGGCGCGGCTACCTCCGTGCCGAGACCCGCGTCTCACCGGACGACTGGTTCTTCGAGGGGCACTTCAAGAACGACCCGTGCATGCCGGGAACCCTGATGTTCCAAGGCGGCCTGCAGGCGATGGCCTTCTACCTCGCGGCCATGGGCTTCACCATCCCCAGGGACGGGTGGCGCTTCGAGGCGGCGGCTGACCGGCCCTACGCCGTCCGCTGCCGTGGGCAGGCAACCCCGGCTAGTAAGACAGTGGTGTACGAGGTGTTCGTGCACGGAGTCTCGGCCGGCCCGGAGCCGACGCTGTACGCCGACGCGCTGGTCACCGTCGACGGGGTCAAGGCGTTCCACGGCCAGAACATCGTGCTCCAGCTGGTGCCGGACTGGCCGCTGTCGCACTGGCGGCACCTCGGAGGGCACACAGAGCAGACCAGCGGAGTTCCCGTGCCGCTCGCCTCGCTTGGCGGACTGGTCGGCCATCGCGAGCCCAAGGCAGTCGCGGTGTCCGATGACGGGCTCGCGTTCGGCTATCCGTCGTTGCTGGCGTGTGCGTGGGGAAAGCCGAGCGAGGCCTCCGGTGCCCTGGCTGAGGTCTTCGACGGAACACGGAGGGTAGCGCGGCTGCCCGGGCCGCCCTACCTGTTCATGAGCCGCATCGTCTCGGTGGACGGTCTGCAGGGCGGCATGCGGCAGGGCAGCAGGGTGGTGGCCGAGTACGACGTGCCCGACCAGGCCTGGTACTTCGAGCAGAACGGCGACGAGGTCATGCCGTTCGCCGTGCTGATGGAGATCGCGTTGCAGCCGTGCGGGTGGCTGTCTGGCTACATCGGCGGTGCGCTGACCAGCGAGAACGATCTGCTCTTCCGCAACCTCGACGGGACGGGAACGGTCACCGGCGACATCACGCCGACGACCCAGACCGTGCGTACCGAGGCAGAGCTGACCAACATTTCGCGGAGCGGCGAGATGATCATCGTGTCGTACACGGTGCAGTGCTACGCCGACGACCATGAGGTTTTCACCCTGTCGACGGTGTTCGGATTCTTCCCGACCGGGGCCTTCGACCATCAGACCGGGCTGCCGGTGTCGAAGGCCGATCGGGACGCGCTGGAGGCACACTGTGAGCGCACGGTCGATCTCACGACGCGTCCCGCCCGCTACTTCGCCGGTGCGGCCCGTCTGCCCGACCCGATGCTGCTGATGCTCGACCGGATCACCGGCTACTGGCCGGAAGGCGGCAGCGCCGGTCTGGGGCGGCTACGGTCGGAGAAGGACGTCGACGCGGGCGAGTGGTTCTTCAAGGCGCACTTCTTCCAGGACCCGGTCCAGCCGGGCTCCCTCGGCATCGAGGCCATGTGCCAACTGCTGCAGTTCTACCTGATCGAGCGGGGCCTCACCGACGGCGTGCCGCATCCCCGGTTCGAGCCCGTCATGCTCGACCACGAGGTGATCTGGAAGTACCGAGGGCAGATCACCCCGGTCAGTCGCCAGATCAGGGTGGACATGGAGATCCTCGAGGCCGGCGAAGACGAGCGAGGGCGCTACGCGATCGCCGAGGCCCGGCTCTGGGGGGACGACCTCTGCATCTACCACGCCCGTGGACTCGGCGTCCGCGTCGTGCCTGGAGAGGGTCCACCGGCCGTGTCGGAGAGGACGCTCGATCCTGCCGTCGACACCTGGGTGAACGACCACTGCCCGACCTGGACGGTTCCCGTGCTGCCGATGATGTCCGTCGTGGACCAGATCGCGCAGGCCGCGGCGGACCACAGCGGCCAGAACGTGCTTGCCGTGCGCGACGTTCGGCTGCGGCGCTGGATTCCGCTCACCGAAGCCGTCCGGCTGCGGACCGAGGTGGCACCGGTGCAGGCGGGCCTGGAGGTGACGCTGCTGATGTGGCGCGAGGCGGCGACTCCGGAGCTGTCCCGGTTCGAGGAAGTCGCACGGGGCACCGTGCTCGTAGGTACGTGGCCGGAGAATCGCCCCGAACGCTTCGACCCGCTGCCGGACGGTGCGCTCCAGCCCGACCCGTACGCGTCGGCCGAGCTCTTCCACGGACCGGCGTTCCAGTACCTGACCTCGCTGGCCATTGGAAAGACCGGGTCCTCCGGAGTGTTCGACGCCGCACGCGGCACAGTCCCGGTGGGTTGTGTGAACCAGGGAGTACTGGACGCGCTCCTCCACGTGACCCCGTGGGGCAGCTTGTGGAGATGGCAACTGGAAGCCGGACACGGCAGGGTCGGCTACCCCCTCCGGGTCGATTCGCTAGAGTTGTTCGAAGCCCTCCCGCAGTCCGGTGAGTTCGAGGTCGAGGCCCGCTGGACGGGGCTCGATTCCGGAGACGCGAGCCTTGGGCCCATGCTGACAATCGAATTCCAGCTCTCCGTAGAGGGACGAGTCGCTGCCGCGCTGCGGCTGGTCAGCGTTCTGCTGTCCGTGGGGCCGTTCTCCCGGGCGTCGCTCGCCGAGCGCCGGGAGTTCCTCGCCGACCGCCGAGTCGTGGATGGTCTGGGCCTGTCCACGACCGTCGACGGGACGACGGAACTCCTCGCCGAGGACGTCGAGGCCTTGGACTGGCTCAGGGGTACGATCGCGCACGCCGTGGGCCTGCCGCCCGGCTCCCGGGCTCGGGACCACTTGGAGGTCATCGCCATCAAGGGACATGTCGGCCGAGTGGCCAGGGTGCACCCGTTTACCGTGGACGTGAGCGAGGACCTTCGGTCCGCCCGCACTGCATCCGGGCAGCACCACCCCGTCCAAGTCGTCCGCGCAGGAGACAAGGTCACCGTTCGCTCCATGGGTGGATCGTGACCGGAGCGTTCTGTGGTGAGATCGAGCGCAAGGAAGGACACCGGACCAGGGCTGCCCGCCTGTCCCGGGAGGCCGGGTGCGGATCGCTATACGGAGTCGCTCCGCGAGCAGACGTTCGTACGGGATGGAGGTGAATCCCGTGCGAAGTCCCCTCAGGACAGGGCCGTTCAGTGACATCCCAGGCAAGGCTGTCAAAGTCACACGCTCCGGGCATCTTTGGGCCGGCGTGGATTCAGCCGGATCTGAGGTCCGCCAGTCGCTTGATCTTGCCCACCGAACGCTCCAGCGTTTCCGGATCCAGCACCTCGACCCCGACGGACACGCCGATGCCCTCCTTGACGGCGCGGGCAACGGCGGCGGCTGCGGCCTTCCGCTGAGCGGTGTCGCTCTCCCGGCGCGCTTCCACCAGTACGGTCAGGGCGTCCAGCCGGCCTTCCCGGGTCAGGCGGAGCTGGAAGTGGGGGGCCAGGCCGGGAGTTCGCAGGAGCACTTCCTCGATCTGGGTGGGGTAGAGGTTCACCCCGCGCAGGATGATCATGTCGTCGCTGCGACCCGTCACCTTCTCCATCCGGCGGAAGGCCGGGCGGGCGGTGCCGGGTAGCAGTCGGGTCAGGTCCCGGGTGCGGTAGCGGATGACGGGCATGGCCTCCTTGGTGAGCGAGGTGAACACCAGCTCCCCGCTCTCGCCCTCCGGCAGCACGGCGCCCGTCAGCGGGTCGACCACCTCCGGGTAGAAGTGGTCCTCCCAGATGTGGGGCCCGTCCTTGGTCGAGGCGAACTCCTGGGCCACGCCTGGGCCGATGACCTCGGAGAGGCCGTACATGTCCACCGCGTCGATGCCGAGCCGCTCCTCGATCTCCCGGCGCATCTCCTCGGTCCACGGCTCGGCGCCGAAGATCCCGGTGCGCAGTGAGGTGGACCGGGGGTCGATGCCCTGGCGCTCCATCTCGTCCAGGAGGGTCAGCATGTACGAGGGGGTTGCCATGATGACCTCCGGCCGGAAGTCCTGGATCAGCCGGACCTGGCGGTCCGTCATGCCGCCCGAGGCGGGCACGACCGTACAGCCCAGGCGCTCCGCGCCGTAGTGCGAGCCGAGACCGCCGGTGAACAGGCCGTACCCGTTGGCGATGTGGACGATCTGACCCGGTCTGCCGCCCGCCGCGCGGATGGAGCGGGCGACGACATCGGCCCACGTGGACAGGTCCCCGTCGGTGTACCCGACGACGGTGGGCCGACCGGTGGTTCCGCTGGAGGCGTGGATGCGACGGACCTCGGAGCGGGGAACGGTGAACATCCCGAAGGGGTACTGGTCGCGCAGATCGGACTTGGTGGTGAAGGGGAAGAGGGCGAGATCGGCGAGGGAGCGGCAGTCTTCGGGATGCAGGCCCGCCCTGTCGAAGCTCCGTCGGTAGAAGGGTACATACTGGTACACGCGATGCAGGGTCTCGCGCAGCCGCATCAGCTGGAGGGCTGTCAGCTCGTCGCGGCTCAGTCGCTCGCCCTCGTCGTGGACGTCCTCGAGCCTGCTCATCGTCGATACCTCACGGTGGGTCACGACACAACCGGCCGATCGTGCAACAGATCTCCGAACCGTGGCGGGTGGATCAACGCCTCGAGAGGCTGAGCTCCCCGGCCGGCCGGGTGGGGCGCTGCCTCGGGGACGACCCAGTCGGAGGGCATCGCGGTGAAGTCCACGAGAGGCTGCTGATCGCCCCGTTCGATCGCATCCTCGATCTGCTCGTAGAAGCCCCTGCCCGTCTCCTGCGAAAAGGTGACGGTCACCTCGTCGGTCGTTAGCCCCTGAGGCCGTTCGACGTACTCGGCGAAGGCTGCCTCGCCGGCGCAGTCGCTGTCGTACCCCTTGGCGAACATCTGCTTCAGCACGCCGAACCCGTCGTCGCGTACGAGCGTTTCCCCACGAGGGTGGCAGCCCATGCTCTCGATGTGGGCGCGGAAAAGGTCGAGATCGTGGCAGGCGTAGGCCACGTGTTGGCAGGCATGGTCGCCGTGGCGCTCGGTGAAACGGGTCACCTGCGATTTCTTGCGCCGGTCGATGCCCTCCACCAGGGCGATACCGAAATCGCCGTGGTCGATGCACCAGATCTTCATACTGCTGTCGGGGTCTTCAGGACGCACATCGTCGATGCGATTGATCAGGACGCCGCCCTCCACCGCGATGTGGAACCATGCCCAGCGCTCGATGCCGCCCTGCGCGCAGGCGTATGTGACGTGGTCGACCTTCTTGAGACGGGACATGGCGAACTCCAAGCTCCTTTTCTGTCAACACTTTCTCCGCCCGCACCCGAGCTCACAGAGCGACGGGACGCCGCGACCACCGTGCTTCGGGGCAAGTTCGCCACTGGCGAGAAGAAGCGCACGGCGAGGGCCCGCTGCAACTGCGCTGAGCCGACCAACACAGCGACGGACGGAATCACTTCAGCAGTGATCACGCCCCATCAACGAGTGCCACGCTGTGGCGTCACACCTGCGCATTTCGAGAGACGTGAACCTGCTGAGTCGCCTGCGCTCGGCATCCGCTGGAACTGCTCCCGTCCCGATTGGTCGGGCACCGGTACGCCGGTGGAGTGGAGTCCGGTGGGCCGTACGGTCCCGGCCGTGTCCGCCGGACTGCTTCGCCGTTGGGTCGAGGCGACCCGGTGCCCGCCGGGTTCGTGACACCGGCCGGGATCCCGGGAACCCGCTGCCGACGAACGACGAGGACGGTGCCGATGGCGGCCTGGCTCATGTCGACAGGTTGCCCGCCCCAGCAGCTGCGGCTGGGGGCGGTGGACCGCGGGTTTCTCGCCGGACCGGTTGGCCGGCCGATCCCTGCCGCAGCATTGCTGGACTTCACGGGGAGACCGCCCAGCGTGCAAGACCTTCGCGAGCGCGTGGCCGAGCGAGCCGAACGTCTGCCCGCCCTTCACTACTCCCTGTCCGGCGACGGGAAGAGCGCTCGGTGGAGCGGGCGGCTCGACCCCGCCCAGCACGTCAGGGTGCTGGCCGCGGGTGAGGGCGAGAGCGAGAGCGACAGAGGCGCTGAACTCCTCCTCGCACAGGGCCCGCCCGCTCGCGACAGCCGCCCACCATGGGAGGTCGTGCTGATCTCCCGCCCCGGCGGATACAGCCTGGGCTTCCACGGTGACCACGCGCTCTTCGACGGCGTCCTCATCCGTACACTCCTGCGGACCCTGATCGACGACGACCCCGCCGCCGGCGCAGCCCTACCGCGCCCGGAGCGGCCCCGGCCGGCCGGGATCGCCGACACGCTCGCGCAGCAGGCAGCCCTGTGGCGCACGACAGAGCCGGCTCCCGCGTTCGCGACGCCCAGCGGCGGACCCCGGCAGGTTCGGCACGCCGATGTCGCGCTGTCGCACATCCGCGGCCTGGCCCGTGCGTATGGCGTGACCGTCAACGATATCTATCTCGCAGCCCTGGCACACGCCGTGTGCTTGTGGCAGCGCGACGGCACCCACCCCCCGGTCGAGGCCGCAATGCCGGTCTCCTTCCGGCGTCCGGGCGAGGAAGGCGAACTCGGCAACCGTATGGCGCTGGCTCGCATCGTGCTGCCCTGCGACGACTCCTCGCCCATGGAGGCGCTGCGGCGGGTCGCGGCGCAGACCGCCCGCCAGAAGCGCTTGCGCCAGCGCGATGCCCTGCGCGTACTTTCCGCGCTAACCCCGGGCGCCGCCGCCGTGTGGTTCGCTCCGCGTCTCGCCCACACCCTGATCGCCAGCAACGTCGCCTTCGGCAGTACCCTGACCCACCGCGGTGACGTAGCCCATGCCGCCTACGGCGTGATCGACGTCCACGGACTTCACCAGTGCTTTGCGGGCCTCGTCGGATACCAGGACACCGCCCGCTTCACCGTCATTCACCACCCTGACGCACCGATCGGCGCGGTTCTGCCGAGCCTCTGGCTGGACGCGCTCAGGGCACTGGAAGAACACGCCACCGTTTCAGGCCCGAGGTGATGCTGATGAATTCCCGAAGTGCGTTCACGCTGTGCCCAGCAGCCTTGCCAGGCCCATGTATGGCCCGGATCTTCCCCTCCGCGGGCGGAACCGTAGGCAAGCCAGCGCTCCCCCCACGTGTGCGGGCCGGCCGGATCAGTTCATCGACCGGGACCGGGCGGCAGACGTCGGCCCGCAGACACAAGTGCGCATCATGCGCCGCGGGATTCGCGCACCTAATGGTGCCATGTTGGCTCCGTCGGTCGTGCGATATCAGGATCAGGCGGCGAGATGTGTGTGGAGGACACGTGTCCGGGATGCGGCCGTCCAGGACCCACCACCCCGGGGTGGCGCTTCCCCCGGAGCTCGTGGGCTGGTGGTCCACAGAGCGTGACGGAGGCTGCCTTGGCGATGCCATGGGTGAAGACGTCGTTGTGGAGTGGAGATGGAGGAGGAACGGCCCTCTTCGGATCCCGTGCTGGTTTGGTGCTGACTCAGACGTGCAGTGCGCGGCAAAGACGCAGGTGGTAGCTCTGGTCGGATGAGTTGTCGTACCACTCGATGGTGGTCCCGATGAGGCTGGCGGCGACGATCCGTCTGATGCCGGACGGGGCCTGCGGTTCGGTTCCGGGGGAGACCATGTGCACCACTTCCAGGGTGTCTGCGGGGACGTCGGGTGTGGGCACAACGTAGGAGTCCGCAGGTCACCGGTATATGTGGCCAGTCCTCACAATCAACCCCGGCCGGGTGTGTCAGACCACCACACGGCCCGAACCTATCCCCTCAACCCCCCTTGTGGCGAGGGTGGGCAAGCCCTGCCGGAATTGCAGAGTTGCGCCTCTTCTGGGGAGGCGATGCTGGTTCCCGTGCTGGTTCGGTGCTGGTTACGCAGCGTTGAGCGCGTCCCGTTTGGGGTGGAGTCGGCGCAAAACGGATGTGAGTAGAAGACCGGGGACTGGGGTTCGCTTCGCAGGTCTGCCTCGCGCCTTGTCGTCCGTGCCCGCACGTCTCGGTGTCTGGTCCCGAGTCCGCGTCGGCGGGGAGGACGCAGCCAGGTGTACGAAACCCAGCCGCACGGACTTCGCGACCTCGCCAGCCCCGGACCCGACTGCCGTGACGAGGGCTACGACCCGCCCCGCAGCTGGGCGACCGAAACCCGGCGCCTTGACCGAGACGAGATCCGTCATATGGAGAAGCGCGCCCGCGAAGCCAGCGACCAGCGCGACGAGGACATCAAAGCCGGTCGACGGAAGCGGTTCTGATAGCCGCGGTCACAGACGCTCCGGCTGTCGCCCCCACCCGGGCGGCGGCCCCTGCCCTCACCTTCGACGAGCGGCTCACACTGTCCTTGCTGACCATGGACGAACACCTCGGGGGCGCTGGCCTCGAGTTCGACGCCAACACCGCCGCCATTGAGCTGACGGAGATCCTCGTCGACGCGCAGCCGCCCGCCCGCCAGATACCCCTCACGGCCGCCGAAGTCCTTCGCGAGGCTGGCTGGTTGATCCGCAAGCACGGCTGGATCGCTGGCTTACCGACGGAGTCGCTATGTGCGCCAAGGGCGCCATCCAGAAGGCGGCCGGTAGGGAAGGCCGACCGGCCGACGAAGCCGAGGACCTCCTGCTCGACCGAATCCGCACCGAAGCCCCACACACGCTGTCAATCGGCGCCTGGAACGACGCCCAGTCCGGGCCGGCGCCCGTGATCCGCATGCTCGGCATGTGACCAGGCGTTCGTTCCGACCCGCCCTCGTGACCCACTACCCTCGTGGCCCTGGCCCTCACTGGCTGGGGCCGCTGGCATGTTCTGCGCAGAGTGTTGATACCGGGCCGAGCTTCGAATACGCCGGATCCGGGCCGGTCCGCGGAAGACAAGCATCACCGTGGCCGAGCCACTGTCGGGGCCACTGTCGGGGCCACTCGTGCGGAGTGTTGCACCGAGGCCAGCTCCATTCCTCCCGCTCCTTGGTCGGCAGCCGATCGGGCGACTTAACCGAGATCCTCGCTTCTAGGTCCAAGGGAGGGGCATAAATTCAGGATCGAAAGAGTCCAGATCATTTCACTACCGAGGTGAATTCCATGGACGGTGCGGATGAATCCAAACTGACTGTCTCGCCGGACCAAAAACCCGAAGAAACCTCCAAGAATCCCATCGCACGTCTGATGCTACGGTCACAATCTACGCTCACTTGGCTGGCATCTCTCGCTGGAATCGCCTTCATCACGCTAAACTCCGGTTATGTTGACTTCTATGAAAAGATGGGGACGCGCCCGGAAGATGTCGGGCTTGATCGCATCGCGATCCTCGCCAGGACTGCATCATTTATCTATATGGCAATTGCAGGGGCCGTAGCTGGGATGCTACTGCTGTGGGTCTACCGGTACACCCGCAAGCAAATTCATTCCATTTTGGCCTTTGTGTCATCCTGGGTTCTCGTTGTTTCTGGCATGACATTCATTGCATATTCGAGATTCACGAAGCATCCGTCAGACGTCGGGGCCATCTTCATGGTCCTTCCAGCCTCCCTGGCCATCTGGGAACTCGCGAGAGCAGTGTCACTGCAAGTACTAGTGGTCTCGGGGCGATCGTCGCCGGGATCACCGGAACAGCGCACCGATGCGAACGCGGGGATCGCCGAGAGTGGTGGCCGGCCAGAGGCGAAAAGAGGAGATAAATTTTTGGCCCGCATCCAAGACCCCAAGATTATCTTCGTAGTCATCGCCGCGCTCTTGGGTTTCGGGCTGTGGGTCGAAAACCTGGTTATCTCCGCCAAGGTCAACTCCGCAGTGACCAGGGGGAAAGAGGTGCACCCCATCTCATTCTTCTCTTACCCGATTCTCGATATCTCGGCAAGTCGCGCCCATGTGACATGGCTTGACAAGGATGTTCTTCCGCCCAGGGAGCTGAACGATCCAAAGCTGCTCTACGTGGGAAGGAATCCAAGCTTCGTTTCCTTCCTTGCGTGCGGGCATCCAGTAATGGTTCCGGCACTCAAGGTTTCCGTTGAGCTCCGCAGCAACACCTCGCCGTCGGAGGGCATCGCCTCATGTGAATGCATCAGTTCGGGTAAGCAGTGGTGCGTCTCGGGTTCAGGCCGACGGTCTACATCGGCCGCCTCCCCCTTGCGGAAGCAGCCCTCATCGGTCCCCGCGACCGGCCCAATTCTCCCGAGGGCGGGAGAGTCGCCGGAGCGCTACTTCTCTGCTCGGCGATGATCGCCAGCCGTCTGTGTCGGCACGGCGCGCGCGACCCACCGGTGACCGCCGGCCTGCGTTGGCGGAAGCGTCACCGTGACATCGACGCCAAACTGCCGCAGCAAAGCCAGCAAGGCCAGAGCCTGCGCACACTCCTGCGCCGAGTCAGCCGCGACACCGAAAGAGACCCCCATACCGGCATCATGCCGCGTACAGGGGTCTCGAGGTGCAAGGTCGCGGCGAGTTACACCGGATCGGGCGCCCACTCCGTCCGATAGTCCTCATGCGCCGTGTACTCGAAGGCCATCAAGCGCATCTGCAGATCCGCGAGCCGGCCAGCGCGCCCGTCGACCCACAGATACGGGTAGACGGTCTCCTCGAACAGCCGGATCCGGGCCTGCGCCGCAGTAACCGACTCCTGAGCGAACGCTACGGCCATCTTGGGATCGACGTTGAGCGTCCCAGCATTCCGCGTCAGAGCTGACGCCATCGACTGGGCATTCTCCAGCTTCTCGCTGAGACGAGCGCGCAGGAACCCCACCACGGCGTCGGTCACGGCGCCCACTCCTGTCGGTAGTTGGGATGTGAGGCGTTGGGAAGCCCGAGCAGGCACAGCACATGTTCCGTCGCAGTAGTCCGCCACGATGTACGTCTCGTAGCGGTCCTGGGGCGGGCGGGCGGTCCAGGTGTCCGACTGCTCGTCCCACATGGCCGCGCGGGCAGCCTGCTCGTCCTCGTCGAGGCAGGCATGGAGGAACCGCAGTAGGGCGGCGATCATGAGGTAGTCCCTAGGTGCACGTGCCAGGGATTGGATAGGTACGCCAGCCAATTCGCCAGTCGTGATCGACGACGAGATAGCCGTGCCCTGTTTCGGGGACCGATCGGCGGCAGATCTGGCACCTGCCTTCGGTGTGCTCTACGAGGGCGTCGTACTCCTCGCAGCTCAGCTCGTATCGACGGTGACTGCAGAGTCGCCCCTTGGGTTTTGCGTGGCTAGGGATTCCTACTCCGCCCGGCCTCTTCTTCGCGCTTCTCGCGAGCCTTGAGGATGACGTCGCGGTCTGGCTTCTCCGGCAGCTTGGCTCCGGGCTCGCCGATGTACCAGTCGATCAGTTCGCGGATGACTGCGGCGCGCTCCGTGTACATGGACGGAACACCCCCGCGTCGGCGGGGAGGACTGGGTCTTCGCCTCGGCGGGGATGACGCTTCGCCACCTGGGTCTTTCTAGCTGGTTTGCAAGCGCTTTACCAAATGTGGATCACTAAGGATGACCGTCATGGCAGAACCCTAGGCTCTGGCTGAGAGGAGCGTTGTCAGTGTCCTGTGATGGAGTCTCTGAGAGTCAGGCAGACGATCCGGTTGAGGAGTCTAGTCGTGATGAGGAATCCAGGGCGTGAGCCGGACCAGACCCTGTGGGGCAAGGCGCGCGGGTTGGATGAGGCGCTGCCGCCGTACCCGGTGGTGAGGCATCTCCTCGACGCCGCTGCTATTGGCCCATTTCTCTGGGACTGGTACCTCTCCGAGAATCAATGCTCCAGCATCGCTGCTGGGTTCGGGCTTGGAGGCGAGTCGGAGCGGGCCCGGGCGCTGGTCGGTCTGTGTGCTGGTTTACATGACATCGGCAAGATTTCCGGGTTCCAGTTCTGTGACCGTCGGGCTGCCGGATACATGAGCGGGGAGCTGGTTGGCGACCTGGGGGCGATCGGGGCCGAGCGCATTGGGCACGATGTAGCTGGGATGCGGTCGGCGCCGGCTGTCCTTGCCGCGCTGGGGTTCGGCGAGGGCCCTGGCGAAGACAGTGCTGTCGAAGCCATCGAGCGGATCGCCGAGGTGATCGGCGGCCACCATGGACGCTTCCACCGCTTCGAGGATCTGTACGCGGGTGCGGTGTACCAGGACTTGCTGGGCGGGGCCGCGTGGGCCGAGCAGCGTGCCGTGCACGCTGCTGCCGTTTTCGGTTCTGTGGGCGCGCCGCTGCCGCCAGCGGACTTTAGGCCTGACGCAGCGGTACTGGTGACGGGTGTGGTGATCCTTGCCGACTGGTTGGTCAGCCAGGAGGGCTACGTCAAACTGCGCCAGCGCTCACTCGGACCGAGTCTGGACCGTCACTTTGCGCAGTCGTGTGCCGACTCGGAGAGGTTGGTGCGGGAGGCCGGACTGCTGCCCGTCAAGTTGGCGCGTGGGGGATTCTCAAAGGCCTATGGGATCGATGGGGAGCCGAATGCCCTGCAGCGGTCCCTCACGTCTGGCCTGGCCACCGCGCTCGCAAAGTCCCGCCGGGAGAGTGGGTGCCCGGATGGCCGGGCGGGGATCTTGGTGGTTACTGCAGCTCCTGGCGACGGGAAGACCGAGGCCGCTCTGGAAGCCGAGCGTGTGCTCTCGGAGGCTCTTGGTACGAGTGGGTTCGCCTTCCTCCTGCCGACGATGGCCACCAGTGACCAGATGCATGGCCGCGTCGCCGGTGTCCTTGCCCGCCAGAGCGGCGTCGGGGCCGGCTTGACCCTCACCCACAGCATGGCCTGGCTCAGCCCGGCGTACGGAGAGGACGAGCCCGTGGAGGGCGAGCGGGTGCTGGTCTGCGACGGCGACGGCGACGAGGAGGGTGACAGGACGGGTCCCGCGCGCCACCAGGCTGACATGCGGCCCACGCGCTGGCTGCGGGGGGAAGGCCACTACGTTCGCTACGATCTCTCCGCCATCAACAACAGCCGCCGCGCGTTCGAGACTGCGTCCGCCGGGTGCCCACGCTGGCTGCGCACAAGCTGAGCCACCTGTACGAATGACCATCGGCACCTGAAAGTTCGGCCGATGCGGCTGACCGTAGGCTACGCCGCCACGTACTGGAACTCTGGGCCATAGGTCATACCGCTGCCATCGGGCAACTGGATCTTCATCAGGTCCTGTGCAGGCTGCTGCAATGAGAACATCTCTCCCACGGCGTTGCCCAACAGCTCGGCTGCCTTGCTCGGCTGGTCTGCCTGCCATGCCTGCTCCAGGAAGCGCAACAGCGAGCTGTAGTGTTGGTTGAAGGTGTCAAGAAGCTCCCTCGTCGGACCAGCAGGCGCACCCAGTGGGCCCTGAGCCCAGCCGCCCTTCGGAACTGTCCCCATGGGCAGGGTTTTGGGCATGTGGATCTCGGCGCCCTTGAAGTCGAACTTCTTCGGCCGCTCCGAGATTTTGATCAGCTTGCGGCCATGGAAGATCTCCAGAAAAGTGTAGAAGTGGGCAAGCTCCCCAGGCTCTCCGGGGAACGGGTTCTCTGGAGACGCTGAGGTACCCTCGCCCTGTTCCTTGATGATCCTGATTGCCTGCTCCACCTCATCAAATGAGCCCAGCGCGACGACACTGTTCCCCTTCCCGTGGGGCGACATGTCCATGGTCACCTGCCGGTTGCCCTTGATCAGGCTCTTGTGGCTCTTGAACGCCTCCAGGATCGCTGTGTAGAAGTCTCCGATTGACGTGGCGGTATTGGTAGTGGATTCGACGACCGAATCATCGGGCTTCTCGATCTGAGAATACATGTCGAGTGAA
Organism: Streptomyces sp. NPDC059443; assembly: GCF_042750105.1. Classification (NCBI taxonomy): domain Bacteria; kingdom Bacillati; phylum Actinomycetota; class Actinomycetes; order Kitasatosporales; family Streptomycetaceae; genus Streptomyces; species Streptomyces sp. NPDC059443. Next base: position 166,929 of record NZ_JBHYVM010000003.1, on the reverse strand, counting down.
CGCTTGCTCAGTCCGCTCAGGGAAACGGACAGCCCGGGCCGCACGCCACCGGGCAGGGGTCCAGGGTATTTCGGCACCAACCTCTCGTCGGCGAGGCGTGGAGTTCCGCCAATGGTCGTGAGCATGTTGCACACCAAACCCAAGTGCGACATCTCGTCGAAGACAATTTCTTGAATCATCGTGAAAACGATCTCGTCCTGCGGGCTCTCGATCGACCAGAGACCGCACAAGTAAGGCGGAAGCGTGGCGAGTTCTAGCATGATGGCTTGCTGTAGCGAGTCATTCAACCACTGCTCATCGTGTTCCTCCGCTGGCTTCTTCATCAACTCGACGATCGAGTTGCTTTCATAGTTGAGAACTGTGGACACGGGACATCCCTTCAGGCCGGCACGCGAATTTCAAGTCCAGTCTGGGGGAGTCCCCGTTCATGCGCTCGGCGTGAGAGTGCGTGATCCCGGAGTTCACGCGTTCAGGTGATGCATTGGGGCCAGGAGGCCGAGCTGTCGGCAGGCTGCGCGATCATCGTGCGGCGGGGCGCCCGGGGCCGTGGGGCCCGGCTCAGGGCTGTCCCGTAACTGCCCCTGCGTAAGCGGTCTATGGGAAGCCCGGCTCTCTCAATCGGCGAGTTGAGAAAGCAGAGATCGACCTGGCGGCCAGGAGCGAACCCCTGCGGGGCGCTACGTATCGTTATGCGGCCCGCCTCGCTGAGGTGGCCCGGGGCGAGTTGGCCGATGCGTCGGCACTGCGCGGGCCGCAGGTGCAGTTCATGGACGCCGCCTATGACGACCTGTGGCCTGGCCGGCGACGCGCGGCCCGAGGTTCCCTCACGCCTCAGTGAGACGGGACAGTCGGTGAGACGATCCTGCCGTGGCTGGTGTGATCACGGCGTCTGAGCCGTCCTGGATAGCCCCGTTCACCGGGCTGAGCCCGCGCTGCAGCCCAGGTGGCGATTGGCAAAGGACACCGTGCTCATCGTGGACGGCACGCTGGTAGCCACCCGCGACCACACGGTCGCCGAACAGTCTAAGAATTATCGGTACTCCACCAACTATCAGGTTGTCATCGATGCCGACACCCAGCGCGTCGTGGTGGTCGGCGAGCCCCTGCCGGGCAACCGCAATGACTGCAAGGCATGGGGTGAATCCGGCGCCGAGGCGGCCGTCGGCAGGACGATGCCGATCGCCGACGGTGGCTATCCAGGTACGGGGCTCGTCATGCTCCACCGTCGCCGCAAAGGCGAAGAGCTGTCCGAGTGGAAACAGGCCCACAACAAGTCCCACAAGTAGGTCCGGGCTCGCGTCGAGCGCGTCTTCGCCTGCATGAAGATTTGGAAGATCCTCTGCGACTGCTGCCTCAAAGGCGACGGCGTCCACCACGCGATGCTCGGCATCGCCCGCCTGCACAACCTCAGCCTCGCCTGATAGACGAGCGGGTCACACAGCGAACGGCCGCGTCCACGTCGGCTCCTAGATCATTTACGGGACAGTCCTTAGGCACCTTTCTGGCGATCAAGTTAAGTGGCGGGTATGGACGAGAAGTCGATAACGAAGTGTCCTGACGAGGTGCCGGCGACGAGCAGACCGTGGTCTGCTACCAAGGAAGTGCTCCGGACTGCTAAGGGGAGGGCGTATACCGTGTGAGCTTGAGGGTCCCAGATCCGCACCGTGTGGTCGAAGTCGGGGGCGGCGAGGCGGGGGGTGCCGTCGGGCGCGGTGAATACCGCCACTTCATCCACCCAGATTTTGTGGTTGACGAGGGGTGCACCGACCTCCCCCCCTGCAATGGGATCCCAGATCCGTACCGTGCGGTCGTTGCCGAAAGTGGCCAGGCGAACGGTGCCGTCGGTGGCGGTGAACACCGCCACCGCAGTCACCAAGGCCGTGTGGCCGGTGAGGGGTGCACCGACCCGCACCCTGTTGATGGGGTCCCAGATCCGTACCGTGTGGTTTTTATAGGGAATGGCGAGGCGGGGGCTGCCGTCGTTGGCGGTGAACACCGTCAAAGCACTCACCCAGGAGCTGCGGGCGGTACGGATTGCGCTGACCTGCACCCTGGTGGTGGGGTCCCAGATCCGCACCATGTGGTCGTAGCCGGCGGTGACGAGGCGAGGGGCGGCGTCGGGGGCAGTGAACACCGTCAACGCACTGACCGAGCCGGGGTGGCCGGTGAGGAATGAGCCGATCTGTGTTCCGGTCGTGGGATCCCAGATCCGCACCGTGTCGTCGTGGTTGCCGGCGGTGGCGAGACGAGGGGTGCCGTCGGGCGCGGTGAACACCACAATCCTCCGCACCAAGTCGGTCTGGCCGGTGTGGAATTCGTCGACTTGTGTTCCGGTGGTGAGGCCCCAGATTCGCACGACGTGGTCGGCGCAGGGGATGGCGATGCGGGGGGTGCCGTCGGGCGCGGTGAACACCGCCAACGCGGTCCCCTTGGTGGTGTAGTCGGTGAGGGGTTCACCAACCTGCACCTTGGTGGTGGGGTCCCAGATCCGCACCATGAGGGCGTCTCCCGCGGTAGCGATGTGGGGGGTGCCGAGGGGCGCGTAGAGCACCGCCAACGCTCTCACCGCGGAGGTGTAGCCGGTGAGGGGTTCACCGACCTGCACTCCGGTGGCGGGGTCCCAGATCCGTACCTTGTGGTCGTCGCCGACAGTGGTGAGGTGAAGGGTGCCGTCGGGCGCGGTGAATACCGCCATCGCGTACACCCGGGAGGTATGGGCGGTGCGGATTTCACCGACCTGCACTCCGGTGGCAGGGTCCCAGATCCGTACCGTCCTGTCGTCGCCGGGGATGGCGAGGCGGGGAGTGCCGTCGGGTGCGGTGAACACCGCCAACGCGTACACCATGGGCGTGTGGCCGGTGAGGGGTTCACCGACCTGCACTCCGGTGACGGGGTCCCAAATCCACACCGTCCCGCTGTCGCCGGGGATGGCGAGGCGAGGGGTGCCGTCGGGCGCGGTGAACGCCGCCAACGCAGTCGCCCAGCCGACGCGACCGGAGTGATCGGTGTGACCAGTGTGGATTTCGCCGACCTGCACCCCGGCGGCGGGGTCCCAGATCCGCACCGTACGGTCGAACCCGGCGATGGCGAGGCGAGGGGTCCCGTCAGGCGCGGTGAACACTGCCAACGCGGCCATCCAGGTGTGGGCGGTGCGGATCTTGTCGCCTTGCACCCCGGTGGCGGGGTCGTAGATCCACATCGTGCTGTCGTGCCCGACGATGGCGACGCGGGGAGCGCCGTCGGGTGCGGTGAACACCGCCAACGCGGCGCCCAGGGATGGTTGGACGGTGAGGGGTTCGCCGACCTGCTCCCCGGTGATGGGGTCCCAGATCCGCAGCGTGCCCCGCAGCGTGTTGTCAGACCCGAGGGTGGCGAGGCGGGGGGTGCCGTCTGGTGCGGTGAACACCGCCAGTGCATGTACCCGGCCGCCGTGCCCGGCGAGTTGGAGGTGGGGTTGGCGGGGACTCACGGTGCCACCAATCAGGGTGGGCAGTGATGGGTCGGTGCCGTGGAGAGGTGGCTCGGCTGGGGGTGGGGTTCCTTGGATGTAGGTGGTGCCGAGCCGTCTCCACCACTTGCGCCACGCGGTGGCGTCGGCCGGCTGGGCGGCGGAGGTTTCGTGGGCGTGGTGTTGTAGGAGGACGCTGCCGGCGATGGCGAGTGGGAGGTCTCGCGGCGCCAGACCATGGTGGAGGACGGCGGTGGTGATGCTGGTGAGGTCGAGTGCGTCCAGGACATGAGGGTGGTCGGCGAGGGCTTTCAGGGCTCCGGCTGTGTGACCGAGGCGGGCGTGGGCGGCGAGGTGGTGTCGGGTGTAGGGGCTGATGGCCGTCACCGGCACCGGCACCTGGACTTCGGCCACGGTCGGCTCAATGCGCGGTTGCAGGCTTCGGGTGGTGTGGTGGATGAGGGCGGTGGCTATGGCGGCATGGGCCCGGGCGGCGGTGGGCTGGGTGGTGAAGTGTTCGGTGAAGGTGCGATGGGCTAGGCGGTAGACACTTTGCCCGTGCTCTTGGTCGAGGGCGAGATAGGGGGCAGCATCGCGCAGTAGGGCGGGGATGACATCCCGGGTATCGGTGAGGCCCGTGTGGAGTGCGTCGGCCGCCGTGGCCCAGATCCGGTCCTGGTCGGGCAGGCCTCGGCCTTGGGCAAGGCCGAGGGCCTGGAGCAGGAGCGTGTAGCGGCGGTCGATGCGGCGCAGGCGTTCCAGGGCGTGGGTGAAGAGTTGGCGGTGGGTTTGGCCGATCAGTGGGGTGGGGTCGGTGATCAGGTTCGGGTCGTTGAGGAGTTCGTGGGCGGCGAGGCGCGCGTAGAGGAATTGCTGCTGCTCGTTGTCGCGTGGGTGCTCGGCGACCAGTCGGTGGACGGCCGTAGCGATGCCCGCGTCGTCGGTCTCCAGCGTGCCGCGGTGCTGTGCGGCAGTCAGCTTGGAGCGCAGGTACCCGGCGAGGGCCTCCGGGTCATGGTCGACCTCGACCACGTCCAGGCCCGGTCGGGGCACGCCTGCGATCGGGCGAGGTCGGAGCGCGTGGAGGAGGTTGGTATCGGTGGGGGCGGGGTGGTCGGGGCCTTCGTGGGTGGATCGGCGGGTCCCCACCACGATCCGGACGCCGGGGAGCGCGGCGAGCGGGCGAAGGAGGCGGTCGGCGAGGAGGAGGGGTTGCTCGGCTTCGTCGAGCGCGTCGAAGAGAACCGTCAGCCGGGCTTGGCGGGTGTCGAGTTCGGTGATCAGTCGACTGGTGAGGTCGGCGGCGCGTCCGGTGGCGGCCTGTTCAGCGAGGCGGGTCAGGCCGGCGGCGGTGGCGATGAGCCCGATGATGTGGCCGAGGGTGAGGCCAGAAAGGTGGACGACGAGGTCGAAGGGATCATCGGGGCAGGCATTGCCGGCCGGCAACGGGGTCAAGTGGCCTTGGCGGATCAGGATGTCACGCAGGCGCGGGTTCGTGTGCAGCAGGATATGCCCGAGTAGTGCCGACTTCCCCGCACCCGCGGGGCCGGTGACGACCAGGGTCCCGGTGGTGCCGGCGGCCAGCCAGCGCAGGATGTGGTCACGTTGCACGGTGCGACCGTGGAAATGCCAGGCGAGTTCGCCCAACTCGGCGCCGGATGCCTTGGGCAGGAAGTGGCGTCGCTCGTCAATGGGCAGCTCATTGATGACCGCGACGAGTTCGGCGCGCTGGTCGAGCGACGAACTGAACGCTGAGAGGGTCTCACGGTTGACGAGTCGGGTGTGGCGGTCGTCGGCAGTGTCGGCACGATAGCCGTCGAGGTCGCGGGCGAGCTCCGACCCGAGCTCGACCAGACCGATAGCGTCACGGTCCAGGAAGGCGCTGCTCAGAGCCCGGTCCAGGGCGTGGGTGAAGGCGCCGAGCTCGGCGTAGCCCTCGGCGGCGGTGGACAGCAGCAGGTACTGCTTGGCGTCGGGGTGGTGAGTCAGAAGGTGGATGTGGACGGCTCTGGCGAAGTCGCGGGAGAAGCAGGCGTCCAGGATGACGATTGCCCAGTTGCCCGTGTTCTCAGGGTGAAGTTGGCGGGCGCCGATCGCGTCGGCCACCTCGCCGGGGCTGACGCCTGTACTGATCGGTGCCGGGGTGCGGTGGTGGGCCAGATGGGAGGCGCTGCCGTGGCCGACCCAGTAGAGCACCGAGTTCCCGCGGCCGGTCGGTGAACTCGCATCTGTCCAAGCATCGAGCCGATCCTCGACCGCCTGCCGGTCCCGCCCCTCACCCACGACGGGCCAGGTCTCAACACGCAGGCCGAAGGGGGCGAGCAGGCGGGTGATCGCCTCGATGTGGTGCTCGGTATCGAGGTCGTGGTGGTGGCGGTAGGTGGTGAAGTTCACCGGGAACAAGCCGACCGGGTCGCCCCCGTCGCCCATGGCCCGGTCGGGCTGCGGATCGGGCGCGAAATGGTCGGAGAACGCGTGGGCGCTCACTCAGCTGCCTGGCGGGTAGTGGTGTCAGGGGGACTGATCAGGACGAGCTGGGTGATCGGCGGGTGGGCGCCGGTGGCCAGCGTGATCCGGTACAGATCCGGGGCGTCCGGGCTGAAGCGGGCCGCGAGCCCGCCGTCCGTGCTGTGGGGGTCGGGGCGCAGGGTGAGGGGGTGAGCGGTGCGGCCGGTGGTGGCGGAACGGGCGCTCAGGCTCACCCCGGCGGGGGTGGTCAGGCCGGTTACGCGGAGGGTGAGCGGCTGTCCGAGGGTACCGCCGAGGTGTGGAACGCTCAGGCCGGGCTGCAGTCCGTCACCGGCCAGGCGCCCGCCAGGACGGCGTTCGAGGGCGATGTTGCGGACTTGACGCAGGACTTCGTCGTGGCAGGTCAGGGTGCCGTGCTGGCCAAATACGTAGGTGACGGCGTCGGTTGCGGCCTGGGCGGAGGGGGTGGGGACGGTACCGTCGCCGAAGGTGTCGCGGCGGGCGGGGATCGCGGTGGCGGGATCGCGGAGCAGGTGCCCGTCCTCGTCGACGTCGAAGGAGTGGTGCCGGCCCTCCACCACGGCCAGGTCGGCGCGCTGGTGCTCTTGTAGGGTCTGAATGGTGGGCTGGGCTTCGCCGACGACCGCCCGGTGACCGGGCATACGGAACGGGTGCTCCCAGCGGCGGTCGTGCTCGGCCAGGGCACGCGCCGCGAGGTGTTCGTCGCCGCCGAACCGTGCCACGTCCGACGGGGTCAGCCGGTCCACGTCTAGGCCGCGGTCCAGGCACCGGTAGCCAGGCAGCAGGTCGTGGACCCCGGGCAGGGTCGCTGCCATCGCTTGAACATGGCGCTGAAGCCATCCCGGCCGCTCCCGAGACTGCCGGAGGTTCAGAGTGAGGACCGCGCTGGCAGAGCCCAAGAACGGAGTTCCGACGGTGACGACCGCCCGGGTGTCGGCGGCGAGGTCAGGGTCCTGCTCCAGTGCGGCACGCACCACCAGGCCGCCCATCGAGTGTGCGACGAACAGCAACCGCGGCGCCCGCTCGCCCGCCGCCCGCCATCCCTCCTCGGCGGCGACCCGCTCACGCCAGCGGGTGAGGTGCGCACGGGCCACTCTGGCCAGCACCGCCCCGTTGTAGGCGACGGCCAGCCGCCAGTCGTAGGGGAAAGGCAGTACTGCCTCCGGCCCCAGGCTCGCCTTCCGTAAGGTCTTGGTCAGGTCGGTGTAGGGCTCCAGGCCCTCCAGAACCGGCAGCCACCACGGCGTTGCCACCAGGCCGACGGCCCGGATCCGGGTCAGCGGCTCCCGCCGGAAGGCGTCCGGGTCGGCGGCCTGTTCCCGCTCGTCGGCGTGCAGCGCGCGCAGGAACCCTTTGCCCAGCAGCGGGTTGGTCAGCATCGAGGCGTTCACGCCCCACAGTGGGCGGCCCGTCTCGGCGTCCTCCAGGACGCTTCCCATGATCCCCGGCACCACCACGCACGCGTCCCGGGTCCGGTCCTCGAACACCGGCGGTACCCCCGCGAACGGCATTGCCCGCCCTACCCCGTCAGCCCCCGTGATCCCCATGCCACCTGACCCTAGAACAGCCCATCTGCTCGGTGCTAGACCATCGGCCTGCAGCCCCGCAACGGGCGGAATCGTGGCGATGTCCGACAACCGGACCGATCCGCAAGGGGTCGACAGGAGTCAGCTGTGCGGACAGTGCCTAGCTAGAAGTCGTTGAACGGCTGGCCGGCGGTGAGTCGGGTGATTCTCGTGTTCAGCCGCCGGCTGGCCACCGTCCGCGAAGTCTCTTCGGCCTGCCTAGCCTTGTGCTCGTAGGCGCGGGTGTCCCCGCTTAGCCGAGCCAGTTCCGCGCCCGTGATCAGCAGCTCCACCCGGTCGCGCAGGCGCGTGCACGGCATGCCCTCCGCCGCCTTCAGCGCCAGTATGCCCGCGTCGGCCAGACCGGCACGGGCTAGTACCCAGGCGGCCTGGGCCTCCAGTTCGAACCGGTCGAACCACCCCAGCCAGCGCACGGCCGGCGCCGCCGCTCCCCGCTCGAAGTGGTCCCGGGCCCGCGCGACCGCGGCGAGCACCGGAGCCGGGTTCTCGTTGAACGCCCAGGCTCGGGCCTCGGTGACGGCGCAGTAGGCGCGCACCAGAGTAGGGGCACTCTCGCTGGCCACGACGGCGCTGCGGGCGTGGGTGAGGACTTCATGCCGGTCGTCCTGGGCGGCGGCCAGCCGCGTCTGGTGGATGTGCACGCGTGCGATGCGGGACCGGTCGCCGATGGCCTGAGCCAGATGCATGGCCCGCAGGTCGTAGCGCTGGGCGAAGCCCGGAAGGTGGTTCTCGTAGACCATGGACGTCACGGCCAGCACCGCGTCGGCAACACCGCCGTAGAGCCGTTTCCCCGTCGTCACGTAGAACGCCCCGTTCAGCAGCGGCACCGTGTGCATCGCCAGGAACGAGGCGAACACGGAGCGGAGCTTCCCTCCGCCGTGCTCCTCGTCGAGGGAGCAGTAGAGCCTCGTCTGGACCTCTAGGAGTACGAGGTCGCGTCCGGTCACCTTGTAGCTGCCGGGCCCGGAGCGGTCCGGGTCGGGCGGCAGGATCAGAGCCTGACGGGATGCGAGCCCGAACACACCGGGCAGGAAGGTGTTCCTGAGCTGAGCGTGACCGAGCTGGGCGTCGGCCTCCCACAGCTTCGCCAGAGTCCGGACCGCTTGCGGCAAGCCGACGTACTGCAGAGACTCGGTCGCGATGTCGGCGGAGTCGGCCGGCCACCGCGCCCCCGGAGAGAACGAGACCGTTCCGGCCCCTGGAGCAGGCTGTGGCAACGGCGGCATGGTTGGGCGGCCGAGATCAGGCCAGGACCAGTGCGAGCGGACGGCGTCAGAGTGCGGCTGTCCAGGGCTTGCCAGTCAGAACCGGGGTGCCGTCTATTCGGAAGTTTCTCGGTTTTAGCGTACAGAGCGTGACGGAGGCCGCGTCGTCGATGTCCTTGCCGGGGGTGCCTGTGTGCTGTCAGGTCGGCAGGGGAACGGCGAACTCCGGATCCCGTGCTGGTTCGGTGCTGGTTACGCTGCGTTGAGCGCGTCCCGTTTGGGTTCGAGACGGCGCAAAACGGATGCGGCAGAGAACCGGGATTCGCTGCGTCTAGCAGGTCTGCTTCGCGCTTGGCGTCAACCGGCACGTCTCGGTGTCCGGCTCGGGTGCCCGGACAGCCACTCTGGCCCGCCGCGGCGTACTGGACCTCGCGGCGGGGTCAAGCCCCGGTTCTCACTGGACGGGGCTTCGCGTACGTGGTCCTGTCGATGTTGGGCGAGGACCACGTCGACGGTGTCCGTCCTGCCGCCGCCTCGACCGTCGCCTTCTTGAATACCTGAATCTGCGGGAGCACTGTCCGGGCTTCGCCTGGTAAACCGCATGCGACCGCGCCCGCCGTGCGTGGTCTTGGACGCGGGTCTAATGCTGCTGTGTTGTGCGACCTGCGGGGACGAGATGCACTGCTGTCGCTCGGTTTCCTCAACGGCGGATGGTGATCAGGGGCTGGCCATATGGAGCTGGTGGTTGGTGCAGAGTGTCAGCCCAATCCGCACCCTGGCGCATCTCGGAACGCGTCTCCATGCGATCGTTCATTGTGGCGCTGCCGCTTTCCGCATGAGAGGCAATTCCTGCGGTTTCGCTGCCGCGGGCTTGGTAGGCAGGCTGGGGCTGGTATACCCGCATCTGCGCGGTCCTCATTTTCTCCTTCGTCACGTACTCATTGAAGCGTCGGTACGGGTCCCCAGTGACGCCGGGTTTTAGTTCATTTCCGCATGCGTCGATGATTACATATACGTACTTGCCTGGTTCGGTTTTCATTGACTCTCTGAACTGGGCCTCGTTCATTGTGCCGCTAATGGTGACATTGTGGCCCGCCTTTGCGGATTTCGGGCTGCTGATCGAGGGTGACGGCTTCGTAGTCGATGGGGATGGTTTTGGCGGCTGTGGGGCGGGATCGGGCGCCGGTGGGGAATGAACTGTGGCTGTCGGATGATTTCCGGCTGCATGCTCGATGGCGGCTGCAGTGTGCGGATTAATTCCTGTGCTGCCGTGTATGCGTGGAATATTGGGGGCGAGGGTGAACGTAACGACGTCGGCGGCCGTAGTCATCGTCGTTTCGGCTGCAGTCAAGGCTGCGTCTACATAATGGCGCGCTGCCTCACTCCTTGTGCCTGCTTTTTCTGCCTTTGTTAGCGACTTGTTCATTTCCTGGAGTCCTTCGCGATGATTCACGGCAGTGCCTGCTACTGGGATGTTCGAGATTATCGCTTTATCGACTACTTGGGCGGGGTCGGCGCGCCCGCTCGCAACCTCAGTGGCAAGCTTGCTGGCCTGGAGTGCCAAGACTCCCATGGGGCCCATCATGAGAGCCCCATACCGGGCCGCACGGTCAAGATCCCCAGTCAGATCGCTCAGTCCATACCGTCCACTCAGGTCGATGATATTCGTCGGATTTCCCCCCATTGCCGAATAGAGACTCGGGGAGTCGGCGAACCCGGACGGGTCGCAGGAAATCCACCGGCCCAGCCAAGGTGCGTAGTAGCGCGCGGTATGGTAGCTGAAGCCGTTCTCCTCGTCCCGTTCCTTGCTCGAGTATCGGTATCGTTTCGGGGCTTCCGTTGTGTTACGGGCTGACTGGAGGGACGTGCTGCCGTACGGGGTGTATTCCTCGTAGGTGATGATTTTGGCGATGTAGTCCAGTTCCAGGGTGGCCGAGCCCAGGTGGTTGGAGAGCTGGTAGCGGGTCAGGGTTTCCGGGGAGCCGTCGTTGACGGTGTTGCGGGTTTCGATCAGGGCGATGCGCTGGCCGGCGGCCGAGACGTGGAGGGTTTCGCGGACGAGGCCCGCGTGGGGGCCCGAGTGGCGGCGGTGGATTTCGAAGTCGCCCAGGTAGATGCGTTCGTCCGTGCGGGCGGCCCCTGCTGTCTCCGTCACCTTGCGGATGCGCTGGCCCGTCGCGTCGTAGACGTAGTAGGTCCGGTCCCCTAGTCCATCCGGGTCATTGACCGATTGGCGTTGAGTCATGCGGAGTTGGTCGTCGAAGTCATACTGCATGAGGGGGAGATGGGGCATCGATGTCATGTTGCCGTGGGGGTCGTACGCGTACGGCTCGGGCGTCGTGCCGGTCTTCGTGCTCGTGAGGCGGTTGTTGAACGAGCCGGCCTGAAGCAGGCTTGGCTCGCGGTAGGAATAGGTGCGCGCCCACGACTGCGCGCCCGGGCAGGCGTCGTGGTGGCGCATCGCCTGGAGGTTGCCCACGGCGTCGTACTCGTACGTCTCGCAGTAGCGGCCGGTGGCGAGGCCGTCCGACGGGTGGGGCAGACGGATGCGCAGGGCGTCGTCGGGGGAGTGGGGGACCCTGATTCCCTGGGCCAGGTGCTCGCGGCCCGTTGCCCGGGTCAGGCGGTACAGCGGGTCGTACATGTATTCCGCGTGGGGGTCGACGCACTGGTTGCGGAAGAACAGGGCTTGCTGAGCGTCATCGCGGATGTACGCAATGTTGCCGACCGGGTCGTATGTGTAGTGCAGGCTCTGCAGTTCGGTACCGGGGCGTGTGCTGAGCAGGGAGGCCAGGCGGGAGGTGAGAGGGTCGTACGTGGCGTGCGTGGTGATGCCGTTGCCGTACGCCATGCGCGTACGCCGGCCCTTCGCGTCGTAGTCGATGTTCTCCAGTAGATGTTCCGTGACGGCCCCGTGGCGCACGTGCACCTCGTTCAGCAGACCGGCCACGTTGTAGTCAGGGGTGGTGACGCTGCCGTCCGGCGTTGTCATCGTGGTCGGACGGTTACGTGCGTCGTACGTGACCTCGCTCGAGAAGGCGCCCGTTTCCAGCAGGGAGGCTAGAGCTGCTTCGATGGCGGCCGGGGTCGCGGCATCGACGGCCTGCCATGACAGAGGCTCTTTGTACGTCAGGGCGAGGCGGCGGGTGGTTCGTAGCACGTTGCCCTTGAAGTCGTGGGACTCGACAGCGACGACGCCCGCCTGGTCAAGATGCAGGCAGAGGCGGCCGCGGAGATTGAGGTCCTCGCCGTTCGGATGTTCCTCGCCGTACATCAGACGCTCGGTCAGCAGCTCCCGTCCCGGGTCCGCGGGATCGTTGCCGGTGACGAACAGCCGTAGCGGGCGGCGCAGCGCGTCGTACTCGGTGCGGAACACATGGCCGCGGCTGTCCCACGCCCGGATCGGCTTGCCCAGCACGTCCGGCAGCGTCCAGCGGCACCCGGCCTCCATGCTCTCCGTCCGGATGCGGCGGCTCGTCAGGTCGTACGCGTACCGCATGACGAGCCGCTCCAGTGCGTCGTGGACGGCTCGCTGGTTGCCCTCGATGTCCAGGTCGAGGCGGGTTCTATGGAGTACGGGATCGCCGTTCGACAGGAAGCCCGCGTGCGCCAGCGTGAGGAAGGGCCGCCCGAGACTGTCGAAGCAGAGGGTGGTCGGCGTGTTCGCGTGCGCGGCGGCCATCGTCGCGGCCTCCTGCTCATGTACATCAAGGTCGCCGCACACACCACGGAGCGCGTACCAGGTCTGCCAGGTAGCGGGCTGTGTGGAGAAGTAGCGCTCTGTGTAGACGCTGACGTCAGGGTCGGTGCGCGGGTCACCGGTCTCGGTGCCGTGCGGTGCGACCGTGTCGTTGGCGTCGAAGGTGATCTGCTGCCAAGGGTCGAAGACGACTTTGTCATACGTGTGGTTGGGGTGAAGCGTGGCAACCACTCGCTGGAGCGGATCGTGGAGGAGGACGGGGCTCACACCGACGCGGACGTCCGACTCGAATCGGTGGGTGTCGCTGAAGAACGGCTCGTACTCGCGGACCGGGCTGCCCTTGTTGTTGAAGACCGTCCAGCCGGTACCCACCCACCGCGGGTCGACGTCGTTTGCCGTCATCGCCGGGACGCCGGTGGCGTCGATGACGAGCGAGCCGTCAGGATCTCGGCGCGGTACGGGCCCGGGCTCGGCCTGTACCTTCTGCTGGATCTGCCTGCCGAACCCGTCGCCGTACGTGAAACTGTGCTGGATCCGGGACTGCGCGCCGTCGGCATCCAGGGCGTGCCGTTCGCGGGCCACCGTGTAGACGACCACTGGGTCCCGGCCACCTGTGCGGAGGTGGGCAAACAGGTCGTACACCAACCGCGTCGTGGCGTTGCCCAGAAGCGCGTGCGGGTCGGTAAGGGGTTTGGCGATGTGGTCGAGCAGCCGCGTTGGATCAGGGTCGGGGTCGAAGCCGTCCAGAGTGTCTCCGACCAACTGTCCGGGCTTTCCCCGTACCGCGGTGCCGACCACGAGGCCCAGAGCGTCGAAGGCGACCTCGGCGCGGTTGCCGTTGGCGTCGGTGACCATCTGGGGCTGGAGTACACGGTAGTCGTATCCGGGTACGGCCGGATCAATGGCGCCCGTGGAGGTACGTTGGCCGACCGTCACACGGTTTCCGAGGGGATCGCGGGTTTCGAGTATGAGGAGGTCGTAGGCGTCGAACGTGATGGTCGTGGTGTGACCGAACGGGTCGATGTGGCGCAGCCCCAGGAAGAAGTGCTGGCGGGCGTACGTGAGTTCCTTGACGGCACCGTCGGCCGCATCGGGGGAACAGCGAAGCCTGCCGGCCGGAATCCACCAGCTGCCGTCGCCGTCCAAGTCGACATAGCCCCCCTGGTCACCACCCTGTCCTTGGAGCACGGCGGCCAGGTCGGGCAGCAGATCCTCCCCGGCGGGGCCTTTGTATACGAGGGCCGGCAGCCCTGGGGTGAAGGCCAGCGTGTAGCTATCCCCGGGCAGGGCCAGCGGTTCCAGGTGCGCCGGCGCGAGGAGCGCGAGCGGGTCGGCGACGGAGGCTCCCATGTCGTCCGGGCGGTAGAGGGTGCGGACGCACTCGATGAGGCGGCGCTGGTGACCGGTGGTGGGCTCTTCCTGGTAGGCGAGGTTGCTCTCGAACAGCAGGGCTTTGCGGTCGGCGGCAGACGGGTCGTCCTGCACGAAATCCGTGTGACGGAACAGCCCGGTGGGGCCGGCGGAGTACCCGGTCAGCTCGTACGTCCGGGTCTCATACGGCAGGGGGGTGCGGTAGTCGTGGGGGCGATCGACGACGGCGTTGGTGAGCTCGTGCGCCGTGTACGTGACCAGCGTCCTCGCCTGCTGTTCGTCGACTGCGCTGGCGGGGTCGCGGCCGTAGCCCGCAGCGGCTTCCTTGAGGACGTTCCCGTACCGGTCGACTTCCAGCGTCAGCGTATGCGTGACCCTCGGGTCGTCGGGGCTGCGCTCGTAGTGGCAGGCCAGAGCCTCGTGTGGGTGCGGGAAGAGGACGGAGTGCCGGTTGACGCGGCGGGTCTGGAGCACGCGGACCGTGAAGTTCTGCTCCTTGACGAGGTACGGCGGGCCGGCCGGGGCGGTGTCGGCCCTCCAAGGGCCCGCGCCGTCCAAGACGTACACCTCCTGGCGCAGCATGGCCCCCTTCAGCGCCCGGCACGCCTCGCGCACCTCGTCCTGCGCGAGCCCGTCCGGCAGCACCGTGTCGTCCAGCAGGTACGCGTCCTGGTGGTACTCGTCCTGGAAGAGGCGCGAGATGCGGTCCCGGTCGAGGCAGGCTCCTGTGTGGAACCAGGTGCGTGTCAGCACGGGCGGCGAGTCTGTCGCCTCGTCTCCGTCGCGGCCACCGTCCGCGTCCGGCCCGGACACGGCGCGGATCCTTTCGGTGTCGATCTGATCGACCCGGCCGAAGCCACGGAACTCCCGCTCCTCGCCATCGAAATAGCCGTGATGGTAGGCGTAGCGCGTCACGAAGCGGTTCCGGCTGACCGCGTCGTACGTCTCCACCCGCTCGACCACGTGGACCGGGAAGGGCAGCCTGGTCGCCCACGGGTGGCCGGCTCGCCGGTCGCGGAGGTAGAACCGGCCCGAGGGGGCGTAGCCGATGGTGGTCTCGGCTCCGAGATTGTTCACGATCCGGTCGAGCAGGTGCGGCTTGCCCTGGCTCATGAGGTCCACGTAGCGCATCGGTCGGGCGGCCTCGGTCGGAAGCGGACTCGACCAGACCAGCGCCGCCGTGCCGTTTCCCTTGAGGTCGACCACCGTGACCGACGACATCGGGTCCGTCCGGGGGAAGCCCGGCAGCTCCACCGGCGGGCTGCTCCAACCATTGCCGCACTGGTTGAAGTACAGGCGGGGGCCGGTGCCGTGCAGGTAGACGATGTCGGTCGTCCCGGAGCCGTCGATGTCGACCAATAGCAGCCGGCGGGGGTCGAACCGGTCCGGATCGTCGAAGGCCGGGGGCCCGTCCATCACCACCTTGCCGCCGAACCGCCCGCGGCCAAGGTTGGGCCAGTAGCAGACCTCGCCGGCTCCGCGGATCCGTACCAGGTCGGACAGGCCGTCGCCGCTCATGTCGGCGAGGTGCAGGGACTCCGTGCCGTCGTTGAAGACCGGGCGCGGGCCCTGTTCCTCGTCGAGGGCCTTGGCCACTCGGTACGGGGGGCCGAAACCGGCCTCGCCCAGCGAGGGGTACCACACCAGCGAGTCCGCTTCGGTGATCAGTAGGTCCGCGCGGCCGTCCCCGTCCAGATCGATCAGCCGGGCATCGGAGCCGATGACCGGGCGGTTGGGATGGTTTGCGAACGGCCGGAAGGGTCCCCAGCCGTCCCCAACCGCTTCGTGCTCGTACAGGCCCGGATTCGGGCCGTCGAATACGGCGAGGTCGGGCAGCCCGTCCCCCGCGAGGTCGCAGAAGCGGGCCGAACCATCGGCCAGTGAGACGTTTGGCACTGCCGCGACCGGCTGCGGTGGCGCGAACTCCACCGGCCTGTCGCTCGCCGGGCTGAGGTTTCGCGCGTAGTACCAGGTGCCGCCGTCCTGCTCGCTGAGGATGCCGGTCAGGCCCTCGCCGTGCAGGTCGGTCCACCGGTAGCGGGCTTCGTCGACGCCGACGGGAATCTCGCCGAGTAGATCGCGGTCCACGTCGTGGACGGTGGGGTCCACCACGGGGGCGGTGTAGCCGAATTCCACCGGCGGCATGCTGCGCTTGAGGTACCCGCCTCCGGGCTGGGGGAGGTACCCGTTGTGGGTGACGGCGGTGAGGTACGTGTACGGCGCGGTGGCGGAGCCCGGTGCGGCGTCGGTCGCGGTGGACGCGTAGGAGAAGTCCGTGGAGCGCACCAACTGCGGTACGGCCGGGTTCGGTCCGACGGGGAAGCGGTGGAACATCAGGACCCGGCGGCACAAGCGGTTGGTCCGTACCTCGAACCCGGGCCGGTAGGAGGAGAAGGGATCGGCCCGGGGCGGCCAGACGCCGGTCTCCTCAGGGGTGGGAGCCTGCGCACCGTGCTCGCCGTAGTCGAAGACGACCTCGAAGAGCCACTCCGCCTCGGCGATGGCCGAAGGCGTCAGCCGGGGCGGGCGGCTGCCGTCCGAGCCGAGGAGCGGGCGCCGGTTCCCGTAGCGGATGCGCTTCAGGTAGAGGTTCGCCCCTCGCCGTCGATCGTCGGCGGGACCGCGCCCCAACTGGTGCGGAGCATCCATGTCGATGCGCTCGCCGTCCTCACGCTTGTACGTGTACAGGCACGCATTGCCCCTGTCGTCGCGGGTCTCGCTGATGAGCCAGCTGAATACCCGCTCGGTGTGGTCGGGGTCGGCGATACGTGAGTCGGGGTCGGTGCCGAAGAGGGTGAGGACGTTGTCGGTCGACAGACTCCGCCAGTGGACGTCTCCGTCGAGTGTGCGTGTCCACCGCTCGATCCGCGCGAACAGGCCCTCGACCCGTGGCCGATAGCGATGGATCACATAGTGCGGATCCGTGGACGTGTCGGTGAGCCGGGTGCCGTCGGCGTTGAGCTCTGGTACGAGATCCTCGGCGTCGGAGAGTGCGTACGCGTCCGCGTCGCCGGCCTCGGGAGCGGTCGGCTCGTACCGGGGCAGTGCGTTGTCGGTCTTGATCTGCACGTGGGGGGTGCGGAAGGACCAGCCGAGGCCGCAGGGGCCGTTGCCGGCGCCCGAGTCGTAGGTGAGGGACAGGGCGGGGCCGAAGCCGGACCGGCCGGGGCTGGTGGAGACGGGCACGCTCACGGAGCCGGTGCCGGTGACGGGATTGGCCGCGAACTTCTCACCGATGCCCCGTATCGCGCCACCGCCCTTGGGCAGGGTCACCTGTGGGACGGAGGTCAGAGGCGGTGGCGTGTCCTGCTCCGGGGGTGGTGGGTGGGGTGTGGGGTGTTCCATGGCAGGCTGTCCATCAGAGGTCGAACCGGGCCAGCAGGAGGATGTCTTCGGTGGTCGTCGGGGGGAGGTCCGGGGCGGCCAGGGTGACGGACCAGAGCGGTTCGCTCCCTGTGACGGCCATGTCGAGTGGCACTGTGGCGCCGACGGGCTTGCCCTTGTGCAGTCCTACGGCCACCACTGAATGCAAGGTCGGGTCGGGAGCGTCGTCGTTGCGCATGAAGTGGGACAGGTCCTGGACGCCCACGCTGGTGGCCACCTTGCCCGTGGCCTGGAACGTGGCCCAGTCCGCGGAGCGGTCGTGCTGCAGGCTGATCAGCCGATGGATGCCCGATTCTTTTGCGGTCCCGTCGCTCTGCAATCTCTGACGGAGCACGTTGAGCGCCTCTCTGATGTTCTTGGACCGCGTCGCTCCGTACGCATCCCCGCCTGTTCTGGCGTTGATCTGAAGGGTGAGGACGACATCGCTTATTTCGCGGTACGGGTACCTGCGGAAGTGCTCCGGGAGGCTGAGAGTCCAGTCGGATACGGCTCCCATTCCCTCGAAGGGCTGGAACAGTTCCGGATTCACCTCGAACATTCCGGTGTCGTTCTGACCGGTGCTGAGGGCTATGGAGTTGGTGCCCAACCGCGGGTCCGGTTTGAGGTCCTCCGCGGTGTGGGTCGGTGCTGCCCGCCGTTTGCTGCGGTCGAGGGTCAGCGTGCCGCCGATTCCCATGAGAGGCCCCCTGTTGCACAGGACGGAGATCTGGACCCCCTTGATCCGGCGGTCGTAGTGTTCCGGGTGATCGATGTCGAAGAGCACCTCGGGCAGTGAGAAGCTCGCCCTGCCCGTCTCCCGGAGGTCGTACAGGGCCCACGGGTCGATCTCCCTGAGCGAGAAGCGGTGGACGGCCTGCGGGCCCACCTGTTCGGTCGACTGGAATCTGCGGTTGAACTCCTGCAGACAGGTCATCAGATCGTGTCCGAAGAGCAGCTCCTCGCGGGCGGAGGTCGGCCTGCTCACGCGCGGCAGAGTCGCGACGCCGTCCGTCCACTCCCGCTGCCACCGGTAGGCGCAGCTCACTGCCTCGAAGCTTTCCATCGCGACGTCGCACGAGCGTCGGAACAGATCGTGAAGATGCTGCCTGCGCCAGTCGTGGAGCTCGGCACGGGTGAACTTCTCGCTGAGGAACTTCTCGATCGCCGCGGCGTCCTTGAGGGCCTGGTTCTGGGCGTCGTACTCCGCTTGGTGGGACGCGATCCGCAAGGCAGCGGTCGCGATGCGCTGATCGGCTTCCCGTACGGCGTGAGCAGCGCGGTTCAGTGCCGCTACCCATTCGCGCTCGCGCAGCACGACACCAGCCTGCTTCTCGTACACCGAGGAGAGGAAGCGGTGCATGCCCGCGGCCGTGGTCTTGTTCCCCGAGCCGGCACGGGCCACCCCGGCCAGTGCCTGCCCGCCGAAGTGGATGGCGGCGCCGGCGCCGAAGGGCTTCATGGCGCCCTCGAAGGTCGGGATGATTCCCACGGCAGCTGCGAGGGTGTCCAGCAACGCCGCCTCGAACGTGAGCCTGACCGCCTTGAACGACTCCTGCAGCTGTTGCTTCTCCTCTTCGAGGATGTTGCCCGGTGCCATGGTCGTACCGCCGACCGACTCGTTGACGGCGTCGACGGCGGCATGGGCCACGCCTGCGCCCACTGCCCCGTTCAGTGCCCCGCCCGTGGCTGCGCCCATCGCTCCTCCTGCGGCGGTGACCAGTGAGCCCACGAGATCGGGGATGACCTGGAGGTCCTCGAAGGAGACCGATTCGGAGGGGACCAGAGCCAGTTTGCGTCCCGGAGTGGCGAAGGCCACCTTCGTGGGGTCCGGCAAGGGGGGCAGCCCGAGCAGTTCCTGGTAGTGGTGCCACTCGTGGACGTGCTCGTCCCGCTGTGCGTAGGCCTCCTGCTGTTCGCCGGATGCCACCGCACGCTGTTTGTCCCGCACGGAAAGGATCATGGAGGCCATGGCCTGTTCCTGCACGGCCCGCGTATGTGCCATCGTCTCGTTGTCGTACTGTTCCTCGGCGGCCAGCAGTGCGTCGCCGATCGCGATCAACCGCTGGGCATCCGCCACGGCTTCGCGGTAGGCGGCCTGGAAGCGCTGAGGAGGCCGCGTCGCGCCGAGCGCGTCGAGTATCTGGTCGATGGTCATGCCGGTGCCGATCGCCTCGGCCAGCGCCGCCGGGTCGATCCGCGGGGGGTACAGCGGAAGCTGGATCTGCTCACCGTCCAGCGTCATGCTGTTGCGCAGTTTGAACAGCCGGTCCTCCGCCTCGTCCCACAGCGCCAGCAGCTTGCGGTCCGGCGGAATGCCGAAGTAGCCGATTGCTCCCCGCTGGACAAGGCCCGCAGTCTGCGTGCTCGACGCCGTACCGCTCGCCGTGCCCGCGGCGGCTGCCAGGGGCGCCAGCTTGCTCTCCGCGGTGAGCAGTACGTTGCCCAGCGCGTCCAGATCGGGGCGCAGCTCGGCGTAGCTGCGGGGCGCCATCGAGGCACGCGGTTTCACGACCTCCGGCCGCGGCCCCAGCAACGCCTTGGCGAGCAGGCAGGGCTGGAAGGCCCGGTTGAAGGCCTCGGGGTTCGGGAAGCGTGCGTGGAACTCCTTGCTGATGGCGAGCTGGAGCCTGACGGCCTCGATCACGGCCCACTTCTTGTAGGCGAGGGGCCGAAGTCGCGCGATCCGATGTGCCTGGAACGGATACTTGTGCATCGCCTCGATCTGGGCGTCCATCGCGACGCGGGCGGGATCGCCGGCGGGGAGGCTCAGTGTGGCCAGCATGTCCTCCAGGCGTACCGGCTTGGCGTCGCGCAGAGGGAGGAAGAGCCAGGAATCGTCGGGGTTCGCCGATCCGTTCAGCGGGTCGAAGAAGGTGCGCTGCATCTCGAAGGCGGCGTCGAGCTGCTTGTTGTCGGCGAGTCGCTTTCTGATCAGGTCGGGCAGATGGAAGAAGATCTCCCAATTGGTGTTTCCGAACGGGCTGTCCGGGGAGAAGTCGACACCCTCGACGGCCGGGAAGGTCGTCCGCCGCCAGTCGGGATCGCAGCGGGCGGCGAAGGTATCGGAGGAATCGAGTGTCTTCTTCTGCGTCTCAGGTGAAAGCAGCGCGCCGATTCCCTCCTGATGCAGGATCGTCTGGAACGTTCCGGCGAGCGCGTGGGAGAACGGTGTGACGGCCAGGTCGAGTGCTGTGTAGCCGATCCATTGAACCGGTGGGAAGGTGATGGGCAGCTTCTCCTTGCCGCCGGGCGGGTCAAGCCCCACGAGGACGGGGTCGAAATTGCCAGTCTTGGCGGCGCTCGCCGCGGACACGCCTCCGGTGGCCGTCGGCCCCGTCGACTGCATCTCAGCTAGTGAGTACCCGGCCATCGCCGCCGCCTTCTCGGCCCACCACGGATTGGCCGGGGATCCCACGGCCAACTGTGGGGCGGAGGCGGCGGCGTCCATCAGCCGGACCCTCTCACCGGCTGTGAGTAGCGAGGCAGGGGGCGGATCGGCATACAGCAGAAGTGCGCCTCCAGCTCCGTGTTGGGTCGTGGCGAAGTAGGCGCGGTCGCCGAGGTCGATGAAGAGCGGCGCCCGAAGGCCGTCCGTGAACCCTTGGTTGAGGGTGATTACGCTGACCGGGTTCTGGGGGGTGAACAGCACATCGCCCGCGGGATGGTGCTCCGGGTCCGCGATGGCCCTGACTGCTCCGGACATCCTGATCCCTTGGTAGCAACCGACGGTGCTGCCGTCGGCGATGAATGCGGGGTGGTCTCCGGTGCCTGTCCCGAACGTGCTCTGCGCGCGCACCTCGCTCGTCGCACGGTCGAAGACGAAGGCGAGGCGCCGCCTGGCCGAGGTGTCCGGCCAGCGGCTGCACAGGACGACGGAGAGCTGTCCGCTCGTTTCGTCCACCTGCGCCTGAAGTAGGAGGGTGCTGGGGTCCGGAAGCTGAGGCGCAGGTGTGAGCCCTACAAGGTCGTAGAAGCCGGCGCTGCTGTAGTCCTGCCGCCACCAGGTCTCGGCCAGAGCTCCGGACTGCTGCTTGGGCGTCCATCCGACCGGTTCGCGGCGAGTCCAGGAGAGTTTGACGTCCCAGTAGGGGCGGGGGAGCTCGGCCTTCAGCTGAGGATGGGTGACGTCGACCTCGGGTGGTTGTGTCCTGCCTTCCGATTTACGGACGAAGGTCGGCCAGAACAGGTATACCTGTCCGCGCCAGACCACCGGAAGCAGGTGCACGCCGGGAGTGACCAGGTCGGCGTCGCCGTCCTGGGTGCGCGGTTCGGTACGGTCCTGCTCCACACCCTGGATGTCGGCCTCGACCGGTTCCCAGTCGGTCCATTCGCGATAGTTCTCGCCCTGGTTGAGCCGCCGGTAGAAGTACTTGCGCGTGACGCTGGAGCGGGTGCGTCCCACCACGTGGAGTACGGACGTGTACTGCTTCTCCTCCCGGCCCTCGAACTTCGTCTGCAGGAACGAACCACACACCTCCAGGGTGGAGACCTCGGAGAGGCCCGCAAGGTAGCGGTGGTACGACTGGACGGTGTTGGCCGGTGTGACGTCCGCTTGACGCAACGCCGACTCCTCGGCTTTGAACAGCACCGATTTGTTGTCCCGCCATGAGGGATCGAGCAGCCAGTGGGGGTAGAGGAGGGTTTCCAACTGGGCGGACCAGAGCGGTTTGCTCTGAAGTACCGCCCATTCGTCGAGGTCGAGCTGTGAGGGATCGACACCCTCGACGACACCGAGCTGACACCGCTGGACGAAGGTGTGGATCGCGAAGATGGCCTGCCGGATGGGCGAAGTAAGGGCGAACGGACTGATCCCGGTGTCCACCAGGCACTCTTCGAAGAGCTGCTCGGCGTCACGGAGCTTGTCGCGATGGAGGAGATAGGCCACGAGCGCGTCACGGCTGGCCTCACGGATCGGGTCGGCGAGCTGCCGCGAGACCTCGGGCCAGCTGGTGGGCGCGAAACCGGACGAGACCCCGCTGATCAGGGAGACGAGACTCGGCTGGGACAGCGGCTCGGCCAGCAGGTCCGGCACCTCTCGTGGGGCGTGCCCGAGCCTGGACGCCATCAGTGTGCACCGGCGCAGAGCGGCCAGAGCCGGGAGTGGATCGAGACGGGCGTCGGCGGGGGCCAGGACGCTCAGGCCGATGTGGACGGTGTCCTCCACGAGAGCGGCGTCCAGGCGGAGCCATTCGGCGCCCGCGGAGATTGCCTTCGCGGGCCAATCGGTTGCGCCGGCGGAGAGTTCGAGCACCGCAGAGGCCAGTGCCGTCGGCCGCAGCGTGCGCGTGGCCAGATCCGCGAACAGCGCGATGTCCCTGACGATCGCCAGTACGACGGTCGGGTCCTTGCCGGTGAGAACCGCTTCGAGCGCTTGGTCCGACGTCTGCTGCGCGTGGGTCGTGGCGGCGGCGAACTGAGTTTCGGGGAGCCCGGTCGCCGCGCGCAGCCTCCCGATCCTGTCGAGTCCGGCGAGCAACTTCTCGAAGCCGTCCTGTGGCGCGACCGTGTGCCGCAGGACCTCGAGGGACGGCAGTGCCGTGAGCAGCCGGGCTACGAAGGCCGGGTCCAGCCGGCACACCGGGCCCAGGACCTTCGCCACGAGCTCGTCCCGGTGATCGGACCGGGCCTTCCGCCGGGCGGCGAGCTGTTCTGCCGTGAACTTCGGGTTCTCCGGTCGCTGCTGCTGCTCCTCGTCGGCTTCTCGTGTGTCCCGCTCGGTGGCCGCGTCGTATGCACGACCGACATCGGCGATCAGCGCGGTGCGGCCTTCGGCAGACAGACCGGGCAGTTGGTCGGGCGGCGGCGTGGTGAGGAGTGCGAGCAGGTCGGTGGACACCCCGGCTCCGAGGAGGAGACGGGCCCACTCCACGAACGTCGCCACCTGCGCCGGATCGCTCTGCCATGCCGCGTAGGGTCCGGACAGAGAGTAGATCTTCTGGAGGACGACCAGCTCCGCCGGCCGCACGCCGACTGCCGTGGCTAGGCGCGTGACACGGTACAGCTGCGACACACCATCCAATGTCACCGTCTCGATCTTGAGTTGGTCCGCTGCCGCGGACAGCTCTTCTGGTGAGGTAGCGAACGCCGTCGCCAGGACGGGCAGACCGGCCTTGAGGGGCATCGGCGATCCGTCGGAGAGTACGCTCCCGTCCTCCTGCCGCCGGAATCCGGTCTGGGACCGGTCGAGTCCGGTGACCACGAACAGGTGGTCGTAGAGGGAGTCGGGGCCGTGCGTATCGATGTCGGCGACGAGTGCGGCCGCAGCCGGCCAGGTCAGGTCCAGGGACGCCCGCAGCCTGGTCAGGGCGGCGAGACGCTGGAGGGTTCGCGCACTGAAGGCCGGTGGCGCGACGTCGTCCGCGACGGCTGCGAGCGCGACGTCGAGATCGCCGAACGCGATGCCCATGCGCCTGGCCAGCCGTACGAAACGGTGCAGGCGCAGCCACTGCGGCTCGTCGACGTCACTGCCGTCGAGATGCCGGACGCCGATGGCGTCGGGGTCGCACGATCCGGGCGGGTCCAGGACGAGAGTGGTCGCGAACCGTTCTCCGAGACCTTTGACGAAGTTCTCGACGTCCTTCGCGGTGAGCCCCCCGGCTTCGAGGAGTTTCGCGGTGTCGGATTCCGCAGAGACCACGTAATTCGCTGCGCGGAGGGCGGTCAGTTGGCCGACGTCGATGAGCAGACGGGCTGCGGTGCCGGCATCGTCCGCGTCGGGTACCAGGCCGCCGGCGAACCGGGTTCGGAGCAGAGCGACGAGCTCTTCGAAGGACAGGCCGAGAGCTGCCAATGCCGCGCGAGCCGTGTGCGGAAGGGGCGGCGTCGTGTTGCCGAAGAGCTCCTGGGTGACTACTGCCTTCTTCGGTGAGGTTCCCCGGAACGTGGTGCCGGTGAGGATCTCGAAGTCCCGCCTGAGCAACCCCAGGGATTCCGCGGCGATCTCTCCGGCGGCCTCCGGCCGGAAGAGTGACATGGCTTCAGCTCGGCTCGTCCCCGCCTGCTTGAAATGGACTCGCGCGGTGGCAAGCGGACGGTCGTAGGGCAGGATCATCGGGTAGTCGGCTTCGGCGAGCAGATCGTATGCCTTCTGGATGAGGTGCTCGGGACCGGCCGACAGGAGGCGATCCGTTGCTCCCGGGGACATTTCGTTGGGCTGCAGTTCGTTCGGAAGAACGGGTTCTCCGTCGGCTCCCGTCTTGAGGGGCACGGTCTCGTTGAACGCCACCCGGCTCTCAAGGATCTGATTTATCAGATCTATGGTGGGCAAGGACGTGTTGACGTTCTGACAGGTCAGTTTGATGTGCTGAAGATCGGGGCGTAGCGCGGTCAGCCGATCGCCGGGTGTCAGCCCGTCCTTGCCGGGCTTGCACCCCTTGTGGAGATACTGGAGAAGGGCGACGAAATAGGCCGCCGGGCCGGTGACGGACCGGCATTCGTCGCACTCGCACTGCTCGACGCTGCCGAAGAAGTCGGTCCAGCGAGCTACACCGGCAGCGTGCGGAGCAAGGGCGGCACCGGATGGGTCTGCACCGGCTGCGGGGTCGTCCTGCTTTCCGTTCGCAGCCCACAGGGGCTTGGCGTCGTACTCGTCCTGGTACTGGGCGATCATCAGGGCGGCGACGCTGCCGGCTATCGACCGGGATCGGTCGTAGACCCGCTCCAGGGCGGTCACTTCGCTCTGAGTCAACCGGGTGGCGGCGGCTTCGCGGGGTTCGCTGGGCTCGAAGCTCGCCAGGAACGCAGACTTGCCGTACTGGGCGATGTCGAGGGCTCCTTGGTACGGGCGGCTCGTGCCCGTGGCGAGCAGTTCGGCGGTCCGGGTGCCGATGCTCACTCGGAACAGCCGTTGCAATCGGAGCAGGCCGGCGATTGCCTCGCCGCTGCGCTCGCGCTCCTGGGCGTCGGTGAACAGCTCGGTGAAGTGGGATCTGGTGAACTCGGTGACATCGCTCGTGGCGAGCTCGAAGTCGGTCTGGCGGACGGCACGCTCAAGCAGGCCGGCGGCCGCCGGAGACACCGTGTCGGGCTTCTCGGTCGCCCATCTCCGGGCCATTCGGGCGACTATCGAGGTCGGCTGGGACGCTTCGAGGAGACCGAGGATCTGGGACTGCAGTCGAAGTCGGGCCTTCTGGTCTTCCTCGTCGGGCAGGCGGTCGGCCGGCGAAGCCTGGCTTTCGGCGATGGCGTTCGCCAGCAACCGGTCGTCGAGATCGAGGGCGAGAGTGCGCATCGACTGCGCCTTCGGCGCCGCTTCCTGGAGGGCGGTGACGAGGCCCGGGTTCCCGTCCGCGAGGTTGGTGAGCTGGATCGCGAACTGTATGCGGGGGATCGACAGAGACTCGTACCGGTGTTTGAGATCCTTCCAGAAGTCTTCAGGAGCGCCCTCGTGGTTGACCGCGAGCAGGGCGATCTCCTGGCGCTTCTCTTTCTTCTCGATGACCGGGCGCAAGGCCTGGTCGACCACGGCAGCATCACTGCCCGGGGTGTCCAGCTGACACTGGGCAGCTGCCTTCTGGAGACGGACCGTCACGCCTTGCGGATCTTTGACCTCAGGGATCACGTTGTCCTGTACCGCCCGGGTCAGCGCGGCAACGAGATCGGTGACCGGCCGCGCGGCCAGGGCGGCCGCATCGGTGATTCCGAGGACGCGGGCGAATCCGTAGAAGACCTCAGGTGCGGTGTCCCTGGCGAAGGGTAGAGCGGCAAGCTTGTGCGCCGCGACCAGATCCGCGACGAGCGCGCGTTCCTCGCCGATCTCGCGGGCGGCGAAGCTGATGTCCTGAGTGCGCGTTTCGTTGAAATCCACCAGTGGCGTCGTTCTGGTGAGCGGTTTCAGTGCCGACATCAGGCGTGTGAACTCGGACGGTCCGGGGGGTCGGCTGTATCCCTTGAGGTGGATGGTGACCACCTCGACATCACGACCCTGGATGCCGAGGTTCTGGTCCAGGGCACTGACGGGGCCCGCCCCGGCGAACTGCTCCCCGTCATACGCCGGACACCGTTCGAGTGTGAAGTTCTGCCAGGGCTGGCGCTTGATCGTCAGCTTGAACACGAGGTCCGCGCGGAGCTTGCCCGCCTCCTCCCCTTCCCCGCGGGCGTACGCGGACGCGTCGTAGACCACTTGGAAGGTGCCGGACAGGCCGGTTTCGCTGTACTCGCCGCGACCTGGGTCGCCCAGTCGCTGGACGGCGGTTCCGGCATCGCGGTCGAACACCTCCACATGTACCCCGTCGACAGGGGCGCCGTTCTCGTCTACGACGGAGCCCCGGACGTAGCGCGGGGGGTGGTCGGCCGTGGCAGGCAGCGCGAGGTCCACAACGAGGATTCGTCGGTTCGGCCGGGGGGCGGAGTGCACCGCGGCCCCGTCTGCCTCGGCGCGCACGACGACCTGGATGTTGTTGACCGGGTTGGCCACGCCGAACCGCTGGTCACGATAGAAATGGGGGTCGTAATAGGCTCGGTAGTAGCCCTCGGTCTCGGTGGAGGTCAGGGCGCACGGCACATCGGGATTGCTCGCGTCGGTGATCGACACAACGGCCCCGGTTTGGGAGGTCCCGGCGGCCCCCAGTACGTGGCCATGGACGACGCGGAAGAGCCCTCGGCCGAATGCCAGGTCGTTGGCCCCGCGGGCGGTACCAGCGTCCAGCTGACCGCTCACCGGAGGCCGGGAATCGAGCCGCATCATGCGCTGCAGCTGCTTGACCAACACCGTGGTCCGCTCCCCGTACCTCTCCTCGGCGGCCTCCTCCCCGGGCACCTCACCGATGCCGAGGCGGGCCAGGAGGAGATGGAGACGGGCAACGGCTGGGCCCCGGGTGCCGATGTTGGTCGCTGTCAAGGCGAAGAGCGGAATGTCAGTCACGACGTGCTCCTTCAACCGCACATCACACCTCTCCACGATCCCAGCCGTCGGGGGAGGGTGCCACTCGTGCGGACCGGGGACGACCTGGGCAGGTGACCCGTGAGGGTCAGGAGGTGTATGAGGGACCGGTCTCCGACAGTGGCCTTGCGGGTTCTCGCAGCACGGGCGGCTCACCGATAGATCGGGCGGCCACCGATCGCCTCGTCGGCGACCTGCCGGACGTACCGACTGTGCACCCAGTCCGAGAGGCGGCCACGCCCCCGGAGAACGGGGCG
This sequence comes from Streptomyces sp. NPDC059443, assembly GCF_042750105.1. Classification (NCBI taxonomy): domain Bacteria; kingdom Bacillati; phylum Actinomycetota; class Actinomycetes; order Kitasatosporales; family Streptomycetaceae; genus Streptomyces; species Streptomyces sp. NPDC059443. Next base: position 139,629 of record NZ_JBHYVM010000003.1, on the reverse strand, counting down.
CCAGCGGCCCCGAAATCCTCGCGCATCTTCCGCTTCTGCTTCCGGTCCCGGTCCCGGTGATCCCGTGCCCGGTGTCCTCGCAGACGGCTTCAGACCCGAATCGGTGCCGCTGACGCGTGTGCCCAGCGGGAACTCCCCGCGGGTGGTCTCGAAGCCGACCTGACTGGGCCCGGCGGCCCTCCACTGGTTGCCGGTTACCACGGTCGCCTCCGTGTCGCCGGAATGTCCCCCCGCTCCGGGACCAGCTATAGCCCGGCGACGGACCCGACCCGAACCGACGCGCGGCTCGACCTAATCTGCCTAGTTTTCCGAGTCGGGAATTCGTTCAGGTATGAGGCGAGGCGTTCGAGGGCCCTGTCGTCTGCCCGGAGATCGCTGAGGCATGCCGACTGGCTCGCGGCTTCGTCACTGTCTTGCGCCGCCGCGAAGGGCGGCACCAGCTGGGAGCCTGGCGCGCCCAGGCCGACGAATCCGAGGTCAAGGAGATCCACACCTTCGCCAACGGGTTCTGCAAGGACCTCTCCACCGTCATCGCGGGGCTCACGCTCCCACTGAGCTCCGGCGCCCTCGAAGCCAACGCTGCGCCAGCTGCGGCGGGAGAATGCCCAGCTCAGGACCGGGAAGGAGATCTCAAAAAAGACGCGGCCTTCTTTGCGAAGGAGATGAAGTAGAAGACGTCTGCCGCTTAATCGACGTGGATAAGGCCACCGAGGAAAGCCCGGGCGGCTTCAAGGGGGGCTTCATCGGGGCTGAACGCCGACGAGTTGGTCAACGCAGACCTCAAGCGCACCCTGCCCGTGAGTAGCCCAGCCCGGAACCAGGCCGAGCTGACAGCATAAGCCCGAGGCTTCTTCCGTCGCCGCCAGCGCCAACCCCACGTCATCCGCGGCTACTTCCACGGTCCACAGGTTCGCTATACCCTCGACGAGACCCAATTGACTTTCTGATTAATGGGTGTAGTCGTTCACGCTTCTGTCTCTTTGCTTCTGTGAAACTATGCCCTGGAGGGCTTACTCGCCGAGGTCCGCCGCAACTGAATGTTCGCGGCCGGCCCTTTGTGTAATAAACGTGAAAGGAGACATGTGGACGCGAACGAGCCATGTAGGGACTGTCTGCACGCTAAATCCGGTGAGGGGGAGTCCTTTTGGGCGAGCCTCCTTGACGTGCCTTGGGGGTTGATCACTTTTTTTGTGCTCCTGGCGCTCATTGTGTCTAAAGTGCTTACTGGTCCCGATATCAACTCTCTAGTGACAGCCGCTGGTCTCTTCGGCGTCGGTCATGGCATCCACACAGGAGCGAAGCGCCTGAGCTCCAAGCGCTGATCTCGACGAGCTATCCAGGTCGGGCATACAGAGCCGTGGCCCGGGCGGGTTGGATGTGGCTCAGGGAGCCGTCGATTAATAACTCCTCAGCTTGGTGGGGTGGTTGGGGTCGCAGGATGATTTGGGTGCGACGGAGGGGGCCCGCGCCGGCATGGGCGTCGGGGTCGGCCAGCGTCTCGACCGCGACCGTCGCGATGTCCGCCGCATCGACGAAGGCTTCCGCACGTCGGCGCCGTGGCGTGAGGCCGTACGTGCATTCAGGCCCCGCTCGATGGGTTTCCGTGCCACCAGCGATCCGGTTCGTCCGGTGCCGCCGGGCACGAGTGTCGTCTGCTGCGAATCGTTCGAGTGACCAGCCCATGGTGGGGGCCGGTCAGGTAGATGCGCTCGCGTCGTCGGTGGGCGGGTGGGGGCGTACCTGGGCGATGACGAGGGCGACGTCATCGGCGGCGTCGGGGTGTCGTAGTGCGGCCAGGAGCTGGTCGCAGGTCGCCTCCAGGGAGAGGTGGGGATCGGTGAGGAGGCTGAGGAGGAGGTCGAGGCGGTCGTCCAGGGCCTCGTCGCGGGTTTCGACGAGGCCGTCGGTGTACAGGACCAGCCGGTCGCCGGGGACCAGATCGAGGACGGTGGTCTCGAAGTCGGCGCTACCGAGGCCGCCTGTGCCGAGCGGAACGCCGGCGGGAAGGTCGAGCAGTTCGGGGGGTTGACCTGATCGGATGACGACGGGGGGTGGGTGGCCGGCGAGGGCGACGCGGCAGTGGGAGCGGTGGGGATCCCAGGTGGCGTAGACGCAGGTCGCGATGGTCTGGTCCAGTCCGGCGGTGATGTGGTCGAGGTGGCGCAGGACCCGGGCCGGGTCGAGGCCGAGGTCCGCCAGGGTCCGAGTGGCGGTGCGCAGTTGTCCCATGGTGGCGGCGGCGTGGACACCGTGTCCCATGACGTCGCCGACCACGAGGGCCGTCTTGTCCTTGGGCTGGGGGATCGCGTCGAACCAGTCGCCGCCGATCCCGCTGGCCGCTGCCGCGGGCTGGTAGCGGTAGGCGATCTGGAGGCCTGCGGCCTGGGGTGGGGGGTGCGGCAGAAGGTGGCGCTGAAGAGTCAGGGCGGTGTCGGCGGCGTGCTGGTACCAGCGTGCGTTGTCGATGGCGATGGCGGCGCGGGTGGCCAGCTCGCCGGCCAGCGCGACGTCGTCGTGGTTGAAGGGGAGCGGATTGCGGGTGCGCAGGAGGCCGAGGGCGCCGATGACCTGGCCGCGAGCGGTCAGCGGCACGGCCAGGTAGGAGTGCGCGCCCTCCCGCGCGAGGAGGTCCGCGGCGGCCTCGTCGCGCGCGATGTGCCTCAGGTCCGGGCCGGTGATGTGCGACACCAGGACGGGACGCCCGGTGCTCACGCACCGTGTGACCAGGCGCTCGGCCGGATAGGTGGTGCGTTCTCCCACCGGGTCGGCGGCGCGTACGGCGTCCGTCTCGTAGGCCGCCGCTACCGCCAGGGCCATGAAGAGGGCCTGCCCCGCCCCCGGGCCCGACGCCGTGGTCACGCTGCCTTCCAGGACGGAGTCGAGGACGTCGACCGAGGAGAGGTCGGCCAGGTCGGCCACGACGAGGCCGGCGAGCTCGCGGGCCGTGCGCTCCAGGTCCAGGGTGGTGCCGACGGTGACCGACGCCCGGGCGATGAGGTCCAGGCGACTACGGGCCTCGGCGGCCTCTGTGGCCGCCCGGTAGCTGTCGGTGACGTCCACCACCGATAGAGCAACACCGATCACCCGCCCGCCAGGGTCCTCCAGTCGGTAGTACGAACCCGACCAAGCGTGGTCCTGGTCCGGGTCGGCAGGCGTGCGTCCGATGGCGAACTGGTCCAGCAACGGCACGCCGGTGTCCAGGACCTGGCGCATGGAAGCTTCGATCACGTCGGTGTCCAGGAACGGCAGCGCCTCACGGACGGTACGGCCGAGATGCTTCTCGACGGGCAGGCCGTTGATCCGCTCCAGCGTCGGGTTGACCAGGACGTAGCGCAGGTCGGTGTCCAGCACCGCCAGCCCGAGCGGGGACTGTGCCACCAGCCGCACCGACAGCGCCAGGTCACGCTCCACGCCGCGCAGTACGGCCTCGTCGCAGGCGATCCCCAGGGCGTACACGCCTCCGTGCTCGTCGAGCAGTCGCATGTTGCGGAACTCCACCAGTTTCGTGGAGCCGTCCTTGTGCCGCACGGGGAACACCCCGGCCCATGCGCCTCCACCGGCCATGACCTTGGCGAACAGCTCCAGGACCAGATCGACGTACTCGTCGGCGACCAGAAGTTCGGCCGCGTATCTGCCCAGTGCCTCCTTGGCGGACCAGCCGAACAGATCCTGGGCCTGGGGGCTCCACAACGTGATCCGCCCCTCGGTGTCCAGGACCACCGCGGCCACGCTCAGAACGTCCAGCAGACCGCCGGGCTCGGAGGGAACCACTCCCACTGGGCCGGGCTCCGCCCGGAACGCCTCGGACGCGACCATGGCCGGACCTCCTGCACTCACCGCGGAGGGCCTCGGATCTGTCAGCCCGGTCCCTCGCTCGCTCCGTGCCCGCCCTCCTCTCATCCTCCTCCCTCCCCGCCCGGGCGGCCGAACATTGACACCGCCGCCCCGCCCCGCCCAGCACCGGGTGAGGGGCCAACCCGCCGAGTCCACCCGTGCGGTGCCCGCCGCCTCGGCCGCGGTGGCGACCGTGTTGGCGCCGGGCTTACTGATGTGGGCCTGGGCCTGGTACGCGGCGCCGTGGTCGAGTCGGGCGGGGTATATCGCGAAGGGCTACCTGCAGGTAACTTTCCTTCGTCCAGGAGAGTCGACGGAAGGGAGCAGGCGCGTGCCAGACCACGACCTGACCGGCTTCACGCAGAGCACGTTCACCCATGACGGTGCCACCCGCCGGGTGCTGCATCGGGGCACGGGCCCGGCGGTGATCATCATGGCGGAGGTCCCCGGTATCACCCCCAAGGTCATCGAGTTCGCCGACCGCGTGGCCGAGACCGGTTGCACGGCCGTACTCCCGGTGCTCTTCGGCACACCCGGCCGGGACGCGGATCCCGGCGCCGTGGGCTGGCCGAGGGCCGGCCGCGCCCTGGCGTCGACTCTGTGGGAGGTGTGCGTGAGCCGGGAGTTCACGCTGTTGGCCACGGGGCGGAGTTCGCGCGTCGTACGGTGGCTGCGCGCCCTGGCCGCCGCTGAACACGAGCGCTGCGGCGGCCCCGGAGTCGGCGCCGTCGGCATGTGCCTGACCGGCGGCTTCGCCCTGGCCATGGCCGTGGACGAGCGGATCGTCGCCCCCGTACTGTCCCAGCCGTCGCTGCCGCTCGCCTGCACCCCGCGCCGCGCGGGCTCCATCGACATCAGCGCCGGGGAGCTGGCGGCCGTCCGCGGGCGCTGCGAGCGCGACGGGCTCCAGGTCCTCGGGCTGCGGTTCGCGAGCGATCGGCTGGTACCCAGCGACCGGTTCGCCTACCTGCGCCGCGAACTCGGCGACGCATTCGTAGCCGTCGAGTTGGACGACAGCGCAGCGAATCCCGCGAGCCCCCTTCCGCCGCACTCCGTCCTGACGGAGCACCTCATCGACGAACCCGGACAGCCCACACGGCAGGCGCTCGACACGGTCCTCGACCTGTTTCGCACACGACTGCTCGGGGAGCGGTCCAGCGCGAACGCGTGACCCCGTACAACTGTCGTGCACGACGGAACACCCCCGCGTCGGCGGGGAGGACACGGTGAAGTGTCGGCGGACGTTCACGACCATCATGGCCAGCTGTGAAGGAGACCTGCTGCGCGGATGGATCGCCGATGTCTGCGCCCACCAGCAGTGCGGCCTGGCCTCCTTCGCCGCCGGGATGATCACCGACCTCGACGCCGTCGTCTTCGGCATGAGCACCGAACGGTCCTTCGAGCCCGCCGAAGGCCGCGTCAACGACCTGAAAGCCCTCAAGCGCAGCATGTTCGGCAGAGCGAAACCGCCGCTGCTGCGCAAGCGGCTCCTCAGTCGACGCCGCGCAGGTATACGCGGCTGCTGTTGTCATCGACCCGTGCCACGGCGACTTCCAGAGCGTTCAGGTCGCCCTTGCAAGGTGCGCACACCACGCCTTCGCGGACGCCGGCAAGCGAGTCGGGTTCTGGTAGACCCAGGTGTGAGAAGGACGTCGTCGCCTTTCCCTCCCCCACGAATGGCTGTTCCCGTAGGTGCAGAGGCCGCTCCGGCTTCAGCTGAGTGAGGAAGCCGTCCACCGCGGCGGTGGGCAGGACGAAGGACAACAGCAGACCGTCGTCTTGGAAGCCCTTCTGGTACGCGGCTTTGGCCTCGGTCGCTGTCGAGGGCATTTGCACGTGCAGCGCATTGGCGACGGACTCTACGGTGACCCCGTCCATCCAGTACGGCACCTGCCGTCCTGGTGAGCGGCTCACGTTCTGACCGCCCTGTTCGGCCGTCGCCCCCATGCATCCGGCCATCAGCCCGGCGAGCAGTCCCACGCCGGCGACGAGCAGCGGGTGACGAGTCCGTAGTTGCATCGAGCTCACCGGGCGTCCCCGTTACGGCCGATGTCCGCACGCGTCCCGTCACGGCCCGGGTCCTGAGGGGCGGGCCAGTTGCCGACCGGGCCCAGATCGTGCTGCTGCACCGAACTGCTGCCTCTCATGTCGAACTCCCTCGCAAGCCCCGTGGTGTGCAGGCGGGCCATGTCGGCGTCGGTCACCGTGGTCGGGCCGATGGGGGTGGCCTTGCCCGGGTCCCAGTTGTACCGGTCCCACACGTTCACCTGGTAGTCGATGCCGACCTGCGGTTTGCCGTCCGGTCCCGGCACGGCCGTCACCACACCCGTCGTGTTCGACATCGCACTGCCCACGGCCAGGTACCAGTTGCGGTCCTCATGGGTATTGGGCTGGCCCAGGGATTCCACGGGGATGGCGACGGGTTTGCCACCCGACTTCTCGAAGGCCTCCAGCGCCTGGCGCCGCCACTCGTCCTGCTCTGCGGCACGCGCCTTCGCCGTAACATCTCGCAGCTTCCCGTCGTCGGACAGCATCCGGTCGACATCGAGGTCGAGGGTGGCCCCGGTGCTGCGCAGGTAGTGGTCCATGTGTCTGGCCGCGTCGGTCATGCCGATGAAGTCACCCGAGTTCGATATGCCGTTCGCCTGCAGCTGGATCCAGTAGTCCTCCACACCGGGGGACTCGACGTCGTACCGTCCTGCCCCTTCATCCGCGGACACTCGCTTGACCTGCGGGGACAGTAGACCCGCCGCCAGCAGGTCGCCCTTGTGCTGCGTCCACATCTGCGCCCGTGCCTCGGGACTCAGGGACTGCCACAGCCGCCGCAGCTCCTTCTGCTGCTTCTCGTTGGCGTCTTCCCCCAAGCCTGCGAGTTTCAGGGCCCGGGGAAGCATGTCCTCGTCGAGCGAGGTGTACGTCGCGTGGCCGGCATTGTTCGCGTCACCGCCGTGGCTCGCACGGAGCGCGCGTACGGCGGCTGCGTCCACCTCGGCGGCGTGACTCACGATTCCGGTCAGTGTGTCGGCGTACCCGTGCATGAGATCGCGTTTCTTCTGCCCAGGCCCATTCACCTCACAGATCAGGGCGTCCTCGATCACCACCGCCCCGTCCTTGCCCGCCCTGACGCTGAAACCATCCTCCTTGGCGTCAGCCGTCAGGCTCTTGGCCTGCTCCTGTAGGTTCTTCGGTTCGGAGTGCGCGTCCTCGACGACGCTGAGGATGCTCTGCGCCTCCGCGTGAAGGTCCTCGATCTCCTTCACCGTCTTGCTGACGAACTCCCGGGTCACCCCGGCGTTCACGCCCTCCCACCGGGCCTGGTCCGCCTTTGCCTTCAAGCCGTCGCGGGCCTCGCCGCCGAGCCGCTGCAAATCCCCGGCCGTTCGCTTCCAGTCGGCGACCGCAGTTCCCAGCTTGCCGAGGTCGGCTTCGATGAGTTCGGTGTAGTCCATGCCTGGATGCCCCCTACTTGAAGGACTCGGCAAGGCGCGAAACGGGCACGGCCGAGCCGTCCCGGTTCCGGAGCGCCGTCGCGATCGCGGCATCGTCTTCGGCATGCGCCTTCTGCGAGTAGTCCAGGTGATTCGAAATGTGAGCGCAGGCTTGCAGAACCGCTTTGACCTGCGAGGTCCACACGGACACCATCGTCTCCAGCTCGCCTCCGAGGGCGAAGTTGCTCGCCTTCAATACCGCGGCGGCCTGCATCGTTGAGCCAGAGCCCTCTTGGTTGACCGCCGCCCCGGCGATATCGGCCTGCTTTTGCAACTGGCCGTGCAGTACGAAGGCCTCGTGACCCACGGCGCCGAGATCGTCCTGATGCACGACGAGGTCATTCCACCACGCACCTGCGACAACTTGATCGGCAGGCACGGGAGGGCAGTTGACATTCAGCCAGCACTACGAAGCGCCGACGGCGGGACGGACGGTCGACTGCGGCCCGGAGATGACTCGGATGCCGCCTTGCGCTCGACTACAAGGGTCCAGGCCACCCACGGCATGGACGACAAGGCTTTTCGTCAGCGGCTTGATGAACTGAAGGCGGTGGTCGCCGAGTGTCTGCCGTACTTCCTCAAGGTCAAGCAGACTGCCGAGTTTCGGCAGGACAGCCACTATCTCAGCCCGGCCCGGGAGCGGATCTACGAGCCGATCCGCTCGCACAACGAGGGCCTCAACGGCCGCCTCAAGGGCGCCGAGCTGAACATCGGAGAGCCCCTACACTGCCGGGCGCCCGGGGCCGGTCGCCGCAGAGGGCACGTGCGCGGGAGGTGCGGTCATCCAGGCCTATGACCCCGAGCCGGGGTGGCGCCTACTCAGAAACCCTCAGGTTCTTGGTGCACAGAGCGTGACGGAAACCGAGGTTCCGATGTCCTTGGCGGAGACGCCGTTGGGGTGTCGGGGCGAAGGGCGAGCAGCCCGACTTCGGATCCCGTGCTGGTTTGGTGCTGGTTCAGGTGCCCCGCGTGCGGGAAAACCGCAGGTGGCAGCTCTGGTCGGATGAGTTGTCGTACCACTCGATGGTGGTTCCGATGAGGCTGGCGGCGACGATCCGTCTGATGCCGGACGGGGCCTGCGGTTCGGTGCCGGGGGAGACCATGTGCACCACTTCCAGGGTGTCTTCGGGGACGTCGGGTGTGGCCACAACGTAGGAGTCCGCAGGTCACCGGTATATGTGGCCGGTCATCACATTCAACCCCAGCCAGATGTGTCCGACCACCACCTTCGAGTACGTGGTCTGGTCGTCGTTGGCGATGACCACGTCGACGATGCTCCTCACGAGTCTTATGCTCCAGCTTGGCCGGCGCAGCGCAGGCCTCGCAGACTGGGCCGTCTCGGGTGCGCATCCGGTCCACGAAGAGGCCGCAGCGTGGGGCGGACGCATGCATGCCTGGCTTCGTGGAACGTTGGCAGACCGATCACCGAGTGCACCCGCTGACGGGTTGAAGCCGTACTTCGGTGCAGAAACAGGCTGTGAGGCCCTCGGTGGGTCGGTGCTGTCACCAATTGTTCTCCTACGGCACGCTGCAGACCCCGGAGGTCCAGCTCGCCCAGTTCGGCAGGCTGCTTGAGGGGGAGTCCGACGCGCTGCCCGGGTACCGGATCACCTACATCGAGATCACCGACCCCGATGTGATAGCCGCCAGCGGCACCGACCGGCATCCCCTGCTCGTTGCCTCCGCCGAACGGGCCGACGCCGTTGACGGCACCGTCTTCGCGCTCACCGATGAGGAACTCGCTGCGGCGGACGCCTACGAGGTCGACGACTACGCCAGGACCCAGGTCGTCCTGCGCTCCGGCATGAAGGCACGGGTCTACCTCGGCGCGTAGACGGGTCGGAGTCCCGACGGCGAGTCCGTTTCGGCCGTCTGGGTCGGCGTCTTCGTCCGATAGCTGACCTGCGCCTCATTCTCCTTCCATCCAGCGTTCTCGTAGTGCGAGCAGGACTGTGCGTGTAGCGTCAGCAGCAGCTGTCATGGTTCCGAAGTACCGGTCGCCCGTGAGTGCAGGTTTCACGGGCGATTCTGCTGTTCACAGTCTCTGAGGGCCAGGGCGATCACCTCCGGCTCCCGCATGGTGCGGGACCGGTTTCGAGTCCCTTGGAGGACACATGGCCACCGGAACCGTGAAGTGGTTCAACTCGGAAAAGGGCTTCGGCTTCATCGAGCAGGAGGGTGGCGGCCCGGACGTTTTCGCCCACTACTCGAACATCGCCGCCCAGGGCTTCCGTGAGCTGCAGGAAGGCCAGAAGGTGAACTTCGACGTCACCCAGGGCCAGAAGGGCCCCCAGGCGGAGAACATCACCCCCGCTTAAGTCGTCCCTCCTCATGGCGGACGCCGCGGTATCAGCGGCGCTGCTGTAGGAAAGCCCGGCCAGCCTCGTTTGCTGGCCGGGCTCTTGTGTTGGTGGAGACCTCGATGCGATCGCCGTCCTCGGCTCCCACGGCGGCGGCGTCGTCCGGATGGAGTCCGACGAACGGGCCCGGGTTCAGTTCGTTGAGCTTGGCGACCTTGCCGGTCCGGCAGGTGCGGGCGGGCTAACCGGGCTGCGGGCGTCGCCCTCCGGGGACGCGGCCGGCAACTGGACGGGGGTCCGCCCGAAAAGCGGTGGAGTCGTGCTCCCGTGGGCCGATATCGTGCTCGTGCCCGCAGTCGCCTCCGGCAAGGACGTGCCGTTGTACACCAAGTGAGACACCCCGAGCGCTGAACCGTCGCGCGTCGCACCTGTGTGCCGCGCTCCTTTTCGCTGCGGTCTTCTCACTGGAACCGGTGTACCTCCATGTCCAAAACCTGGGTGGCTCTGCCCACCTGCTTGCCGATCGTTCTCCGCCGTTGCCACGGGTACGGGGACACCACCGAATTCGATGCCCCCAGCCGCGTAGCCGGGCTGCTCCGGGTCCCGGTCCTACGGCGTCGAGACCTGGCTGCCTCGGGTCGAGGCGACAGGCCGGCCTGGCAGTCGCCGTACGGTCCGCCGTCCCGTCGGGCGCACCGCGGCCGGTGGGCCCCTGTGCCGGGGGTGGCCAATCCTCGGTCCGCCCTGCCACGCGAGTACCTGTGCGGCCGGTGCGACTGATCGCCGATGGTTTCGCCTGTGCGCGAGCCCGGGCCGACAGGCCGCTCACAGAGAGGCACCTCGTGGCGACGGTCGACCTGAACGGCTAGGTCCCGAGCGGCTTCACCTGAGCGCTCAAGCACTGAGTCCTCCCAACCCGGGGCTTGGCCGGCGGAACCCGATCCGCCGGCCAGGTCTCAAGTTGTCCCGATCCGACGATGCCGCCCTGCTGTCCCGCTTGCCGACGCGATGACGGCGCGCGCCTCTCCGCGAGCGGGAGTCTGCCAGCATCCGCTGCTCACCCACGTCGGAGACGCGGAGGCCGACCGGTTCGTAGGCATCACCAGATCGGGGCCCCTTCCGGGCGTGGGAACTGGTGCGGCAACCACTGCAATGTCCGAGGCCCGGCGTGTTGACTGCTGCTGGCTCTCTGTTGGTCCAGTGCACCGCATGGGTTCCCTCCCGCCGGCGTATGCGGGTGAGGGCCGCGGGAGCGCGAGGGCGTGCGCCTTCGCCGGAAGCGCGGAAGGAAGAGGAGCGGCACGATGGCGGTACCCGACCGGATGGACGAGCCTCTGCGGGCCTTGAGGCTGGTGGAGGAACAGCGGATGGCTCAGGCCGTGCTCGCAGAGGTGATCGAGAGCGGTCTGATCGTGCCCGGTAGCACGGAGTGCGAGGTGGACGACCGGATCTGGGACGTGGCGGGGGAGGTTTTCGGTACGGCCGTGGGTTGGACTGACCGTCTGGTCCGCTCGGGGCCGAACACCGTGCTTCCGTGGCGACGACCCGGACCGGCGCCGGCTCGGCGAAGACCTGGCGAAAGTGGGCGCGGCAGCCCGCGAGACATTTCTCGGGCAGGACGGCATCACCGGCAGACAGCTGCACGCCGAGTTGCGGGCCTTGGCCGGCAAGGCGGGTTGGAGCCTGGGAACGTGGCAGGCGGGCCGTTTGTGCGGGCAGGCCCCGGCTGTGGGCGGATCCGATCCAGAGCCCTGTTCCTTCATCGGTCCGGACAACGACGAGCCGCTCCGTCGCACCGCCGCAGGAGGGTGGCGGGCTCACTGGATCCTGGAGATACGCCTGGTCGACGACTACAGCGGGTTCGGAGGTGTGTTCAAGCAGCTCCTCGACCTGGTGTGACTGCGAGTGGCGTTGCCCGATGACCGCTCGGCTGGGCGACCGGGTACGCCCGAGGGCAACGCCGCGTGAGCGAGGTGGCTCATCGGTAGACCCCGCGTGACCAGGGCTACTCCGAACGGATCTCCGTGACGATCGTGTAGAGCTCGATGATGACGCCCCCGCTGGTGCGGGCGATGTCCATGCCGCTCACCCTCGGCGGTTGGCCGTCGGCCGGGCCGTACTCGAATCCGAGGTGGCCGATGTCGTCGAGCCCCGACGCGCTGCCTGCGGGCCGGAAGACCCAGTCCGGATGCTCGGCGAGCAACTCTGTGGCGCGGCGTACGAGCTCCCTGCGCCCGTGGTTGATGCGGTCCGGTTCGTGCCACACCACGTCGTCGGCGTAGTTCTCGGCGATGACCGCGGCCCGACGATCGGCGTCGGGTTCGTTGAACACCTCCAGGAGGTTGACTCGCATCAGATCGGCGGCGGATCTGGTCATGGTGACTCCGTGGTCGCGGCGGCCGGGGCCGTCCGTAGCGGGGCGAGGGCCGAGGTCCAGGCGATGACCTGGTCGAGCATGGTGTTCAGCGCATGGAGGTGGTGGTCGCCGGGTGTGAAGACGCTGAAGTTCTCGAATTCGGTGTGCAGGGAGAGCGTGACTTGCCGGGCGTACGTCGGCCATCTGGAGTTCGGCGGCTACCAGGCGCAGGTGCTCGGCGGAGCGTACGCCGCCGGCGGCTCCGTAGGAGACCAGGCCGAGGGCCTTGTTGTTCCACTCGGCGTAGAGGTAGTCCAGGGCGTTCTTCAGGATGCCGGGGACGCCGTGGTTGTACTCGGGGGTGACGCCGATGCTGGGCATGGTCGGCCTGCCTCTTCGTGGTGCCTTGCGCCTGCCGGGACACGCGCTGGCCCAGCAGGATGGTGCGGGGATCGAGCGGAGCGGTTCGGTCAGCTCGGCACGGCGGCCGACGCGGTGACGGCGGAGGCGAAGTCGGGCCGTATGCCGAGCTGGGCGAGCATGACGCTGAGGCCGACGTAGCAGTTGAACTCTGTGATCTTGCCGTTCTCGACGTACCAGAAATCGGCCGTGGGGACGTTGAGCTCGGCGCCGGTCGGCGGGATGGTGCCGGCGGGCGTCTCGAACGGCCCGGAGAAGGTGCCCTGGATCGTCAGCTCGACGGCGACGACGTTGCCCATGACATGGAACCGGTGCAGTTCGCGGTGCCCCGCTCGGTCCATTCGCCCAGGTCAGAGGTTTACCGGGTGCCCCGAAACGCCCCGGCGACCACAGGGATGAGCATCCGTTCCACCTGTTCGGCGGGCTCGGCGGCCAGCTCGGCCCCGATGGGTGTCAGAGCGAGCCAGTTCAGCATCCCGGCCGCACACCGGACACGGAAGACGAGCTCCTGCTCGTCGACCTCGGGAAGGTTCGCCGCCAGCACCCGCACCGCCTGGCGTCGGGCCTGCTGGAACTTCCCGGCCAGCCTCTCCCATCCTCCGGGTGGATCGATTCCCACCCGCGCCACGGTCCGTATCACAGCCAGATCCGGCCCGCCGGCCACGAGGGCGCTCACCATCGGTCGTGCGAAGGCCTCGGCCAATTCGGTCAGCGTCGCGTTCCCCGCCAGGGCGTCGAGCTCCCGGATCTGTGCGTCCAGGTAGCGCTCCAGCGCGTGTTCGATCGCGACGTTGCACAGCGTCTTCAGCGATCCGAAGTGGTAACTCACCGCGGCGACGTTGGCGCCGGCGTTCTGGGTGATCTCGCGGAGGGTCACCCCTTCCTGCCCCCGCTGTGCGAGCAGTTCGAGGGCGGCCCCGAGCAGGTCGTCCCGCGTTCGCTGACCGGCCTCGCGGCGAAGGTCTGTTTTCTCTGGCCTCACGCTAGAACTCAAGCGACTGATTGACTTCATTGTCAAGTGGTCGCACTAGGGGGATCGATCCCCGTTTGACATGGTTCGAACGGGTGGCAGGGTGGTGGGTGGGGCCAGCGTTCGGGAGGTTCGGCGTGGCATCCGTATCGGTATGGCGTTCTGCGGCGCGGCAGCTTCCGCTCGGGCTCACGGTCGGCATGTTCTTCCTGAACTCCGGGCTCCCGAAACGGGGTGCGGACGAGGCCACTGCTGCGACGTTGCTCCTGCCGGTCGTCCCAGCCGCTGTCGCCGGGGTCGCGCTGAAGCGGTAAGTCAGGGGTGCGCATGGCAGTGACGAAATGGTTCTTCGAGCCAGGCCATACCGCGGCGGAATTCTGTGCCAGGCACATGATGGTCACCTACGTGCGAGGACAGCTCAAGAACGTGCACGGCTTGCTGGAGGTCGATCCCGACGAGCCGGAAAGGGCGCGCATCGAGGCGACGGTCGACGCGACCCAGGTGTACACCGGGCAGCCTGAGCGCGATGCCCACCTCCGCAGTGCTGATTTCTTCGACGTCGAGCACCACCCGACGTGGACGTTCGTCGGGTCGCGCATCCACCAGGTGAGCGGTACCGAGTTCGAGGTCACCGGAGATCTCACGGTACGTGGAGTGACGCGCCCCGTGACCTTCGATGTCACTTACTTGGGACAGTGGGACACCCCGTGGTGGGAGGAGGGCAGGGACCTCGGTCCCAGGCGACGCGCCGGATTCCTGGCCACGACTCGCATCAATCGACATGACTTCGGAGTGAGCTGGAACGATGTGATCGATCGCGGCGGAGTGGTCGTCAGCCCCACGGTCGATGTCACGGTCGACGTCGAGGCCGTCCTCCAGCCCGGTGAACCGGCCGCCTGAGCCGGTCATTGGTCACGTGGTCAGGGCTGCCGGGTGACTACGGCCTACGTCTCTTCTCGTACCGGTAGGCGGCTGCCCGCGTGATCGGTCCGCCCGTCAGGGGGCAGCAGGTCCTTGGCCCTGCGCTCCATCAAGACCGGCAAGTAGGTGCGCACGCGTGCGTACCTGAGCTCGTCGTACGCCGTCCGAACTGAGCTTTCCACCAGTTCGGCGTCCAGCTCGGGGTGGGCCTTCATCAGCCGCTCCGAGACGTGGCGGATGGTGAGCGCATCCTCCGACTCCGCCATCACGCACCGCAGCCTTCCTCCGGGGACCGTCCTTTCTCAGTCTCGCGGAGTGGCCGTTGCCTCGGAAGTCGATCTTCCGCCGCTCTGCGCGGCCATCGGCAGTGCCTACGGCTGGAACCTGCTGCGTCCGTTCCGGCGCTCAGGGGTGGCCGCATGCCCGGCGTCACCGTACCGAGGCGCTGCTTTGGGCTCAGGCGCCCGTACCGTCGGTGATGCGTTGGAGCAGGTCGAGCAACGTGGTGCGCTCAGTCGGGGACAGGGGTGAGTAGCACGAGGCGAGGACTTCGTCGGCGATCCGGTGGCCTGCGCTCAGGACCTCTTCGCCGGAGGGGGTGAGGTGGTGCTCGATACGCCGGCCACTGCCCGGCCTGCGGTCGATCAGGCCCAGAGTCGCCAACCGGCCGGCGAGCGTCCCGAAGGCCTGCTCACTCTGGAACGTGGCTGTGGCCAGGGCGCGAGCCGTTGCCCCCGGCGCGCGGCTGATCGCGCGGAGGGCGTCCCACTGAGCCAGTGTCGTGCCCACGGCGCCGAGGCGGCTGTCCAGCGCTCGGTGCTGCTTGTACTGGGCTTGCTTCACTGCTCTTCCTAGAACCTGCAGTTCATCGGGCATGACCCCACCCTAAGGCATAACTAAGCTTGTTTAACTAAAGAAGCTTAGTTATGGTCGGGGCGTGCCCGCAGAGAAGAGAATCGCCTTGTACCCGGACCTGTCCCTCACCCTGACCGAAGCCGGAAGTGGCCGGCCCTGCCTGATCCTGCACGGCGGTGGGGGACCGGCCACCGTCGCCGGACTCTCGTCCCACCTCGCACGGACCGCGCACGCCATCACGCCGGTACACCCGGGATGGAACGGCACCCACCGCCCCGGCTGGCTGACCGGCATCGACGATCTCGCCGTCGCCTACCTGCACTACCTCCAAGACCGCGGACTGCGCGACGTCCTGGTCATCGGCTCCTCGGTCGGCGGCTGGACCGCGGCGGAGATGGCCGTACGGGACACTGGCGGAATCATCACCGGGCTCATCCTGATCGACCCCGTCGGAGTCCACGTCGAGGCCGAGCCGATCAGGGACTTCGTCGAGCTCGACGCCCGCGGAGTGGCCGAGTACGCCTGGCACGACTCGGCTCGCTTCTACCGTGACCCCGAAACTCTTCCCGCCGGGCAAGTCGCGCTCCAACGCGAAAACATGGCCGCTCTGCGCCTCCTCGCCGGCGACCCCTACATGCACGACCCGAAGCTGCTCCGTCGGCTGCGGCGCGTCGACGTTCCCGCCCTCCTGCTCTGGGGCGAGAGCGACCGCATCGTCACTCCGGCCTACGGCGCCGCGTACGCCGAAGCCCTCGGCAACGGCCGACTCCAGGTCATCCCCGAAGCAGGACACCTGCCACAACTGGAACGGCCGGAGGAGACCTTCGCCGCGATCGACGCTTATTTGCGCGAGGCGACCGCCGACCCCGTCGACACTCGGACGCCCGGCAGCATGAGCTTCGGGCGGTGACCTCGGAGACAGGGAAGGCTCGATGGGGGGGTTCACGCCGTGGCTACCGCGACACGCGCGGCGAGTTCCAGGCGGAGCATGGGAGATCCGGAATGGGGCCCGACACAGTCCGGGCTCATCAGGCGGGCGAGGCGAACGGCCCCTCGGTAACGAACCGGTGCAGGTCGCGGGCGAAGCGCTCGGCCTCGCCCGGCGGCCACGAGGACAGGCTCGCCGTGATGTGCGCGGCCAGCCGGGCCCTCAGTTCCTCCACCGCGGCCCGGCCCTGCCCGGTGAGGACGAGCAGGTACGCGCGCCCGTCGGCGGGGTCCGGCTCGCGGCGGATGAGGCCGGCGGCCTCGAGCCGGGAGGCGCGGCGGGTGACGCCGGAGCGGTCGACCCCGACCTCGGGGGCCAGGTCGGCGGCGCTGCGCGGGCCGGTCCGGGCCAAGGAGCTGAGGACCGGGTACGTCAGCTCGTCCACCCCCTCGCCCATCCCCTCGGTGATCCGCTGGTGCAGTTGTGTGCGCGTGCTGCGCTTGAGCAGCATGCCCAGCGCGTCCGCGATCTCGTGACCTGCTTCGTTGTCCACATCGAAAGAATAGCGTGCGCAGCGCACGCTGTTGGCGTTACAGTGAAGGAGAAGCGTGCGAGACGGACGCAGTTCTCCTTCTTCATGCCATCGCTCTGTAGGGAAATCCCATGAACCGCACTCGTATCGAGGCCGCTCTCAACGACCTGATCTTCAACCGCGACATCACCGTCGAGGAGGCCGTCGAGCGCCACTTCACCCCGGAGTACCGCCAGCGCACGGACGGGGAGTGGGTCGACCGCGCGGAGTTCATCGAGCACATCACCCACGTGCGCGGCGTGGTGGTCGATGGCCACGTCGTGGTGCACGAGGAGCTCCACGACGGCGCCAAGTACGCCGACCGGCACACGGTCCACATCACGAAGAAGGACGGTTCGACCGTGCTCATGGAGGTCTACGTGTTCGCGGACCTCGCCCCCGACGGCCGGTTCGACCGCATTGAGGAGACCACCCTGATGCTGGAGGGCTCCGACGCCGACCGCAACATCGGCAGCGCCCGCTAGGGGGTCTTCGTCAACGGAGTTGCCCCTCCGAGGTGACCGGGCATGCGTCGCCGGGGCTTCGCCCCGGCTCGTGAGGGTGTGAGCCGGGGCGGCGGGGGAGAGGTCAGCCGGTGGCTCGGGCGGCCTGATCGATGAGGCCGGCCGTGGTGCGCGGGTGGCTGATCATGGCGACGTGGGACGCGCCCCGTGCCTCGACGACCTGACGGGCCTGCGCGCGTTGGTAGAAGAAGCGCTGAAGGGCGGGCGGGATGGCCTTGTCGGTGTCGGCGACCAGTCCCCAGGAGGGGATCGTGCGCCAGGCGACTGAGGTCGTGGTGTCGGTGAAGCAGGTGGTGCTGAAGGGACGTTGCGTGGCCTGCATGAGGCGGGTGGTGGCGATCGGCAGGTCGGCTGCGAACGCGGCCCGGAACTTGTCGGGTTCCAGGTACAGATCGGTTCCCGTGGTGCCGTCGGGGCCGTCGTAGGGGACCGGCCGGGTCGCGGCCTCGATGGTGCTGCCGGGGTACTTGTTGATCAGTGCGCCGAGTTGCTCGCCCTGGTCGGGGGCGAACGCGGCGATGTAGACGAGCGCCTTGACGTTGCCGGCGCCGGCGGCTGCGTTGGTGATGGTGGCACCGCCGTAGGAGTGGCCGACCAGTACGACCGGGCCGCTGATCGAGCGCAGGACGCTGGTGAGGTAGGTGGCGTCGGTGGGCAGGCTGCGGAGCGGGTTGGCGGGGGCGATGGTCGGGTAGCCGGCCTGCTGGAGCTGCTCGATCACGGCGTTCCAGCAGGAGGCGTCGGCGAATCCGCCGTGCACGAGCACGATGGTCGGCTTGGTCCCGGCCGCGGAGGGCGCGGCGGCAGAGGCTGTCGAGGAGAGCGGTCCCAGCAGCGCCGCCGTGCTCGCCAAGGCGGCGCCGCCGGCGAGGACTCGGCGGCGGGTGAGTTCAGGGTCCATGCAAGTTCCCAGGGTGGTCGGGACGAGGCGTGTCTCGTCCGTGCGGCAGTCAGGCAGTCAGGCGTGCCGGCAGCGGGTGTGGTGCGCAGGTGCCCGTGCGTCGTCAGGAGGGGGTGCTGGGGCCGTGTGCGGCCTGGGCGATGACGGCGGCCACGACGGCCGGGCGGGAGACGTAGACGGCGTGGCTCCCGGGGGTCTCGGTGACGATCGCGCCGGCCCGCTCGGACATGGCGCGCTGGGCGGCGGGCGGGATCATGCGGTCGTCGGTGGCGACCAGGTACCACGACGGCTTGGTCTGCCAGGCGGGTTCCGAGACTGCCCCGTCGAGGGCATCGACGCCCCATGGGACCTGGGAGTCGGCCATGAACGCGGCCGTCGGTTCCGGGACGTCGGCGGCGAAGGAGGCTGCGAACCTGTCCCGGTCCAGGAACAGGAAACCGCCCGCGGGCGGCAGGATCGGCGGGACGGGGGCGCCGGGCGCCGGGTCGGCGATCAGGGAACTGACCGACTCGCCCTTGTCCGGTGCGAACGCGGCGATGTAGGCGAGCGCGGCGACGTTCGGGTGGTTGCCGGCCTCGGTGATGACGACCCCGCCGTAGGAGTGGCCGACCAGCACGGCCGGGCCGTCGAGGCCGTCGAGGACCTGGTGGGTGGCGGCGACGTCGCCGGCCAGCGAGAGGGTCGGATTCTGGACGACTGCCACCCGGTAGCCGTCGGCGGTCAGATGGCCGTAGACCCCCTGCCAGCCCGATCCGTCCACGAAGCCGCCGTGCACGAGCACGATGTTCTTGATGGTTGCCATGATCGTCTCCGGTCCGGAGGGACAGGCCCGATGCCTGTCCGGCGTCCTCCATACAAGTCGGCCGAAGGGCCGGGGAACATGCAGAGCAGCACGCAGAGTTGGCGCTCGGTGCCATCGGTGTTCCGCGCTCCGGCCCGTCAGGCGGAGGCGGTCGCCAGGTCCTGGCAGCGGCTGCTCGCAGCGGTGTCACCGATCGATTCGAAGACCTGTGCCGCCCGCACGTAGGTACGGCGGCTCTCGTCGGTCCGGCCTTCGTCGGCCAGCAGGGAAGCCAGCGTTTCCAGGGCGTCCGCCTGCCGGTAGTCGGACGCCCGGAGCTCGTCCACGAGGCTGATCCCCTCGCTGAGCGCGGTGATCGCCTCCGCACGACGGCCGAGGTGTCCGAGGCAGGCGCCGATGCGCAGCAGCGCCAATGGCCGACTGTGCGCGACCACGCTCGGTGTCATCCCCGACTCGGGGTCGTCCAGCACGGAGAGGAGTCCGAGGTAGCGCTCCAAAGCCTGGGCGTAGCGTCCTTGGTCAAGAAGGACCTTGGCGATGGCGGCGTTGCTCTGGACGCAGGAGTCGAAGTCGCCGATGGCCCGGAACATCTCCGCTGCCCGGGAGGACGACTCGATGGCCTGGTCGTGCCGGCCGAGCAGGAGGAGTGCATCAGCGGTGTATTCGTGTGCCCAGGCGATCTGCGCGGTGGCATCGGCCCGGGTGGCCAGTTCCAGGGCCTCGGCCGCGTACCGCAGGACGGATTCCGGGTCACCGGGCGGCACCGAGCTGACCCAGGCCAGATAGTTCAGCTGGGTGGCTTGCTGAGCCGGGTCACCGAGGGCGTCGGCGGCCTCCGCTCCCAGCGTGAAGACCTCCTGCCAGTGCGGGCTGTGCGCCCACCGGTCGGAGAACCAGTGCATCGACTCCGCGCAGTCGAGGACGAGAGAGTGCCGGCCGGCGGCTGCCGCGGCTCGCATGGCGCCCAGCCAGTTGTCCACGTTCACCCGCAGCCATCCGTCCGCCTCCTCCGCGGAGGGCAGGGCCGTGAGGTCGGGGTCCGGCCGGTCGGGACGTCCGTAACCGGGTTCGAACCACCGCCCGGACAGGGTGGCCATGCGCAGCAGCCACGACGTCACCCTCTCCTCCAGCGTCTCGCGCCCGGTCGCGGTCTCCTCCTGCTGGAGCCGCTCGCGCGCGAAGAGACGGACGAGGTCGTGGAAGCGGTACCGTCCCTCGGAACTGTCTTGCAGCAGGCCGAGGTCGACGAGCTCGTCGAGAGCGTCCCAGGCGTCTGCGATCGGCATCACGCCGGCGACGGCCGTCAGAGCGGCGTCGAGGTCCCGGCCCGGTACCACGGAGAGGTTCCGGAAGACCCGGCGTGTGGAGGGCGCGAGCTGCTCGTACGACATGCCGAAGGCGTTGGCGATCTTGAGGTCACCGGCCTTGAACTGCCGCAGGCGACCCTCCTCGTCCGCAAGCCGGGCGGCGAGCTCAGCGGCGTCCCAGTCGGGGCGGCTGAGCAGCCGGTTCCCGATGATCCGCAGTGCCAGGGGCAGTCCCCCGCACAACTCGGCGAGCCGGGTGAGCGTCGATTCCTCGTCGTATGCGGAACGCTCGCCCAGGATCCCGGTCAGCAGTTCCGTGGACTCCGGCAACGGCAGGGGGCCCAGGACGAGCCTGCGGACCCCCTCCAAACCCGCCAGCAGCCGCCGTGTGGTGATCAGTACCCTGCTCGCGCCCCCTCCCGGCAGCAGCGGACGTACCTGCTCCTCCGAGGCGGCATTGTCGAGGACGACCAGGACACGCTTCTCCCTCAACAGCGACCGGTACAAGGAGGCGCGTTCTAGGGGATCGCCCGGGACGTGCTGGTCGGTGACACCGAGCGCACGCAGCAGTAGCCGTAACGCGTCATCGGCGGCCAGGGGCTGCTGGGACATCCCGAACAAGTCGAGGAACAGCACCCCGTCCGGAAAGCTCGGCCGCACGGAATGTGCGGCACGGACGGCGAACGTGGTCTTCCCCAGACCGGCGGAGCCGGTGATGAGCCCCACCACACCGACCCCCGGCGAACTTTCGGCGTACACCAGGTCGCTCAACCAGATCAGTTCCTCGGCCCGGCCGGTGAAGTCCTCGACCAACCGGGGCAGTTCGCACAGGCCGCTGCGCCGCGTCCAGTGGTCCCGTAGACGTCCGTCGCGCGCCAGTTCGACCAGCCTCGCGCGACCGCCGTCGTCCAGCTTCAGCGCATCCGCCAGCGCCGTCACGGTCCGGGCCTGCGGCCCTTTGCTGCGTCCACGCTCCATGTCCGACAAGGTCCGGGCACTGACGCCCGAGACCTCGGCCAGCTGCTCCAACGTCAGCCGCGCCGCGCGGCGGTGACGACGCAGCACCTCCCCGAAACCAGGTCCGTCCGTCTCACTCATGGAGTCACTCCCGATCAGCGGTGATGGCACACATCGTCCAGGACGAGCCGGTGTTGACCTGGAGCATGGTGGCCTGGGTCAGCTTCTTGTAGCGGGTCGCGATCCTCTCGGCCTGCCCGACGGGCAGCGTGCCGCCGCGCTCCTCGGCCCGCGATGATCTCCTCCGGTCCCAGCTCCCGGTTGGCCGGTACGAGTGCGTTGACGGTCGGCCGGCGTATCCGGTCATAGCGGCGACCAGGAGCTTGCGACGCAATGTCATTGCATTCGCTTTCGTCAAGGGGATGCATGGCCTGAAGGTTCAGGCCATGCAGGCGGTGCTCGATCACTGCCCAGGCAACTGGCAGTGGTCAAGAACGGGTCGACCGATACGACCCGGCTCAATGAACAGTCCCGGAGCAGGCGTTGAAGAGGCCTCAAGTGAAGCAGCGCCAATGGCGCTGTCTCAAGGTGTTCGCCAGGAAGCGCGGCAGCGGATCGTCACCACGAAGTGGCCTGCCCGTCGTTGTTCACCGCGCTGCCCCGGATCACCGCAAACACCCGGTCACCGCCAACACCCGATCACCGTCCCGCCGCGCATCGACCAGCCGCTTCAGCAGCAGCGCACCCGCGTCCTTCCCGCGTACATCGTCACCGGCCCCGCACACGCGCTGGCGGACGCCCGGTCGGTGACCGCCGCCCAGCTCGCCGGGCACCGGATCCGGATGCCCGGCATCGTCCCCGGCGCCGAGCGGGGCGCGTACTACGAGGACCTCGTCGCTGAGTTCGGCCTCACCGTCGAGGCGACCGGCCCCAACATGACATTACGGAACGATAACGGGTCTAGCCCAATGCTTGGACCCTGTTCGTGCGCTGTTCGGACAACCGGCTGCGGAACGTCACCGGGAAGCATCAAGGTCTTGGCCGACGGGGTGCACCGCAGCCGGCCAGGACACGGGGGCTGGGAGGCGGCGGCGTCCTCGACCAGTAGTTCCCACAGCCTCACCCGATCACAGGGAGCCGCAGTGTCTGCCCAACCCGAAAGCAACGGCTTCAACCGACGCAGGTTCCTGGGAGCCGCGGCAGGTGCCACGGCGGCCGCGACGCTGCTGCCCGCGTCACTGCGCTCGGCGGTCGCAGCGGCCGCCGCCGGAACATCCCTCGGCGACGTCAAGCACATCGTCATCCTCAGCCAGGAGAACCGAGGTTTCGACCACTACTTCGGCGCCTACCGAGGCGTCCGCGGGTTCAACGACCGCAATGCCATCAAGGTCAACGGCAAGTCCGTCTTCACCCAGGGTTCGACCAACACGCAGCCGTTCCGCATGAACTGGACCTCGACGTCCCCCTTCTGCGTCTCCGCCGGCAGCCAGGACTGGACTTCGGACCACAAGTGGTGGAACGCCGGGAAGTGCGACCAGTGGTTGGCCTCCGAGAGCGGCGTCAAGATGGGCTATCTGGGCCGCCACGAGCTGTCGTTCTACTGGGAACTCGCCGACGCCTTCACGATCTGCGACAACTACCACAAGTCGTCGTTCACCCAGACCAACCCGAACCGGCTGTACATGTTCACGGGCACCAACGGGATCTCGCTGCCCGGACAGCCGGTCGCGACCGACAACTCCTACAACGCGGGAAACCGCACCCTGACGTGGAAGACCACGCCCGAGCGCCTGTCCGACGCGGGCATCACCTGGAAGTTCTACCAGCAGGGTCCGCTCGGCGGTGACGGCGGCAACTTCGACGACAACCCGCTGGTCTGGTTCAAGCAGTACCAGACCCCCGGCAGCGACCTCAACCAGCGGGGGATGCAGACCGTCGCCGACATCCCGGCCGCCCTCCGGGCAGATGTGGTCGCAGGCACGCTTCCGCAGGTTTCGTGGATCGTCGCCGACTACGCCGAGTCCGAACACCCGGACGCCAAGCCGCCGGCCGGCGAAGCGTTCACCTCGAAGATCATCGACGCGCTGTACGCGCCCTTCGCCGGAGCCCCGCACGGCGTCTGGGAGGACACGGTCTTCATCATCACCTACGACGAGGCCGGCGGCTTCTACGACCACGTACCGCCGCCGGTCCCTCCGTCACCTGCCAGTGGAAGCGGCAGCCAGAGCAACGTCGGGGTGGGCGCCAACGGCGTGGTGACCGGTGAGATCCACCAGAACCTGCCGACCGGACCCGGCTGGCGCGTGCCGATGATCGCGGTCTCGCCCTGGAGCACCGGTGGCTTCGTCTGCTCCCAGACCTTCGACCACACCTCGCTGCTGCGTTTCCTCGAAACCTGGTCGACGGCGATCGGCAAGCCCTTCACCGAGACGAACATCAGTGCCTGGCGCCGTGCCGTCTGCGGCGACCTGACCTCGGTCTTCAACTTTTCCACCCCCGGCGGCTGGCCCGCGACGATGCCCGACCCCAGCCCCCTGGGCGGGGCCATCAGCGCCTCCTGCCACACCGTCAGCGTCCCCACGACCCCGGTGGCCGCCACGCAGGAAGCGGGTACGAAGCCCGCTCGGCCCCTTCCCTGGCAGCCCAACGTCGCCGGGCGCACGAGTGGCGCCGAGAAGCGGTTCTACCTCGACATGACCAACACGGGGACCGCCGCCGTCACCTTCACCGTGTTGCCCAACGCCATCCGGACCGATGGCCCCTGGCACTACACGGTGGGCGCCGCGACCACCACGCCGATGTCCGACTACTTCGCCAAGGACGACCAGTTCGACCTGTCGCTGTACGGACCGAACGGATTCCACCGCCGGTTCGCCGGCAGGATATCGGCACCGTCCGTCGAGATCGCCTCGGCCTACGCCGCGGACGCCTCGAAGATCACCCTCAAGTTCACCAACCTGCGCACCTCCGCGGTCACCGTGACCGTCACCGACGGGGCCTACGGCACAGGTGGCCCTTGGACGGTCGTCCTCCCCGCATCCGGAACCGTCCAGGCCGACTACCCCACCGACCACGGCTGGTACGACCTGACCGTCGCCACCGCCGCCGACAGCGCCTTCGCCCGCCGGCTGGCCGGCCACATCGAGAACGGTCTGCCGAGCATCACCGACCCGCTGCGGAACGCCCTCGCCCCCGTCTCCCGCGCCGGCTGGACCGTCAAGTACGCCGACAGCCAGGAGACGTCCGGGGAGAACGGCGCCGCCACCAACGTGCTCGACGGCGTGATCGGCACGATCTGGCACACCCAGTGGACCGGAGCGAACCCCGTGCCCCCGCACGAGATCCAGCTCGACATGAAGCAGACGTACTCCTGCGCCGGCTTCGAATACCTCCCCCGCCAGGACGGCGGCAAGAACGGCACCATCAAGGACTACGAGATCTACCTCAGCGCCGACGGCACTACCTGGGGCACCCCGGTCGCCTCCGGAGCCTGGCCCGCCGACACCACCCTCAAGCAGGTAGTCCTTCCGTCCCCGGTCGACGCCCGCTACGTACGCCTGAGGGCCCTGTCGGAGATCAACGGCAACCCCTGGACCTCCGCCGCCGAAATCAACGTCCTCACCCGCCAGTAGACCCCCGTCGCGCGGTCACCGGTAGCTGCTGGCCATGGTCGACGCGGACGGAGCGGCATTGGCTCGGCGCGGCGCTTGCGGGGGCGCCTCGGGGTCTGCTGTGGGGCTCTGAATTTGACTCTGTCGGGGATCTTGGTGTTCCCCGGTGCGGCAGCGTGATCAATGGGCATGCTCGGGCTGCATCGCGCGGGCGAGCAATCCGGGCGGCACGACGGCGATGTGGGTGAGAGACCGGCTGGACGGGCTGTGGCGCGACGAGGACTTCGCCGACTTGTACCCGCGTGACGGCCGTCCGGGCCTGTCGCCCGCCCAGCTGGCCACCGCGGTCATGGCGCATGACCTGCATAAATGTTGGCTACCCGGCCTCTGGCACAAACCTCAGGTCACTCCTCCACCACCTGGAAGGCCCGCTCGGGGCAGTTCGCCACCGCCTGCCGGAGAGCGTCGGTCATCTCGGCACGGCGGCTCTTCGCCTCGGGGACTTGGGCGTAGCCCTCGTCGTCGAAGTCGACGGTTTCCGGGAGGAAGGTGAGACAGCGCGCGTGTCCCTGGCAGTGCTCGGAGTCGATCCGGATCCGGTACATCCGCTCTCACCGTCCGATCCGGAGGGTGAGCGGGCCCAGACCGTGCCAGGGCTCGGTCGGGTCGGTGCGGGAGAAGTCCGGGACGGCGGCGAGGAACTCCTGTAGGGCGACGACCAGTTCCCGCCGCCCGAGGTTGGAGGCGGCGCACCGGTGGATGCCGACGCCGAACGCGAGGTGCCGGTTGTCCCGGCGGTCCAGGACGATGTCGTCGGGGTCGTCGTAGGACTCGGGGTCACGGTTGCCGGCGCCGAAGACGAGCACGACCCGGTCGCCGGCCTTGATCTTCTGGCCGGCCATTTCGGTGTCCTGCACGCAGGTGCGTGCCATCGCCTGTACGGGAGAGAGTGTGCGCAGGAACTCCTCCGCCGCCGCGGGTGTCTCATCGGGGTGCTCCCGTAGCCGGGCCTGGGCCTCCGGGTGCTGCGCGAGATACCACAAGCTGGACCGAATGGCCCAGGCCGTCGTGTCCAGGCCGGCGAGGAACAGCAGGTAGCAGAGGGACAGCAGCTCGTCGTGCGTCAGCTTGCGGCCGTCTATCTCGGCGATCGAAAGGTGGTGGATCAGGTCGTCTCCGCCCGGGGCGTCACCCCGGGACCCGAGCAACGCGTCGAAGTAGTCCATCACCTCGCGGCCCGCGGCGCGGGCGCGCTGCGGGTCGGCCGAGCGCTCGTAGACGATGTCGTCGATCCATCGGTCGAACAGGGGCCAGTCCTTCTCGGGGAACCCGGCCAGACGGCTGAAGACGGTCGTCGACAGCGGCCTGGCGAACTCGTGCGACACGTCGGCCACCTCCTGCGCGGCAACCTCCTTCGCAAGGTGACGTGCACTTCGGTGCATGTCCTCGTCCAGGCGCGCGACCGCCTTGGGTGTGAACAGGGGCAGGAGGATCCTTCGATAGCCGGTGTGGTCCGGGGGATCGATGTCGACCGGGATCAGCGGCACATCGGTGCCGAACGCAGGGAGCAGCATCGACGGTGCGACGGAGAAGGTCTGCGGGTCGTGCTCGGCGGCGAAGATGTCCTTGGCCCGTGTGAGGAACCAGAACCCCCCGTGCTGGTCACTGCGGCCCACGGGGCACTGTTCGCGCAGGTCCCTGTAGGTGTCGAAGACGGTGTCCAGCGCGGGGCCGTGGAAGTCGAAGTCCTGCTCGGTGGTTCGGTGTTCTGGCATGGGGCGGTCCTTCCGTATGGTCGGCGGGCGACGGCGCCTGCATGAGGCGCCGAAGCCGCGTCCGTCAGAGGTCCTCGTCGCGGAATTCGGCGCTGACCTCGACGCCTCGCAGGTCGTCCAGGGTGAGGTGGTGGGCGGGCGGGTCGAAGGGGTACTGGGAGACGGCCTTGCCGTCGGCGATGACCAGCAGTTCCCCGGGGTCCAGCAGCCGCCAGTCGGGGTCGGCGTCCAGCCGCTCGCTCGCGACGACCCAGGCGGGGACTTCCTCTTCCCCGTCGGCGACCCAGCTGGCATCCGCGCGGTGGTAGAGCGGGCGGGCGCCCCGTCGGCGGCTGCCGAAGCCTCCGCCGTCGGGGTTGAGCACCCAGAGCTCGCAGTTGGCCGGGTAGCGCAGCGCCCACAGGCGGCGCGGCTCGGCGAGCACGAGGTTGAGCGAGAAGATCGGGATTTCGGCCGCCATCCGCCGCACGGCCGAGATGATGCCCTCCGTGGTGTCGCCCACCCGCAGGATCTCCGCGGAGATGAAGGCGAACGCCGTCTCGGAGTCGGTCGCGCCCTCGACGTGTGCACGGTCCACGTCCGTCAGCCAGGAGTCGATGGTGTCCACCCCGCGGATGCACCCGTTGTGCGCGAAGAGCCGGTCGTGGATGTCGAACGGGTGGCAGTTGTGTACGTCCACCTCGCCCCTCGTGCCGTACCGGACATGGCTGACGAGGGTGTGCGACACGATCTGGTCGGCGGAAACGGTGAAGTCCTCGTTCTTGAAGGCGCCGATCGGAGAACGGTCGCGGACGGGCTCGTCTCCGAGCGAGAACCAGCCGAAGCCGGTTCCGTCGGGCTGCTTCCGGCTCTGCTCACGGAAGCTGGACAGCGAGTCGAGCAGCCAGTGGGATGCCTGGACGCGCGGGCCGCAGGTGGTGAGGGCGAAGAGTCTGCACATGAGTTGTCCTCCTTGAGCGGAAGAGCGGAGCGGTTCGGTGGATCGGTGGGGTTGGTGCCGGCGGTGGGGTTGCCGGCCGTCGGCCGATCAGTAGCGGTCGCGGACGGCGGCCACGACGGCGTCCGGGCCGGCGTCCTCGAAGAGTTCGACCTCTGCCCGGCGAACGGCTGAGATCGCCTCGAACAACGGGTCGCCCATGGCCTCGCGGAGCACTGCCGAGTCCTGGAAGTGCTTGACGGACTCCTGGAGCGACTGCGGCAGCCGCGGCTGACCACCGCCGAGAGCGGGATCGCCTGACACCGGGTCCGGAAGCTCCAGGCCGGCGCGGATCCCGGCCAGCCCGGCGGCGATCACCGCGCCGGTCACCAGATAGGGATTGGCCGCCGGGTCGAAGCACTTGAGCTCGGCGTTCGCACCTTGGGGCTCGTTCGGCGGGCCAGGGATGAAGCGCAGCGCCGCTTCCCGGTTCTCCACGCCCCAGCACTGGAACGCTCCGGCCCAGTGGCCCGGCTGCAGCCGGAGGTAGCTGGCCACCGACGGTGCTCCGATGGCCAGTAGCGCCGGCAGCTCGCGCAGTACGCCGGCCAGGAAGGCGGAGCTCTGCCTGGTCATCCCGGCGGAGGCGTCACCGCCCTGGCACAGGTTGCGGCCCTTCTGCCACAGGCTCAGATGGAGATGGCCGCCGTTTCCGACCCCGTCGGCCGTGACCACCGGGGCGAAGACGGGAGTGAGTCCGTTGTGCAGGGAGACCCCTCGAACGGTCTCGCGTACGAGCACGGACAGATCGGCGGCGCCGATCGGGTCGCTCGGGGCGACCGACACCTCGAACTGGCCGGGTGCGTACTCCGGATGGAGCTGCAGCACCTCCACATCCTGTGCGGAGAAGGCCGCGAGCAGCTCGGCCAGATATCCGGACAGGTCGACCAGCCGGCTCATCCCGTAGGCGGGTCCTTGGGTCGCGTACGCCGGTTCCGGGCCGGCCGGTTGGCTGTCGCGCAGCGCCACCCACTCCGTCTCGAACCCCATCCGCAGCTCAAGGCCCGCCTCTGCGGCCCGGTCCATCATCCGGCGGGTGAACTGGCGTTGGCAGGCCGGGTGCGGCCGGCCCTGCTGGTCGTAGCGGTCCGCCGGGGCCCAGGCCCAGCCCGGCTGTGCGGCCAGCACGGTCAGCCGGTTCAGGTCGGGGAAGAGCCGGAGGTCTCCGTCAGGTCCGCCGATGTGCGTGCTGGTGGTGATCGAGTCGTCCAGCAGGAACACGTCGAAGACGGGGGACATGCCGACACCGTGCTCTGAGGCCTGCCCGAGGCGGCCGGCGGGCACGGCCTTGACCCGGGTGATGCCGCTGTTGTCGACCCAGGTCAGTGCGACACCACGGACGTCCTGAGCGGTGAGCCGGGCGGCCTCGCGGCGGGCCCTGCTGGTGTCCCGAGGCACGGACGTCGCCGTCACCGCAGTGCCTTCTTCTCTCGCGTTCATGATCACCGTGCCTTCCTTCCCGTTGCTCCAGTCGCGAAGTCCCGTACGGCGAGTGCGACTCTCTCGACCTCGGCGTCGCTGAGTTCCGCATAGGCCGGCAGGCACAATCGGCGAGCGGCGCCCGCCGACCGGCTGGTAACCCTGCTGCGGTACTCGATGTGCCGGAAGGCCGGCTGGTCCGGGAGTAGATAGGGGTAGACCTGCTCGGTCTCGATGCCGCGAGCCGCCAGGAAGAGGCCGAGCCCGACCGGGTCCGGGCAGGCCACCGCGTACTTGTAGTAGGCGTGTTGGTACCCGGGCAGCACCTGCGGCGGCACTATGGGCAGGTCGGCGAAGGCCTCGGAGTAGTGCGAGGCGATGGCGGATCGCCGTGCCAGCCAAGCCGGTTGGCGCTCCAGCTCCAGGGCGATCAAGCCGGCGTCGAGCTCCCCGAGCCGGGCCCGGGCGCCCCGGTCGTGGTGGACGTGCCGCTGTCCCCGTTCGCGTCCCATGTCGGTGAGCCGGCGCAGCCGGTCGGCTCGTTCGGCGGAGTCAGTGACGACGGCGCCGCCGTCGGCGAGGCCGCCGACGCACTTGCCGACCCAGAACGAGAAGCAGCCGAAGTCCCCCCAGGTGCCCGCCGCTCGACCGTCGAGGGCCGCACCGGCGGCCTGGGCGCAGTCCTCCACCACGGCCAGGCCGTGTTCCCGGCCGACGGACAGGATTTGGGGCATGTCGGCCATGTGGCCGTGCAGATGGACGGGGATCACCGCCCGGGTCCGAGGGGTGACGGCAGCGCGCAGCGCCTGCGGGCACAGGGTGAGTGAAGGTTCGGCCACATCCACGATGACGGGCACGGCGCCGGTCTCGCAGACCGCGAACGCCGTGGCGGCGAACGTGGCGGCAGGCAGCACGACTTCGTCCCCGGGCCGCACCCCAGCGACGCGCAGGGCGAGCGTCAACGCCTGCGTGCAGGAGGTGGTGGCTACGGCCGACCCGCCCCAGGAGGTGGCGATCCGCTGTTCCAGGCGCGCGGTCTGCGGTCCGAAGTGGAATGTCCCGGCGTCGATCACCTCGTCGGCGATCCGATGTACTTCTCGCCGGAGGGTGCGTACTCGGCGAGCATGGCCCTCGGCCGGGATGCTCCAGGTTCCGGGCGGCACCGCGGTTACGGCAAGGGTGGGCTGAAGGAGCGCCATTGATGACTCCTCATAGCGTTGTTCGTTGCCAACAGATCGGATTCCCCGAGCAAACACAGGCCGCGGATACGTTCTTCGGCGACTCCAGCCAGCATCAACGGGCTCGAAACAGTGCGCAACTTGGAGCATTCGATCGACCGGCCTTCCCGGGCGATGTCCGGCCCGGGGCTGGGCACACGGCCACTCGCGGGCGCGGCGCATCCGGGTGAACCAGTTCCCCTGACGGCTCCGCCGGCGCCCAGGACGCCGTGGGTCCGTACCGCCATGAGCGCTCCGTTCCGCGCTCGCAGACAGGGGAAGAGAGGGAGAGGGGGCCTGTGCAGCCCCACAGTCAGCCGAATTGAGGGGCCTTGTGGGGGCGTCGGTCATGGGGGGACCCACTCGAAGCGGTGACGCCGCTGAGCCGCCAGGGACGGACCGTGAGAGCATCGACTGCAACGCACCCACTCGACTGTGCAACACGGCACTGCAACACGTCTGCGCGTTGCACACCTGAGCCGTACGAAAACCGGCCAACGGTCCTCCGGGGCCCCAGTGTTGCGGCCTGGCCGTGACCGCTGTCCAGGAGCCGACCCCCCAACGTCCGGCGGACCGTCGTACCGCCCGCCCGCTGTGCGCGGACGAGCTTGGCCGGACAGACGAACAATTCGCGGTGCGGATGCGGCCTCGCCCAGCCCGTTCAGAGGTGGACCGGCTGAGCGGGGCGGCTGCCGCCAACCCGTCGGGCAGCGTTCGGTAACTCATGTCCAGGAGGCAGCTTGTGGCGCTGTGGCTGCTCAATCACCTCAGTACGTTCACGCTGGCGCTTCTCATGGTCGGTGGGATCGTGCTCGTTGCCGTGGCGGGCAGCATGGTCGCCCGCCGCCGGTTTCCCCGGTTGTCCGAGGGCGAGCACAACGAGATGGTCGGCGTCGTGCTGGGCATGTTCGGCGCGATCTACGGGATCATCCTCGCTTTCGTGGTCGTCACTCTGTGGACCCAGCTGGACCACGCCCAGACCGTGGCCTCGCAGGAAGCCACCGACATAGCCCTGGTCGTCCGCGACACCCGGTCCTTCCCACCCGCGGAGCGGGCGCGGATCGACAAGGCAGTGAGCGACTACGTTCACGTCGTGCTCGAAGTGCAGTGGCCGAACATGCGCTCCGGCCGGCCGAGTTTCGCGGCCACCTCCCAGCAGGTCGAGGCGATGTACGAAGCACTGCAGGCCTACGACCCTGCGGCGGCGCGCGACCAGGCCTTCTACGGCGAGGCCGTGACCCGGCTCAACGACGCGGCCGCCATGCGGCGGGAACGGATCAACATCGCCACGAACGAACTGCCGATGCTGCTGCAGGTCCTGGTCTACGGCGGCGCGCTGGTGATCATCCTGCTGACCTTCCTCTACGGCCTGCGCAGCCCGAAGATGCAAGCCCTCTTCGTGGCGAGCGTCGCCGGACTGATCAGTTTCAGCCTGCTCCTGGTCCTTGTCCTCGACCGGCCCTTTGCGGGCGATCTCACCGTGAGTCCGCAGCCATTCAAGGAGGGGGCCCTGTCCCAGTTCTGGCCGCAGGGCGGGGCCAGACCACCGTGACAACGCGGTCGACGGTTCACGGCCCGCCCCGGGCGAGCTCGCCTCCGACCGCCCGGCCCCCGCAGGCGGTGGTGGAGCCCGCTCCGGTGATGCTGCCACCGACGGTCTTGATGTTGTTGTAGATGCCGGTGGAGCTCGCGGCCCGGTAGCGGGCGCTGGCCTCGACGAGTAGCCACCAGCGCGAAGGCGAGCACCAGCATGCCCAGGTAGCCGGTGATCCGGGCGACCACGGAGGACGCGCTGGCCGTGGCGAAGGCCAACAGCATCGGCACCGCCATCCAGACGCTGATGTCCCAGGGGCCAGCCCGAACCCGTACCCGCGCTGTCCGGTGCGGCGTCCAGGAAGGCGACGGCTACGGATTGGCCGCCCAGCAGCGTCGCGCCGAGGGTGAAGCCCGAGAAGCAGTGCGGAGCCACCGCGCGGGCGGCCATCGCCCGTACACCGACCAGGGGTTCGGCACGGCACCCGTCATGTCGTCGACCCTGACACTTCATGTCATCAGGAGCGCTTCCGCGAACCGCCCGCAGGGCGAAGCGGGACTTGCCGACACCCCCAACACCCGTCATGGTCGTCAGCCGCCGGGCGGCAAGCGCGGCGACGAGGGCTGCCGTCTTGGGCTCGCGGCCGATGAAGCTCGACGCCGTCTCAGGAAGGTTGGAGATCAACACCGCATTCTCAACCGTGCCGTACCGCCCGTGCATGGAAGCGAAGCCACGCGGCTGGGCGTTTTGCGCCGGCCGCGACTTCGGTCCCTGACCCCACCACTTCTTCCGTGATTCCGGGTCACTCGATAGGGCAGGTGCTTAGAAGGCACCTGGCGTCTGTCAGGACGATGCGCCCGTGACCTGCACGGATGGCTGCGGCCCACGACTGGCCGCCCATAGCTTCCGCCGTTCTCGGGAAACGTATGGCCCCGCTACCCCACAGGCATTGCCAGAGGCTGCGGCTAACCCCTGTCCCCGGGGAGCCGAGGGCGAGGGCGTGAAGCAGGCCGATGCGGAAAGCTAGGGACACGCCTCCTCGGTCTTGGCGACGGTGAAGGCCAAGGGCTGGCCGGTGAGCGCTGCACCGGACTTCGGGTCCTGGGTGCAGACCTTCCAGTTCGACTCCTGGAGGACCATGCGGCTCTGCACCGCGTCCTTCACGGTGATGCTCGCGTTGGCCGGGAGTGCGGAGCGAACGGCCTTCATACCCTGGCCGACGAAGTTCGGCATGACGTCGCCTGCCGGCTTCGGAGCGGGCGCGTCTGTGGCGGGGCAGGTTTCTTCCAGCTTGACCGCGCAGAAGGCCTCTCCATCCTGGTGACCGTCTTCGGTACCGCCAGTCACAACGAGGTCGACCAGGAGATCCCGGCCTTCCTCGCCCGGGCGGACCCGGCCGAGAAGGCCCTCTTCACCCGCACCGACGGGCTCCCGCCCGCCTGAGGCAACCAGATCCTCACCTCCGGCGTCTCGGCTGGCTTCATCGTCTCCGCCGCCTCGCCGTGGTCGTCTTCTTGGTCGCCCTCTTCGCCATCCAGGTCCGCCCCTCCGACATAGAACGGCTCAGGGGCGGCGGGATGATGCCGGGCGGCTAAACAGAAAAGATTCGGCCGTTCTATTTGTGATGCGTGCGCCGAATTGTAAATTCCATGTCTATCCCAAGTTTTTCTCCCCTAGCTTGATCGCATGAGCGAAGATGATTCCCTTCCGTCAGCTCCTCTGTGTGCTCTGGTGCCGGACGAGGAGTGGGCACGACTGACGCGGTATCCGGAGCAGACCTACCTCGCGGGCCGCGCCCTGTTGCGGCAGGGGGAGCGGGGGACGCATGTGCTTGCTCTGGTGGACGGGCTGGTGAAGGTCGTCAGGACCGAGCCCGACGGGCGGCAGCGACTGCTCGGTTTCCGGGGACGGGGCGAGATCCTGGGAGAGATGGCTCTTCAGCCCGAAAGCGTCCGGATGGCCGATGTGTGGGCGCTGAGGAAAAGCAGAGCATGCATTGTGCCCGCACAGGATTTCCATCGCTTCGTCCAAGAGACCAAGCTCGCCCGCCCTATTTTTGAACTAGCCTGGAATCGTATGCGCGAACAGGCCGAGCTGTGCGAGGGGGCTGTTCATGAACGTCTAGCCCTGGCCCTGCTCCGCCTGGTCACGGCAGCCGGTGAAGGGAAGCAAGGGAAGCACTGCTTCTCCCTCACCAGGGAGGAGCTGGCCCAGCACATCGATGTGGGCCGCAAAGCCGTCAGCAAGGCGCTGGAACGGCTCGGCCCCGACTGCGTGAGCGTGGGAAACCGCCGGATCGAGGTTGTCAGCGTGGAGGGCCTGCGCAAGGTGGCCGGCGGCCACGCGGGCGGCTGACACCCCCGTTGGGGATGTGGTCCTCATCACTCCCTATCGGGTCCTGTGGAACGGAACGGCTCCCCGCCCGCTGTGAAGCTCGACGTCACGCGACAGCGTTCCCGCCCGGCCCGAGAGCGGCCGGGCGGGCTTCACGGAGGAGTGACATGCCCGAGTTCAGCAGCGCCCTGCCCCAGCGGATCGCCGCCCCGTACACCCACAGCAGGCCACTGCCTCCCTACCGGGGCATTCTGGCCGTCGACGCGAAGGACTTCACGGGCCGCCCGGCGATCGAGCACGAGGCCGTCAGCCGGGTCGTCCCCGAACTCCTGAAGACCGCGCTCCACAGGACCGACCTCGGAGACCTGTGGGAGGACCGTACGTTCCCGGCCACCACCGGGGACGGCTATGTCTTCGGGTTCGACCCGGCACGCATGCCCTTCGTCATCCACCCCCTGCTGCTCGCCCTCCAGGAGGTCCTGACCGACTTCAACGTCCTCTCCCACGGGGCGGTGCCGATCAGGCTCCGCGTCAGTCTGCACGTCGGCCCGCTGCCGGAGACCGGGGACGAGTTCGGCGGCAACGGCACAGCGCGCAACGACACCCACCGGCTGCTCGACTCGCGCCCCGTCAAGGCCGTGCTCACCTCCCACAACGAGAACATCACCCACGTCGCGGCCATCCTCTCCGAGCGGTGCTACGAGGACGCGGTCGCCGGCGGGTACACCGGGCGCCACCCCGACCACTTCGTGGAGGTGGCCGCGACGGTCGAGGGCAAGTCGTTCTCCCGACGGGCATGGCTCTACGTCCCCCAGCCCTCCGGCCCTCTCTACGAGGGGACCCTCGTCGAGGGCGCCGCTCCGGAGCCCGTGCAGGAGCCCTCCCCGCAGTCCGCCGACTTGTCCGGCGACGACACGACGGCCCGCGATACGGATGCCATCGCCGCCCCCCGCGGCAACATCAACACCGGCACCGTCCACGGCGGTCAGAGCGTGAGCAACCATCACGTGGCCGGTGACCATGTGGCGGGCGACCGGATCGCCGGTGATTACGTGGAGGGCCACAAGATCGGCAAGATCCGCCGCTTCCAGGGCGACCAGGTCCGCGGCGACAAGCGCCAGGGGCGTAAGTGACGGGGGACGGGAGGGTGGGGGC
Source organism: Streptomyces sp. NPDC059443 (assembly GCF_042750105.1). Lineage (NCBI taxonomy): Bacteria > Bacillati > Actinomycetota > Actinomycetes > Kitasatosporales > Streptomycetaceae > Streptomyces > Streptomyces sp. NPDC059443. The sequence goes on along the minus strand of NZ_JBHYVM010000003.1, from coordinate 104,474 downwards.
GGCCGGGCTGCCCGGCCCCGGACCCCTGCCCGAGGAAGGGGCTCCGCGATCCGAAGCGGACTACGACATAACCGAGTTGGTCGGCGGGGCCAAGGAGTGGGCGTCCGTGATCTACGCCCCCGGAGGGAACATCAACAACGGTTCCGTGTACGGCGGGCAGGGCGTACGCAACGGCCCCGGGCCGGAAGGGCGGCTACGGGAAAGCAGAGTGCGTGAGGGCCCGATCCCGGACATGGAGAGAGAGGCCGCCGCGCTCGGTTTCGCACGCCCCGACTGGTTCGAGACAGCCCTCGCGAAGCTGAAGCAGGGGCCCCTGTTCCTGGTCGGCCGACCAGGAACAGGCCGTCGTACCACGGCGCTCAACCTGCTGCGGGAGAGCTGCGGGGCTGGTGCGCCACTGCGGGCACTGGACGGCGTCACCGAACTGGACCGCTGGAAGCCCACCGACACATCGGCTCGGGGCTATCTCATAGACGGCCTGTTCCCCTCCCGCCCTCTTTCCCCGGTCATGCTGAGAAACGCGCGGGAGCTGCTCAAGAAGGCTCAAGCGTGCATGGTGATCGTCCTGCCCGACGACACGGCCCTGCTGCACCGCCTTGAACGGGACCTCCACATCAGCCCCACCGTGTGCTCCCCGCCGTCACCCTCCCTGGTGTTCGGCAGCCGCTTCGAGGCGGTGGTGCCGGACCGGTGGGAGCGGGACCGGCTGCTGTCCGCGCTTGCCAGCCGTCATGACCTGGGCGAACTTCTGGTGCCGGAGCTGGTACCCGCCGAAGTGGTGGAGCTGGTGACGGCCCTCGTCGAGGCCGACGGCGATCCGGAGGCTCTCGGCGACCTGGGGCTCCGGCTGAGCTACCGGGCCGAGCGGGAGGTCCCGGAGCTCATCAAGAGCTTGTGCGACGAGCCGGAATCACTGGCCTTCCTGCTGGCCGCTTCGGTCTACGAGGGGCTGGACCAGCAGATCGTCAGGAACGAGGCCGACCGGTTGACCAAGCTGGCGGGCGATCGACTGACGGCGGTGCTGCCCGGCACAGATGCCGACGGGGCCGCGAAACAGGACCGGCCCAATCCGAAGTTCGTCTTCCGGCACTCCCTGACAGAACTGCTGCACGCCGTGCGTGCGGTCCGTCAGAACCGCGAGATCCGGGCGGAGGGAGCCTACTCGCACAGTGTGGAGGCTGTGGTGTTCATCAGGCATCGCCAGGCCGAGGCCGTTCTCAGACATGTGTGGCGTGAGTATGGGCAGTTGTCAGAACTGCTCGTCGAGTGGTTGCGGGACGTACCCCGGTCCGGCGGGCTCGCCGAACCGGCGGGCCGGGCCATGGGACGGGTGGCGAGCTGGGGCGGCGGGCGCAACGCCCTGGTGCACCTTCTGGAACTTGCCCGGTCGGATCGTGCGACCAGTCGGCTCGTCGTGGCGAACGCGCTGGGCGTCGCGGCCGAGGACCCCGTGCTCGTCGCCGAGATTCGTTACCGATTGCATCGCTGGAGCACGGCGACCGACTTCCGTCTCAGGACGACGGTGGCGCACGCGTGCGGCGAGGAATTCGGCCTGGCCCGCCCCGACCTGGCCCTGCGGCTCCTTCAAAGTCTCTTCCACGCGGCACAGGTCCGGGAGGGAGAGGAGTACCAGGTGAAGGTGGCGGTGGAAGCGGCGATCCTGCGGCTGTTCCAGGCCGGCAACGAGACGAAGGTATTCGACTTGCTCCGGAAGTGGCTGGACGACGAGGAGTACGACCAGGAGCAGGTGGTCTCGCTCTTCAGCCGGATGCTCTGGTCTCCCCAGTGGTTCATGAGGAACCTCGCCCTGTGGACGCCGCAGGGGCAGGCGCTGGCCGACCTCACGGGCCGCGCCCTGAACACGGAGAGTTCCTTCGAAACGACGTGCTGGACGTTGCTGCGCTGGGCGGAGTCGGGCCAGTGGGACGACGAACAGTTCCGGGCCGTCGAGAACCTGTTCGCGGCCATGGCCCAGTCCATGCGCTCCGGTGAATTCCGATTGTTCGTAGAAATGGACCAGGCGGGCGCGAACGGCTGGCCCGGCCTCGTCACCGCCCGCGACGCACTCCATCGGTGGCGGACCGGCGCGCACAGGGAGACAGCATGAACGACGACACCACCGACCGTCTCTTTCACCGGCTGGACAGGGCGCCCTGGCGGGAGATCCTCGGCCATCGCTGGTCCGCGCCGAAGGACTGGGCACTGGTGCTCAGGGACGAGGCGGGGGAGTACTCCTTCCTCGGCCGGCGAGGGAACCCGGAGGGTTCCGGCGCCTATCCGCCCCTGGTGGACGAGGCCCCCGCTCCCCACCTGAACGGAAAGTACAGCGACGTCTTCCGGGTGGACACGACGGAGCACGTGGACACGCGGGCGGTCGGCCTCCCCACGGTCTACGGCACAGAGTCGGTCGACCTCTGGGTCTCCTGGTGGGTCCACGACCCCGTACGCGTCGTCCGTGCAAGAAGTCTGCACGGCTGGCACCTGGTACGGACCCATCTCGCCTCTGTCCTCCGTTACTTGTCGGAGGCCCAGGCCGCCTCCGACAACGGGCTGGGGGCGCCGGAGATCATGCAGCATCTGGGCCTGCCGCAGCGCCTGGAGGAGCACGGTCTGAGCTACCGGGTGTTCGACGTGCGACTCCGGGAGAACGATGAGGAACTGCTTCTCGGCCGGCGGGAAAGCGACGGGGTCCGTTACTCCTGGACGGCCAGCCGTCGGGGCGAGTACGAGTTCTGTCTCCAGGCACTCCACGCCGGACCGGTGTCGCTGGCGGCACTATGGCTGCTTCGTCACCCCGAAGAGGTGCGGCAGGTGCTGGACTGGGCGGTCGACCACCAGGATCTGCTGACTCCGCCGCGTTCCGACTGGCAGGAGGAGCTGGCCTCCCTGCTGGGCACGTTGACCGAACAGGAGCGCAAGGAGCTCTCCGGCCTGCTGCGTGACCGGATCGGGGCGCTCGGGAGGCCGGTTCCTCGCGAGTACATCTGACTCTGTGGAGATGTATTCGAATATCGAATTTATGGGCGGGTGTGTCGCTTTCGGTGACGCACCCGCTCTTCTTGTTCATGCCGTTCCGCAAACCCTTTCCGTGTGTGACTGGGGTTACTTGATTCCTGGTCCTCCGGAGCAGCTCCGGGGATGAATCCGCGGGAATCTCGACGTGTCGAAAGGAGGACGTCCGCACGATTCCCGGGCGTCCACGGAAGGAAAGGGCGACATGCGAGCAGAAGAACCTCAGACCCCGGACAATGTCCTCGCGTTCCGCCGGCGACGGGAAGCCGCAGGCCCGGCACCCGAGCCCGAGGCGGCCCCGGGCGCCGCTTCCCGGGCGGCGACCTCCCCCGCGACGGTGCTGAACGCCGAGCGCGGCATCATCAACACCGGCACCGTCCACGGCGGTCAGCACGTCACCACCGTCGAATTCTCCGGCCACACCGGCGGAGGAACCGATGGCGACAGCTGATCTCCCCGGCGAGACCGAGCCCGACTTCGCCGAGTTCGCGATGGCTGTGGCGGGCCGGGGGCCGGCGATCTGGGCCCCCAACGGCGTCATCAACACCGGATTGCTGACCGGCGGCCAGCACCAGCGGCTCGCACCTTCGGTGGAGGGCGGCGCGGTTCCGGGGCCGATGCGGCAAGGCCCCGTACGGACGAAACACGTGCAGGCTGCGCGGCGGTGCTTCGTGGCGCCGCCCGGCTTCGAGGAAGCCCTCGCGGTGCGCGAATCCGGCATCGTGGTGCTCGTCGGCGAGGCCGGGACGGGGCGGGAGACACACGCGCTCAACCTGCTCGCGCACGGCCACGAGGCCCCCGTGCTTGTCCAGGTCGACGGAACGGCCAACCTCTCCCGGTGGTCGCCGCGCGCCCAGGGCGTGGACGGATACCTGGTGACGGAGCTCGCGGATCCCTTCGCGCTCCGGGCGTGGGACCTGGCCCGCCTCGAAGGGCTCCTGACCGAGGCGGGCGCCCGCCTCGTCATCGTCCTGGTGGAGGCCCCCGGCCTGGTGGGCGCACTGGAGGACCAGCTCGGCGTGCCGGTCCTGCGCCACCGGCCGCCGGATCCCCGGAAGGTCTTCACCACCCACCTCGCGGACGGCTGCCCCGACGAGGCAGTACCCGCCCGGTTGCTGCGGGCCCTGGAACCCGGCGATCTCGACGAGCTGTTGCCCGACGGCCTGCCGCCACGCCACGCCGCACAGGCCGCGGCCACCCTGCGGCGCCTGGGGGCGGCGGGCGGCCCGGCCCCGGGGGAGCTCATGCGCATCCTGGCCGGCGCCGAGGGTCCCGAGATCCTGGCCCGGGCCCAGCGCGATCCCGCCCTCCTGGCCTGTCTGCTCTCCCTCGGCGTCTACGGAGGACTGCACCGTGCCGTGATGATGGAACGGGCGCGAGAACTGCTGCGGCTGGCGGGCCCGGACAGGATGCGGGGTCCCAGCTCCTACGGTCATCCGGGCGAGGAGCCTCCGACGAGGCCGCCAGCCGAAGTCCTGCGGATCCTCGGAGCCCATCGTGTGAGCCGCGCCGATGACGAGGCCACCGACAGGGTGTCCTTCTTCTGGCCCGCCGTGAGCGGGGCCGTGTGGGACAGCCTGTGCCGGGACCGTGCGGACCTCGTGCCGGTGGTACACGCCTGGCTCGCCGACCCCGGCCCGGAGGAGGACCAGATCGAGCGGGCCGGCCGGGCCGTCGCCGCTCTGGCGGAGGCCACGAGCGGCAAGTCCCTGGAACTGCTGCCCGCGCTGGCCTCCACTCCGGTCTTCCCCGCCCCGCGGGTGGCTGGGCGATGCCTGGCGACACGTTTCCGGGACCGGGAGGTGGCACAGACGGCGGCCGACCTGCTGGACCTGTGGAGCGTCACGCCCGAAGCCTCCTTGAAGCACGCTGTGGCGTACGCCTGCCAGGAGCCCGAGGGGCTCGGGGACGAGCAGGCGTTGCGACTGCTGGAACAGCTCGTCGAGACCCTGGGCGCCGGGCCGGACGACCTCTCCGTCTTCGAGGCTGCCAAGGGGGCACTCGTACGACGCTTCGAAAGAGGCGACCACACCACCAGGGTGACCGTCCTGCACCGGATGCGGGACTGGGCGCGGACCGACGGCACGGCCGGCCTGCTGACCGCCTGTGCCTTTCCCGTCATGGCCCGCACCGACTCCCTGTGGTGGAGCGGACGGGCTCTGGCCCGCGCCGGCTCGGCGGCGGTCGCCGTCCACCTCGTCGGACACTCCCTGAACGAGTCGGTCGCCTTCTCCGGCATGGGAGATGCCCTGCTCACCTGGTGCGCCGGGGCGGTCGGCGCCAAGGGCCGGTCCCGGGCGGTCGCCCGGCTCCTCGACGGGCTGGTGACCGCTCGGGAGCCCGGCGTCCTCCGCTGGCTCCTGGCCGTGGAAAGAGGCCCGGACGCGATGCCCGGCAAGGCACCCGCCGCCCGCGCGCTGAAGACCTGGCGAGACAACACCCCGGCCTCGCAGGCCGGTTGAACAGGAGGCGACCCATGACTTTCTTTTCTCGCCCCGGCATCCTCACCACCGTCGAGCGCCGGTGCGCCGGAAACGAACCGACGCCCCCGCTGCGTTTGTTCGACGGCACAGAACCGGCGGGCGTACCCCTTTCCCTGGACCGGGCCCGTGTATTGCTCTACGACCGCACCGCGTGCTCCCTGGCACGGGCTTCCCTGTGGCACCAAGTCGCGGAGCGCTTCCGGACCGGAGGGCCCGACTGGCGGGAGGCGGTGGTGTGGCTGGGGCTCCCGGGACTGCGCGGCAACGCATCCCGGATCACCCGGTCCCGCCGTGCCGACCGCGAGGACGTCGAGGCGGAGCTCGTCACTTGCTACCTCGAAGAACTGGCGAAGCTGGACCCGCGGGACCCGGAACCCGGGAGTGCGGTGCTGCGGTCGGCCTGCTCCCGCGCCTGGGAGGTCTGGCGCGACACGCACCGCGAGAACGCGGTGGAGGACGTGGAACGCGCGGGCGGTACTCCCCCCGGCGCGGGCAGGGACGACGTCTGGCGGGCGGACTACGACCCGGCCCCGCGCCGTTCGGGGCTCTCCGCGAGCCTGCGGATCTCCGTACCCGCGCACCGTGTCGAAGGCGTACGGATCGGCGCTCTCGCCAGTGCATGGGGCGTGGCCGGTACGGCCACGAGCGTCGGGTACTCCGGACGGGGCCGCCAGGTCGCCGCCCTCTCCCTGCGCCGGGTCGGGAGGGAGGGATGAGCGGCTGCCACGACACACCCCTCACCTTCCGCGAGATCTTCGACCTGCCGGTGAGCGTCGACCTGCGCACGGCGGCCCGGGCGTTCGGTATATGCATGGGCACCGCCTACCGGTTGGTCGCCCGAGACGAGTTCCCCTGTCCCACGGTGTCCGTCGGCCGCCGCCACCGGGTGCGGACCGTGGAGCTGCTGGCCGCGCTGGGCATCGAGGAGCGTCCCGTCTTCGCCGACGAGGTCGCCGACGGCGTGGCACTCACGCTCTTCGACTGATTCCTCTCCCGCCCTGCCGGCGGTCGAGGCCGCCGGCAGGGCCCCACTCCCGGACCGCCACCGAAAGGAAACCACCATGCCCACCTGCCTCGTCATCGACGGGACCGCGACCACCGCCTACTCCGCCACCCCCTGCCTCCCGGAGGAGCGGCACCGGTCCGCCGTCCTCCACGAGGAGATCGTGCGCCCGGTGTGCGAACAGCTCGGCCTCACCCTGTTGAGGGCGGGCAGCCTCGCCGAGGCCGGCCTGCCCCTGGACCAGCTGCTGCACCTGCTCACTGAGGCGGACGTCGTCGTCGCGGACCTCGGCGGTTCCGACCCGGACCTGGCCTTTGCCCTCGGCGCGCGCCACGCCCTCGGCCGGCGCACCGTCCACGTCACCCAGGACGCCGAGTGCCGTCCCACCCCCCGGACGGTGCTCCGCCTGGCCTTCCTGTCCCATCCGGACGGCACAGCGACTGCCCGGAAGCAACTGCTGGATGTGCTGGCGGCGGACCCGGTGCGGACGGACGGCCCGATCGAGACGGGCTCCGCGACCGGAGCGGAAAGCGGCCCCGACGACAACCTCCCCGGCCTGTTCGATCTGATCGTGGAGGCCGAGGCCCAGATGGAGGCGCTCGCCGACGACATGGCCGACGTGGAAGCGGCCATGTCGGACCTCGCTGAGCTCATGATGCTCCTCGGGGAGGAAATGACCCGGGTCAACCACTCCGGGGCCACGGCGAACAAGATGATGGCCGTGGTGAACCGCCTGGCCAAGGCCATCGAGGGACCGACCGGAGAACTGGAGGCTGCGGCGGACCGCTTTGCCGAACGCATGCGCACCTCCTGCACCGCCTTCCAGGTGTTCCTGGACTGGCTGGCCACCACTCCTCGCGCCGAATGGTCGGAGGACGCGGAGGGAGTGCTGGAGCAAATCGCCCTGACGGACTGGGGCGCCGAGATCGAATCGGCTTCTGTCCAGGAGGGCATGGCCATGATCAACATGATCGGTGCCGCCAGTCGCCTCATGCGCCGCCCTGTACGCAGGATCACATCGGCCTTCCGGAAAATGCTCCACAGCATCGCCATGATGAAGGAACTGCAGTCCAAGGCAGTGGAGTTGCGCCGCTCCTGAATAGTGCCCCGCCGCGGCGGGGCCCCTGGAGTTGTCGAACTCGCCAACCATCACGGCGCTGTCCGACGTCGAACCGAAAGGGTCGGGTGCGCTTCCCCCCTCCTGCTCAACACCATGCGGCAGGTGGTGGGTTCGCTCGCCCTGTCGACCCTGGGTAACGGTCTTCGGCACCTTGAGCCGCAACGGGGGAGGCGGAGACCCTGGTCTCCGCCTCCCCCGCCCGGGTGGCCCCGTGCGGCAGGCCGACTCTCCCGGGCCGGCCAACTTCCCTCCCCACTGGGGCGGCCAGACCCTCGTCGCCGTCGTCGCGGCCGAACTGTGGTCGCCGGCCGCCGGTCGTGCCGTTGTTCCCGGTTCCGGTTCCGGCGTCGAAGCTGCTGGCGGGCGGCCTCGGGTGCCGGACCGGCAGGCTCTGTGCGGGATCCTGTTCGTGCTCCATGCCGGGATCCAGTGGGAGTACCTGCCGCAGGAGCTCGGCTTCGGCTCGGGGATGACGTGCTGGCGGCGGTTTGCCGCGTGGAGCGAGGCCGGTGTGTGGGACCGGCTCCGCCTGGTCCTGCTGAAGAAGCTGCTGTCGGCCAGGCAGCTCGACTGGTCGCGGGCGGGGAAACGACTCAAGCCATGTCCGGGCCGCTCGACGCGGCCCAGAAGCGGGCCCAGCCCGGTCGACCGAGTACGGCCGGGCAGCAAGCACCACGTCCTCGTCGACGGACAGGGCATCCCGCTCGCCGTGTCGCTGACCGGCGGAAACCGCAACGACGTCACCCAGCTGATGCCCCTGATCGCCAAGGTTCCCTCCGTCGCGGGTCTGGTCGGCCGGCCCAGGCGATGGCCGACGGTGCTGGCGGACGCCTGGGCCGGGGCGCTCCCGGTGGTAGACGAGCCGCGCCCTTGGCACTGAGGCCAGTACGGTCAAGGCGTGACTGCGGCCGGATCTCCGAAGCACGGCTCATGAGTTCCGAGAACCAGTCCGCCCGGGTGTCTCCTCTGTACCGGCTTTCCCTCGTGGGGCCCCAGCCGGAATGTTGAGTCTCGACTCCCTGAGAGTCCGTCACGGCTGTCGATCCGACCAGGGCCTTCGTCAGGAGCACTCCACGTGTTCTTCCCGCGAGGGCTGGGAGCCCTTGGTCCTCAGGACCCGTTCCCCTTACGACACGAACAGCGATATCGGCCACACCAGCTCGTAGTTGCTCAGATCCACGATCACTGCGTCATCACCCAATCGCACGTACGGCGGGGTGGGCTTCGGATCATGCTGCCTGCCACCCAGCGCCCTGACCTCATGCGAGGTCTCCTATGGCACGCGAGTGGCACGCCGACCCCAAGAGGTCTAGACAACGAAGAAAGGCCCAGGTCGCTTACCTGGGCCCTCTCGCAAGAGCGGATGACGAGAATCGAACTCGCTTTATAAGCTTGGGAATCTACTGCGCGGAACGCACCCACATGAGTCCTGACCTGCGTAAACGCACCCTACTGGGCACCTTCCGGGGTCCGTTCCTGGATCCGTCCTGACCGCTGTTGACCGCCCTTAAGGGCACGGTTGGGGCACGCCTTTGCTGTTGGTGCCCGGCAGGCGGTGTAAGTCGCCCGGATCGTCCTCGAGTTGTTGCCGAGGGTAGACCGCAGATACCCGAGATTGCGCCCGCGAGCGGCCAGTCGGACGAGGCGGGGGTGATCTCCGTGATCAGTCCCTCGACAGGCTTCTTGATGTCGTTGCAGATGGGGCGGACGGTCTCGACAACCTGGGCTCGGGTTCTTGCCTCAACCATGGCTTGGTTCAACGAGCCGGCCGGGTGGATCCGGCGGAGCGGACCCTGACGCGGTCGTGTGCCGGTGGTTTATCTTGGTGAGTCACTGGCTACAAACGAATTCCTTCGTTAATGCTCTCGGGCGCATAAATCGGGTCAACTTGTAGATGAGGTCTAGTGATTCGCACAGTTTCCGACCTTCTGTCGGCCATTATCCGAGACGAGCTCCCTAAGCTTGACGATGCCCCTGTAAAGCATGCTCCGACAATTGGAGACATGTATGAAGGGTTGTCTTCGGATGTGTTGAATCGAGCCCTTCCGGACGGATTGGGGTTGCGAGTGGTATCCGGATTTGCTCGCGATGGCCGCAGTCGCGTATCTGGTCAACTTGATTGCATGGTGGTTCGTGGTGAGGGGGAGAGGCTACCGTATACAGACTCTTACGTGTGGCACGTTAAAGATATTATTGCCGTCGTCGAAGTTAAGAAGAACCTCTACTCGGCCGAGCTTCGCGATGCGTTTGCCCAACTTAATGCAGTTAGCGATATCGAGCAAGCCTACTATCAGGGTGATGACGAGGTGACGGACGAGCCAGATCGAAATATGGCCCCGTCGGTCAGAACGTTTGCAGAGATGACTGGGAAGTTGGCGTGGGATGGGGAGAGGGCTGTCGCGCTCTCTTACGAGGAGGATGCTCTACTGCAAACCCTTCTTATGGAGCAGATTTCTTCGGTTCGAGTAATCCTTGGGATGCATGGCTTCAAGAGCGAGCGGGCGTTTCGAAAGTCGATGGCGAGCTACCTGGAGCAGAATGCCGGGAATGCTGGATTCGGTCCGGTGAATTTCCCTCAGTTGGTCGTTTCGGGTGGATACTCCCTTGTTAAGGCCAATGGTCGACCGTTCATGACGCCTCCGATCGATGGATGGTGGCCGTTTTATTTCTCGACGCCGGAAAATCCGCTCAGGCTGTTGCTGGAGTTCATTTGGACACGACTGGATGAGGTGTATGGACTCGGGGGCAGTGTTTGGGGAGAGGATCTTGAGACTGAGATCGCCAGGACTCTGCTGACCTGTCGTGCTGCCCGCATCGATGGAAGAGGTGTCTGGCAAGTTCAAGTGATTGACGCTGATAGCAAGGCGCTTGATGCTGCTTCGGCGACGGAGCAGTGGAGCCCGAATTTTATCGGAGAGGAGGAATTTGTTCTGCTTACGCGGCTGTGTCAAGGAGGGGAGGTTCGTTCTGATGACCCCGAGATGATCGAATGGCTAAAGTCGCGAGGTGTATCGTTTGGTGATGTACGCAACCGCCTGCTGGAAACCCGCCTTGTCGCTTCGTCTGGAAAAGATCTGAAGCTAATCGCAAAGAAATGCCAGCTGGCCATTCTTCCAACAGGTGAATGTGTCGCTGCGGAGAATAGTACTGGCCGATTGGATCGTTGGATTTCTCGCCGGATTGAGAATTTACGTAACTGAGCTCCCGGATGCTTTCCTTGTTGCTTCTCGGGTCATGTCATAGCTCACCGTGTTTGCGTCGACGACTCATCTATCGGTGGCCGGATATGGGCAGATTGTCCGCTAGCCCTCTACGGATAGGGCCACGTTTCCTGCTCTGTGAGCAGCGGTATTGATTGACGGTGCGGATGGCTCCGCGTAGACGAACAGCACGACTTTGGGGGCAGGCCGCGTGAGGCTCGCCCTCTGAGATGGTGTGAGGCAAGATCATCGGGTTACGTAGATATGGCGGCCGGACTGGGTTACACCCCGAGACGGGCTGCTCGCTCGCGCAGTTCTTGGGCCTCCTGGACTCCGCTGTACCTCCGCAGTCGGACGCGTATGTCTTGGAGGGCAGCCTGGACCTTGACGGATCGGATGCCGTCGGAGCAGTCGAGTAAGTCGCGCCAATTGGCCATGGCGCCGTCGACGTCGCCTTGGCGTAGGCGTACGCCGCCGAGGTCGGCGAGGACGATGGTGCGGGTGCGGGTGCGGGTGCGGGTGCGGTGGCGGTCGGGGCCATGGATGTCCAGGGCGAGGTGGAGGTGTTCTTCGGCGGCGTCGAGGTCGACGAGGCGGGAGAGGATCATGCCGGACTCGTGGGCCCAGCGGCCGGGGGCGTAGTGCGCGGCCCAGGAGTCTCCGCCCGCGGCTGTCGGCTTGCCGATGGCTGCCTCGGACATGGCAAGGTGCTTGGTGGCCATGCGGCGGTCGTCGTCCTGGGCGGCGGCGCGCGGGCTGTCGAGGTTGCGGCCGTACTCCACGCAGGCTTCGCCGAGCCGTACGGCCTCGGCCCGGTAGCCGAGGTCGACGCACTGCACCGTGAAGCCGCGGAGCGCGGTCGCCGACAGCTCCGGGTCGCCGGCTTCGGCGGCCAGGCGGAAGCTCCGCCAGGCGAGGGATCGAGCTGGCCGCCTTCGACCCGCCTACCTCTTCTGCGGATCGTTTGTGTCGAAGGCGGTTGCCCGGAAGGCGTTGCGGACAGCCGTCAGGGGCTCGCGGTCGCGGTTGAGGCGGAGCTTGTTGGTTAGAAGGACGGCCCAGCGGTTCTGGGCCGGGCTGATCCACATGCCTGTGCCTGTGAAGCCGTAGTGGACCCAGATGTCCTGGGTGGGGTCGGTGCCGGGGGCGCGGTGCCAGAAGAGGCCGCGGGCGGGGGTGAGGTCGCCGGTGTGGAGGCGGAGGGAGTCCTTGATCCAGGTGGGACCGAAGGCGGCCTGGGTGGGGGCGAGCATGTGGCGGAGGAAGAGGGCGAGGTCGTCGAGGACGGAGAAGGTGCCGGCGATGCCGCAGACGCCGCCGAGGAGACGGGCGGAGAAGTCGTGGGCGGTGCCCTTGAGGTGGGTGCCGGTGGTGTCGTCGTACTCGGTGGGGGCGCAGCGGGCCGCCTCGGCGTCGGGGAGGGGGCCGAAGCGGGTCCCGGTCATGCCCAGTGGGCGCCAGATCCGGTCGGTGGCGAGCTGGTTCAGGGGTTGGCCGGCGAGGTGCTCGGCGAGGTAGCCGAGGATGAGGGCGGCTCGGTCGGTGTACTCGACGGCCTCGCCGGGCGGGCGGTGGAGGGCCTCGTGGAGGACCCCGTCGCGGATGTCCTGGGGGTCGGTGCCGTAGAGGTTCTTGAGGTTGGCACGCAGGGGCAGCCCGGCGGTGTGGGTGAGCAGGTGATGGGTCGTGGCCTCGGCCAGGGGGTGACCCACGACTTCGTCCCAGAAGGCGCCGAGGGGGGCGTGGAGCTGCAGTTTCCCCTCTTCCACGAGGGTGCCGATCGTTGACCAGACGGCAAGGACCTTGGTGAGGCTGGCCACGTCGAAGACGGTGTCCAGCCGCATCGGCTCGTCCGGCCGGGTGGGGTCGAGGAGGCCGACGGCTCCGCTGGCCTGGATGCCGTCGGCGTCCCCGACCGCCCACACCGCGCCGGGGTAGACCTCGTCGCGTACGCCGGTCTGGAGGAGGTCTTCGATCCGGTCGGTGGTGTGGGTCATGGTCTCCCGATCGTCGTGGGTCGCGGGTGGTCCACTGGCCAGGTTAGTGACGCGGCGAGGGCAGTGCCCGCTGCGCCACAGGCGGGGTCAGGCGAGCCGTCGGCCGAGGTCGGAGATGGCTGCGACGGTGGTGCTGAGAGGGAAGCGGGCGGCGTTGGTGCGGCCGGATGCCCGGAGCATCTCCAGGAGGCCGGGGGTCGTGCGCAGGCGGTGGAGATCGTGGGCTGCGGTGGTGGCGTTGGTGAAGTCGGTGGCCAGGCCGCTGCCGGAGAGGGCTTCGCTGAGTCCGGGGACCGGTTGGTAGAGGACAGGGAGTCCGCAGGCCTGGGCTTCGAGCGCGACGAGCCCCATGGCCTCCAGGGTGGTGGAGGGTACGGCAAGGACGTCGTGGTCGGCGAAGACCTTCCAGAGCTGTTGCCGGCGGAACCAGCCGAGGTAGCGGACGTGGACGCCATGCTGGCGGATGACCGGCGTGAGGTCGTGGAACTGGGCGCGCGGGGCGGCGATGCTCAGTTCGACCGAGGGGGTGGCCGAGATGGCTTGCAGGAGGGGTTCGAGCCCCTTCTCGGAGCTGAGGCGCCCGGCGAAGAGCACTCGCAGATGGCTGGCGGGGCGCCGGGCGGGTCGGGGTGGTGGGCTGGTGAGGAGGTGGTCGGGGACGCCCCAGGGGATCTTCTCGATCTTGCGCCTGTCCGTCTTGGGAGTGAGCTTGAGGAGGCGGTCGGCCATGGCACCGGTGGGGACGACGATCGCGTCGGCTTCGGAGGCGGCCTCGCGCAGGACGCGGAGCTGGGTGCTGTGGTTCTCGGCATACAGCAGGTCGGTTCCGTGGACGAACGCGATCCGCGGGTGGGCGGGCAGCGCCCGCAGGAGAGCGGGGGTGGCGCCGAAGGCGAGGTGGTGCAGGTGCAGGATGCCGATCTGACGTGGGTCGATGGCTGTCGCCATGGCGTGGCGCAGGTTCGTGATGTACCGGCTGAAGGCGGGTCCGGTGATGGACTTGCCCGAAGCGTGGAGGAGGTCGAGGCCGGCGGGCGTGCGGGGTCGGGGACCGTCGGGAGCGAGCATGAAGGCACGGGCGGGGATGGCGGGTTGTGCGCCGGTGTAGAGGTCGAGGAAGAGTTCGACGCTGCCGCCGGGGCTGGGGTACAGCAGGTCGAGGGCGGTGGCGACGAGGGCATTCATCGACGGCCTCCGGGGTTCTCCTCGTAGAGGCGTGACGTCTCGATGCCTTCGCTGGTGCGGTACTTGAGGCCGTGTTGCTGGTAGCTGGCGGGGGAGCCGTGGGCGCGGAGGAAGACGAGCTTGCCGAAGGTCATGCCGGGCCGGACGCGTACGGGGCGGGTGGCTCGGATCTCTAGGGTCCAGCGGATCGCGTGGCCCTGGTGCCCGAGCGGCGCGGAGACGTGGACTCAGATGCCGAGGGATCCGGTAGTCCGGTCGCCGTTGAGGAGCTGGGCGTAGGTCTCGGAGCCTGTGCGCTCCAGGGTGTGGCCGAGGTAGAGGTGGCCGGGCTCCAGGACGTATCCGTCGTCGGGGAGGGCAAGCTCGCGGAAGGCGGTGGGAGCGGCGGCGTCGAGGTCCCCCTCGCAGACGCGGAGGGTGCTTCCCAGTCGCCAGTCGTACGCGTTGGGGGAGAGGCGCCTCGGGTCGTACGGGTCGATGGCGAGGTGGCCCGCGGCGTGGGCCGCGGCGATGGCACGTCCGGTCAGGATCACGACGCCGCCTCCGACGCGTCGAGGTCGCGCCAGTAGGCGGAGGACTGGGGACCGGAGGCCGCCTGGTACTTGCCCGCGTACAAGTCCACCGCGCCTTCGGAGACGAAGAACATGATCTGCCCGATCCTCATCCCGGCGTAGACACGGACGGGGCGGGTCGGGGTGAGCATCAGCGTCCACTGGCCGTGGAACCCGATGTCCCCGATCGGTGCGGTGATCTCGACGAAAAGGCCGAGGCGGCCCACGGAGGAACGGCCGAACAGCAGCGGGACGAAGCAGTCGGAGCCCACCTCCTCCTGGGTGTGCCCCAGGTAGAGCTCGCCGGGCTGCAGCGTGTAACCGTCGTCACCGATCTGGATGCGGCGCGTGGGATTGGGGCGATGGGAGTCCAGGACCTCCTCCGTGTACGTGAGAAGGAGCGGTCCGAGGCGGACGTTGTAGCTGTTCGGGTTGACCTGGGTGGGCAGGAACGGATTGATGCGCAACCGCCCGTCCTGCGACGCGGACGTGATCTCGGGGCCGGTCAGGATCACTGGTCGTCTCCGTTCGTCAGCATGCTCCGGATCGCCGAACCGAGGCCGAGGCCGGCGGGGTGGGTGCGGCCGCCGAGGCAGATGTCGGCCAGGTAGTCGGTGGTCAGCACGCTCGTCAGCCCGGCCGGAAGGGGGTCGGGAGAGGTGACGAGTGGGCCGACCCGTTCGGCGAGGTGCCCGATGAGGGCCTCGGGATCGTGGCGGTGGGCCGGCGCGACGCGGGCCTCGACCAGGGTGTTCGCGAACGGCTCGATGGTCAGCAGGTCACCCGTGGTCAGGACCTCGCCGAGCAGGGTCGTGCGAACGGTGGTCTCGTTCAGGACGACCGCCGCCCTGCCCAGTCCGCTGCGGAGCCGGTCGGCGACGGCCTGGAGGAGGGCCCGGCGATCGAGCTGGTGGTTCCGGTAGGGCTTCGCGATCCGTCCGAGGGGTTCTGCCAGCTGGGCCTCGACCGTGGCCATGCGGTCCCGCAAGGAGGCCAGCTCAAGCGGCAGGTCCGGTGCTACGGCCTCGGCGGAGTCTGGGAACAGGGCCGTACGTCCGACCCAGCCGGCGGAACCGGGCGCCGCGATGGCGTAGCCGACGGCGAGTTCGCGGCCCTTGAGGACGACCGTGTTGCCGACGCGGGCAGGGCCCGTGTGCCGGCTGTGGCAGTGGCCCGCGAAGATGACGTCCAGGAAGGGGCAGGCTTCGGCGAGCTTGAGGTCTTCCTCGAAGCCGGAGTGGCTGAGGAGCACCCAGGAGTCGACCTCGTGGTGGTGCGCGAGCATCAGTTCGCGCAGCGCTTGCACCGGGTCGGTTGCCCGGTGTCCGGACCCCTGGCCGACGGGGATCGAGTCGAACGCCTGGAGACCGATCACCCCGGTGACGGCTGTACGCCGACCTGCGACCTCCACGATGCGCAGGCGCTGGAAGAGGGAGTTGCCGCTCGCAGTGTCGACCGTGTTCGCGCACACGGTCCGCCGGTGGAGCACCGGCTCGAAGTAGTGCGGCCAGCCGTGGTTTCCCGGCGCGATGACGTCGTACAGGCTGAGCAGGATTTCCCGTTCCAGGGCGCCCTGGCCAAGTGGGTAGTAGCCGGTGCCCTCGAAGAAGTCACCGCAGTCGACCAGGAGATTGTCCGCTCGCGACTGGTGAAGGTGGCCGAGCAGCAGGTCGCCCGCGCCGAGGGCGGAGTGGACGTCGGTGGTGGCCATGATCTGGCGCACCGAACGGCTCGCGGTCATGGGGTGACCTCACAGATGTCGGCGCCGAGGTGGAGGAGCTTGCCGGGCAGGTCGGCGTGGCCTCGGCGGAGCTGGTCGACGCCGCCGAGGGTGGTGACCCCGCGGGCGGTCAGAGCGGCCACCATCAGGGCGGATCCGGTGCGGATGTCCGTGGCCTCGACACCGGCGCCGGTCAGGTGCTGCGGCCCGGTCAGCCGGCACTCGGTGGGCGAGATCTCCTCGATCTTGGCGCCGAGCCTGGCCAGCTGAGGAAGCAGGTTGCCGTGGCGGCCCGGGTTGATCGAATCGGCGAACAGGTGCGTGCCGGGCTGGCTCAGGGCGAGGGCCATCAGCGGGGGCTCGAAGTCCGCGTCCAGGCCGCCCGGCGACAGGGTGGCGATGGCCCGCAAGGGCTGACCTGTCGGCCGGGCGTTTCCGCCGTCAACGAGGAGGGCCTCGTCTCGGACCGAGGTAGGGATGCCCAGACGCTGGAGCGCGGCCTGCAACGGCACGAGGTCGCGCCCGCGGATGCCCTCGATCCGAGCGTTGCCCCCGGTGGCGGCCACGGCACAGGCCAGGGTCCCCGCCTCGATCTTGTCGCCCGGTACGCGCCAGGCGGGGAGCTCGGCGGGGATCGCTCCTGCCCTGAAGTCGAGGACCTGCTCACTGACCCGGGCCTCCCAACCCGGCGAGCCGAGGGCGTCCAGCACAGCGAGGACTTCCGGCGACAGGTTCGGCAGACCTAGGCGCAAGGCCCGGCCGGAGACGACCGCACGGAGCACGGCGGCGATCGTCGCGCCGCGCGACCGGAAGGGCAGTTCGAGGGAGACCACGCCGGTACGCCGTTCACCGGCCTCGACGATGTAACCGGAGTCCTGGACGGTCACGCGGTCGCCGAACGCCTCGTAGACCTTGAAGTGCAGGTCCATCCCGCGCTCCCCGATCCGGCAGCCACCGGGCCAGGGCAGCCGGGCGCTGCCCTGTACGGCGAGAAGGGCGGGCACCAGGTAGTAGGAGGCCCGGATACCCGCGGCACGGCCCAGATCGGGAGCAGTGGGTGCGGTCTCCGGTGCCATGACCAGCAGGCTGCCCTGCTGCCCGACGGCCTGAGCGACATGCCAGCCGGCTCCCTGGAGCAGTGCCAGCATGGACTGGACGTCGGCGCTGGCCGGGACGTTGTCCAGCTGAACCGTCCGTCGCACGGCCGCCGCTGCGGCCAGCATCGGCAGGGCGGCGTTCTTGGAACCGTCGACGCTGACGGAGCCGGACAGCGGGCTCCCAGGGCGTACGGCGATCACCTCAGGGTTCGATGCAGAGGCCTGGGTGAGTGCCACGATCAACTCCTCCTGGAGGGGTGCGGTTCCACCAGGCAACCGGTTCGTGGACGGGCTCCGCGATGTCCTGTGCGGGCGCTGCATCGCTTATGCAGGTTGTGCATGGCGGGCAAGTTCCCGGCCGCTAGGCTTGGTTGAGCAGGCAGGATCGGTCTCGGCAGAGGGGGCCGTGGCGCAGATGGCCGACACACAGGGCGAGGCACACCGCATCGGTGAGCTGCTCCGCCAAGCGCGGGTCTTACGGGGCCGCTCACAAGCGGACGTGGCCGCCGATCTGGGCTACCACCAGTCGAAGATCAGCCGCCTGGAGGGCGGGCGCGGAACCGAGGACATCCGAGTCCTCCGAGAAGTCGCCCGCGTCCTGCGGATCCCGCCGGCCCACCTCGGGCTGGCAGAGACCGCCCTGGAAGCCGAGCCCGACGATCCGGAGACAGAGGACATGCTGCGCCGCCGTACCCTGCTTGCCGCCAGTGTCACCATGCTCGCTAACCCCGCACCCGTGGCGGAGGCGCATCCGGCCCTGGTCCAGGCCCTGCTTCCCGGCGCACTGCCGTCTTCGACGAGCGAGTCGCCCTCCGCGGAACAGCTTCGGCAGCGAGCCATGAACGTGAGGCAGCTTCTGACCACATGCGACTACGCGGAGCTGGAGCGAACGCTTCCCGGCCTGATCACGGATCTGCGCCAAGCGGCCCGCAGTTCAGGGCAGCCGGAGGAGGTGTCCCGCTTCCTGGCCACTGCCTACCAGACCTCGGCCAGCCTCTTCCTCAAGCGGGGAGACGCGGGTACGGCGTGGCTCGCCGTCGGCCGGGCCATGGCCGAGGCAGAACGCTTCGGTGACCCGCTCGTCCTCGCTGCCAGCGTCCGGCTCCAGGCGCACGTCCTGGTGCGCGAGCAGCACGCTCGCCAGGCGGTCACGCTGATCCAGCACACCGCTTCCCAGCTCACCGGCTCGTACGACCGCCGCTCTCCGCACCATCTCGCCGTCCTCGGCCTGCTCCTGCTTCGCGGAGTCACGGCCGCGAGCCGCGCCGGCGACCGAGCCGCGACCAGCGAGTTCGTCGCCGAAGCCAAAGAGGTGGCCCAGTACGTCGCCCTGGACGAGCCGGACGTCTGGGCCAACTTCAGCCCGACCAATGTCACGCTGCACCAGATCAGCGCCGCCGTGTCCTTCGGTGACGCCGGCATCGCCCTCGACGCGGCCCGCCCGCTCATGCGCCGCCACATTCCGGTCCCCGAGCGCCGAGCTGCCCTCTGGATCGAGACAGCCCGTGCCTACGCACAGCAGGGTCGTCTCGCCGACGGCTATCAGGCCTTGCGGATCGCGGAGACCTGCGCCGCCCAGGACGTACGCCGACCCGCTGTCCGCGAACTGGTCGCCGACATGGCCGCCCGGGACCGCCGTCGTACGCTGCCAGAGCTCCACCACTTCAGCCGCCGACTGGGAGTACCCGCGTGACCGAGCCGCAGCGCAAGCCCTTCCTGTACGTCGTCGTGTGCGCGGCCGGGGTGGCTGACGATGTCGGCAGATTGATCAGCGCCGCACAGGAGCGGGGCTGGGACGTGGGTGTGGTCGCAACACCCCAGGGGCTCGGCTTCCTGGATGCCGAGGCTGTCGAGGCCCAGACCGGGTACCCGATCCGCTCGGCGTGGCGCTCACCCGGCGAGGCAAGGCCGTTCCCGCCGGCCGAGGCCATCGCCGTCGCACCGGCCACCTTCAACACGGTCAACAAGTGGGCGGCCGGGTTCGCGGACAACCTCGCCCTCGGCATCCTGTGCGAGGCCACCGGCATGGGAGTCCCGACCGTGGTCCTCCCGTACGTGAACAGCGCCCTCGCCGCTCACCGGGCGTACCAGAGAAGCTTGGCCGAGCTCCGCGAGATGGGCGTCCTGGTCAGCAGTTACCAGCCCCACCCTCCCAAGTCCGGCGGAGGTGCCGACCGCTTCCCCTGGCTGGAGGCGGTCGAACTCCTGGCCCCAGCAATCCGCACCGAGGCCGAACGCCCGTGAGACATGCCACCGGGGCCAATGCTGAGTCGCGTTGGCCCCGGTGGCGTTGCTCAGAAGGTGTATGCGGTGAAGGGCCGAGGGGCCTCGGTCATGAGGCCAAGCAGCCGTTCGAGCTCGGCCCTCTCGTCTTCGCTCATGAGCTCGACGGCATTGCCGAGGGTCTTGCTCGTCAGCCGCTCCATGAACGGGGCGAGGAACCGCTGGAGTGCGTCTGGGGCTTCCTCCAGGGTCCGCAGGTACTCCATGTACCGAGTGTGCTGGCCGGCGAACTCTTCGAACTCGTAGCGGGTGGCGCTCCAGGCGGCGGCCTGCTCCTCCTTGGTGAAGGGGCGGCCGTCTATGTGGGACCAGGTCTTGGTGTCGCGCCGGTATTTGAAGTTCGAGTCGCAGAGGAGGGCGACGACGGTGGGTCGGATATCGGTTTCAGGCATGCGAGTGCTCCTCGAAAGTGTGCGGGAAGGGGTGTTGTTTCAAGTGTCTGGAGATTCCCCGGTTTGGCTGACCGGGGATCGTCGGCTATATTCCGCCGCTCGCTCCGACCGCTGGGGGCAGGCAAGGCGCAGTTGGGCGGTCGGGCGCCCTGGGCCGAGGGGTCAGTCGGGGGCGGCGGGTCAGGCCTGGAGGCTCGTGCCGCCCATGGGGCGCGACGACTCCGGTGCGGAATTCGGTCTGGGCATGGGGGGATTCCTTGCGGGGTGATTGCTGGTCGTGCCTTCAATGCTCCGCAGGATCCGGGAATTCGATAATCCCGGATCGTCGGATATAAGAGGTGCTGCTGTCGGTTGTCTCAGCGGCGGCGGGCGTTGTCACTGGCGGACTTGACGGTCGTCTGCGCGATGTACGCCGGGGCCTGGATGCTGCCGGTGCGCACCGTGCCGACAGGCGCGCTACTGGGGTCGGCGGGTAGCTGCGCGAGGTGCCGGAGCCGCCAGACGAGGACGTCGCTGATGGAGGCGGCGCTGCCCAACTCCCGGCGCTGGGTGGCTTCGGCGACCAGGTCGGCGGGGCTGTGGCCTGCGGCCTGGGCGTCGGCGAGGGTGGCCGCCAGGGCGGGCCAGCCGGGTTCGGCCAGGATCTGTTCCGCCAGGTCGGGGACGGCGTGGTGCAGGGCTGCCGCTTGCTGGTGCTGCAGGGGTCGGGGCATGCGTCGGCCCCGCTGCTGGAGGAGGGCCATGGGCTGTGCCGCGGCGGCTTCGTAGGCAGCCCGGAGATGGTCGGCTGCCTGGAGGGCGGAGACGGCCTGCTGGGCGTGGTTCTTCTTGGCGTGCCAGGCGGATGCAGCCACGGCGAGGAAGAACGCCATGTCGATCAGCATCGCGGCCGTGGCACCGTCTTCGCCCCGCCCCAGGGCCGGACCGCTGTGCACGAGATCGTGGGCAGCCTGGCGCAGGGCCTGGTCCTGGCCGCGTTCGGCCCGGATGTGGGAGCGGGCCGCCCGCTCGAAGGCTGTGGCTGCCTGCCGTAGCTGGGTGCGGGTGTGGGCGGCGGAGGTCTTGGTGAGGGCGTCGAGGACTTCGCCGGCGGCGGCGAGCTGGGCGGCTACGGTCCCGTCGTCACCGTGATCGATGAGGAGAACGGCCTGCCAGACGGCTCCCGTGGCGTGGCGGCGAGCGGTTGCGGGACGGCTTGCCTGGGCGGGCGTCGGCCGGGTGGGTGCGCCCGTCCAGCGTTCGCGGAGGCGGGGCAGGGAGAGGTCGGGCGCGAGTTTGGACCCCGAGTAGTGGACGGGTGCTCCGTCCTTGTTGCGGTCCTCGGGCAGGGCGACGGTGTAGCCGAGGGTGTCACCGGAGGGGGCGATCCGGCGCTTGACGAGGAGGCCGGCTGAAGCGAGGTGATCGAAGAACTCCGCCTCCGAGCCGGTACCCGCGGCGACGCGGCGGACGGTCTCGCGCAGTTCCTCGCGGGCCGTACGGTCCCGGCCCTGGCGCTGGGCTTTGTGGCGTTCGGCGCTGGTGGGGCGCTTGGCCGCGGTCCCGTCTCCGGGCGCCACGCGGTGCAGGTCGTAGGCGGCCTCGATGCGACGGCATTCCGCCTGGGCGCGTTTGCCGGAGCGGTGGTGGTCGGGCTTGTGGCCGTCTTCGCGTACGAGGGTGGCGATGAGGTGGATGTGGTCGTCGGCGTGGCGGACGGCCGCCCAACGGCAGCCCTCCCCGTCGCCGGGGTCGATGCCGGTGGCGGCGATGACGCGGCGGGAGATGTCCGCCCACTCAGCGTCGGTGAGCATGCGGTCGCCGGGGGCGGCACGGACCGAGGCATGCCAGACGTGGTTGTCCGGTCGTGTGTCCTCGGGGAGGAGGTGGAGGGGTTCGTCGAGGAGCTGCTGGAGGCCTTGCTCGGTGGCACCGGGGTCGCGGCCGGGGTCGGGGGCGAGGCCGTCGAAGGAGGCGACCAGGTGGGGGTCGACGTGCTCTTCGGCGCGGCCGGGGCCGTAGAGGTAGGCGATCAGACCGGCGGTGCTGGCGCCCTGTTTGTGGATGGAGGGGATCAAGCGGTCTGGGTTCCTTCGGGGTTGGTCATGCGGGCGGTGACGCGGTGGATGTTCTCGGCGGCGCGGTGGACGGCGGCGATGGTGTCGTCGAGTCCTTCGGGGGTGATGCCCAGGTGCAGGACCTTGGCCGCCTGGTTGAGGTTGTTGTTGGCGAAGCCGAGTTGGCGGCGCAGGGTGAACAGGGTGATGAGGACGTCCTGCTCGGTGGCGATGACGGCAGCGGTGCGGTTCAGGTCGCGGGCCGCGGCGAGTGCGCTGTGCGCGACGAAGCCGGCCTCGGTCATCTCGACGGCATCGGCGCCGGCGGAGACGAGTGCGCGCTCGGCTTCGCTCAGACGGACGCTGAGTGCGGGGCGCTGCTTCTTGGCGCGGGCACGGGGCTTGCCCCGGCGCTTCGCAGGCTGCGGTCCGCCCTCGGCCGCAGCCTTCCCGTCCCGTGCCCCCTGGCGTGGGACGGAGCCCGCCACCCCCGGGGCGGGCTCCTGTTCGGACGCGCCCCCGACGGGGGAGTGTCCGAACCTCCAACTTGCTGCGTCTGAAGCTGGGGTGGAGTTCTTCGACTGCGGGTTGGTGGTGGCTTCGGGGCCGTGCGGGTCTGGCATGCGGATCTCCTCTTGTGATGGCGTTGTGTGAGCGGGTCGGATGGCAGAAGGGGCGAAGCCTCCTTCTGGCCACCCTCATGCTGGTCAGGGCAGGTGAGGGTGGTTTGGTGACGCCTGGTCGACGGCCGCAGTCCCCAGACTCCGCCGGGCATGGCGTGGGTCTGGTTGGCGTCGGCCTGAGAGGTGGCCGGGAGGCGTTAGGAGCCTCCGGGACCCGGATGGGGACCGAGCCTCCAAACAGGTGCCCGGTCCTTGGACGGTCCCGTGTTGAACGGTCCCCAGCACTCTGGGCCGCGAGTCGCCGCTATGGACGCCATTCATGAACGGCTTGTTGGCTGTTCGGTTACCGGAGTTGATCCCGGTCGCCTGGTCCCCGCTAGGTCCCCGGTTCCCCCGTAGTTCTAGGGTGCCGCTGACTTGAGCTGCGGGAACGTCGATTTCCAGGCTGACTAGCGGGGGGCCCGTTCCGGTCCCGGTCCCCGTTCCGGTCCCGGTCCCCGTTCCCGTGCGGTCATCCAGGCATCCCGACACTCGGTCCCCGATGCACTGTGGACGGTCCCCGTCAGCAGCGGGACTGCTTGGGGACCGAGCCTCGACCCCTTGGGACCCGGGGGTGTCGGCAGTGGACTTGATCGGCGGTGAGCCGGTACTGGGGACCGGACCCTTCATGGAAACCGGGACGGCCTGCGTGTGGCCCGCGCGGAATGACTTCCACCTGATCCGTCGGCGGGGCCCGTTCCTGGTGGAATCCCTCAGCGTCGATCTGGGGCCCGATCGAGGTGCGCGGGCCTCCTGCCCTCGGGGGAGGGGAGAAAGGTCGGTACGCGCCCGACGGGGCTGCCGCAAAGTGCCATAGCGGCTATGAGGTGTGGTGGATGTTCATAACCGTAAGGCCGGATCCCCGGTTGGCCAAATAGTCCAGCTCCCACAAGGGGCGGATGCATTTGCTCATTCAGGGGCGATGGACCGCGCTGGCGCTCGCGCCCCGTAAGGAATGATCCAGGATCCAAGATCCTAGATCCAGACGCATATTCCTCGCGAACCCTCGACGAGGGCTCGTCGAATGCCTACTGACCTGCGAGTTCTCGGTATGTGTCCGGAGCTGGCCGTCTGCGGGGGCGCGATGGGTACGACCGGCCCGGTACTCCAACGGGCAGTGGATCCGCGAATGTCGAATTGCGGATCAATGGGACGATCGAGCCCTCGATGCATCCTCGCGAGGCCTCGTCGAGGAACTCGCCAGTGGGGTGTGCGGCGCCTGCACCGGGTCTTATAGCAGGGGATCCCCGGTCAGCCAAACCGGGGATTCTCCGGATCGTTGTGGGAGTACCCCGCGGCTGCCTGTGGTGGAGCAGCCGCGTCATCTCTCCCCGCATGTGCGTCCTCGTGCGCCATGCCGAAAGGAATTCCCTGTTGCGCCCTCCCTTGATACCCCCTGCCCTGACGCACCCGGCCGAGGTCGGTAGCCGTAGGGCTTCCGCCGGCCGGCTCTCCGGAGAAAAGCTGACCGTCGACGAACTCTCCTCCGAGCTGCGTATCGCGCGGTCGACCTTCTACGACTGGCGCCAGAAGGGGCGGGCGCCGCGCTGCATACGTCTCCCCAACGGGGCCCTGCACATCCGCCGCGGCGACCTGGAGAACTGGCTCGCCGACTGCGAGGACCACGCGTGAAGCAGAGGTCATTCAAGGTCCGTATGTACGACATGGAGGTCTACAAGGGAAAGCGCGGCACCACCTACACCGTCCGCTGGTCCGTTGACGGGAAGCGGCGCGGTGAGAGCTACAAGACGCGCGCCGCCCTCGCCGACTCCTTTCGCGCATCGCTCCTCACCGCCGCGAACAACGGCGAGCCCTTCGACAGCGAGACCGGTCGGCCCGTGTCCCACGCGGCGCCGGCGGCCGAGGTCAGCTGGTACGAGTTCGCGCTCCAGTACGTCGACATGAAGTGGCCGCGTATCTCGGCGAACAACCGCAAGAGCACGGCGAGGGCCCTGACGAAGGTCACCCTCGCACTTCTGCGTGCCCAGTTGCCCGAGCGGTTCGATCCGGTGGAGGTCCGTACGGCGCTGCGTGAGTACGCCTTCAACGCGGGGCGCCGCGAGGCGGCCCCGCCGGAGGTGGCGTCTGTCCTTTCCTGGGTCCGGCGCAACTCCCTTCCCGTGCAGTCCTTGGAAGACACTCAGTACGTCGACCGCGTCATGCTCGCGCTGGGCACGCTGCTCGACGGGTCGCCGACGGCTGCCAGTTCGGTCAACCGCGACCGGCGGATCATGAATGTGGTCGTGAAGTACGCGATCCGCCAGAAGGTGCTTCAGGTCAACCTGCTGCCCAAGGGCAGGCAGGAGGGTGCCGCGACCAAGACCGCAGTGGCGATCGACAAGCGTTCTCTGCTCAGCCCTGACCAGGTGGCCCGGCTCCTCTCCTGGATCGGAGGCCGCCCCCGTACCGGATATCGGCTCCGCGCCTTCTTCGCCACGCTCTACTACGCAGGTCTCCGCCCGGAGGAGGCCGTAGCCCTGCGGGTTGCCGACGCAACCCTCCCCGAGGCCGGCTGGGGGGAGCTTCTCGCTCACGCGGCCGAGCCCGAGGTCGGCAGCCAGTGGACGGACGACGGTGAGGTTCACGAGAGCCGTCACCTGAAGGGCCGGGCCGTGGGTGACACCTGTCCGGTGCCCGCGCATCCAGCGCTCGTCGTGGTCCTGCGTGAGCTGGTGGAGAGTGACGGGCTCGGACCCGGGGATCTGCTGTTCCCCGGGGAGAAGGGCGGTCTGCTCGCCGGCTCTGTGTTCCGGAGGGTCTGGGGCAAGGCCCGCGAGGCAGTGCTGGACGAGCATGAGTACGCCTCGCCCGTCGGCAAGCGCGTGTACGACCTGCGGCACACCTGCCTGACGACCTGGCTGAACAACGGTGTCCCCCCCCGGCTCAGGTCGCCGCATGGGCGGGCAACAGCGTCCCCGTCCTGCTGTCGACCTATGCCCGATGTGTCACCGGACAGTTGGCCGACCTCCAGAAGCGCGTCGAGGGCCCGCAGGAGCTGCCCACCGTGGTCTCGCCGGCCGATCGGTCGGGGCAGAACTTCGGGAAGTTTTCGGGAAGAACAGCCGTCACGGGCCGTCCGAAGCCGGTTTCAGCCGGACTGCCGCCGTCGTTGCCAGGGGCCGCGGCCGGGCTTACGCCGCCGCTACGGCATCCGCGCTAATGTGCCCTGACCTGCACGAAAGCCCTCCGCGAGGGAGGGCTTCGGGGTGGTGCTGAAAGAGTGCCCCCGGCAGGACTCGAACCTGCGGCCAAGTGCTTAGAAGGCACCTGATGCGTGCTGAGACGATGCGCCCCTGACCTGTGCGAACGGCCGAGGCCCGCGACTGGGTAGACAGGCTTCCGCCGTTTACGGGAAACCTGTACGGGCCTTGCTACTCCCACCGGAGTTGTCAGTGGCTCCGGCTAGCGTCCATTCACCTCCCCGGAGCAGAGGGGCAGGGATGCGCGTGGGAGCCAAGACAGCCGGTGCAGAGAGTTAGGGGCAGGACTCCTCGGTCTTGGCGACGGTAAAGATCAAGGGCTGTCCTGTGAGCGAGGTGTTGGCCTTCGGGACCTGCGTGCAGACCTTCCAGTTCGACTCCTGGAGGATCATGCGGCTCTGTACCGCGTCTTTCACGGTGATGCTCGCATTGGCCGGGAGCGCGGAGCGGACGGCCTTCATGCCCTGGCCGACGAAGTTCGGCATGACGTCGCCCGCGGGCTTCGGGGCGGGCGCGTCCGTGGCGGGACAGGTTTCTTCGAGCTTGACCGCGCCGAAGTCCACAGCGGTCTTGGTGTCGATGCCCGCCCCCGGCCCCGGGGTCTGGCTGCACACCTTCCAGTTCCGGTCGAGAGCCTGGAGCCGCTCGCGGCCGAGGGCGTCGTGCGACGTGAGGACGAAGAAGCCGGCCCGCTGTGCTTCGTCCTGGGCCGTCTGGAGGCCCTTGCCGACCAGGTCGGGCAGTGTAGCCGTCTTGGCAGCGGGGGTGGGGCTGGACACAGCCGGGGTGGCAGCCGGGGTGCCGGACGTTGCGGGCTTCCCGCCGTTGGCGACCTGAGGATTGCACGCGGTGAGGGCGAGGGCGCTCGCGACAGCCAGGAAGGCGATGGTGCGGTGTGTGCGCATCGCGCCATGTTGGCGGGGTTCGGGGTGGCTGTGTGGGCGGTGCGACCGGTCTGTGACGTAGGAAGGCCCGCGTCGTGGTGGATCCGTCTCGGCAAGGGGACGGGCTCCGGGGTGGCCGGTCGGCTGCCAGGTGGCGGTCGACAGCCTGATCAACGACCCCGCCACCACCATCCCGGCCGACTGGGAGAAGACGCCTGCTCTCAGGGCAGGACCGTTACCTTCGCGGGCCGGGGGATGAACTGCGGACTGTCCCGAGGAGGTCCGGCAGTCAAGACCGGCGCGAGCGGACGGTGTCGGAGTGCGGAGGCTCAGAGCTTTCCACCCAGAACAGAAGATGCCGCCTATGCGGAAGCTCCTCGGTCTTTGTGTACAGAGCGTGATGGACACTGGGTTGGCGACGTGCAGGGGTGGAGACGTCGTTGTGGTGTGGGGATGGAGGAGGAGCGGACTCCTTCGGATTCCCGTGGTGGTTTGGTGCTGGTTCGCTGTCACCTGAAACCCCACGTCAGCACCCTCGCCACCCACCCCGTGCTGGTTCGGTGCTGGTTACGCGGCGTTGAGCATGATGCTTTTGTGGTCGAGGTGACGCAAAGCGGAAACGGAAGAGAGCATGGTTAGATTTTGCCTCTAGGTGACCACTCTGCGCCGATGGTGGAACAGGGAGGGCCGAAACCGCTACCCCGGGGCGACGAAGCTGTTGACTACCGCGCGACCCCTCGCCTAGTGTCCCGTGCAGAAGCGTATCCCGATATCGGACACCTGGGCCTCGGCGAAGAAAACGAAGGGGGGGTAAGTGTCGATCCGCGGAGATCTCCCTTCTGATTTACCCGTTCCGCACTGGGAGATTTCCTCCATCCTCCCGGAGCCGCGCGCGGGATTAGTCGAAGAGTTACTGAACGAGGCATTACGCGAGACCCGGGAAATAGCCGAAGAGTACACCGGCAGGCTGACGGACCTGGATCCGCTTTCCCTGGCGGCCGCCATCCGGCGCTACGAACACTGCATCGCGCGAACCCAGGAAGCTTCCTGCTACGCCGACCTCCTCCAGTCGGACCCCTTGGTGGCCCGCTGCGACCGGGCCTGGGCCGAACTCGCCTCGACGCTCGCCTTCTTCGAACCCGAGCTCGGCGCACGCAAGCCGGACGCGCTGGATCCTGACGCGAAGGCCGGCCTAGGCCCCTACGTGAACTTCCTCGGCAAGGTGCGGGCCGGCAGCGCGCGGCAACTGCCCGAAGTGCAGGAATCCGTACTCGCCCGGCTGCTGCCGACCGGCCGCGAGGGCTGGGAACGGCTGGCCCAGCAGTTGCTGGGCGGTATTTCGGTCGGCCCGGACGGAGCTTCGCGCAGTATCGGCCAGGTCCTCCCGGGCCTGTACGAGGCGGACCGCGACGCTCGGCGGGAAGCCCATGCGGCGGTCAGCCGGGCACTGGCTGGCCAAGCCGGACTGCGCGCCTTCGCCCTGGCGATGGCGGTGACGGACGGGGAGACCCGCGCCGAGCTCCGGGGCGCGGACTGGTTGTACGAGCGGCGCGTTTTGGACCAGGTCACGCAGGCAGAGCTCGACGAACTCCTGGCGGCCTCCGACGCCTGCCTGCCGCTCATCCACTCGTACTATCACCTCAAGCGAGAGCTGCTGGAGATAGACGATTTCGTCGACTACGACAGGTACGCACCCGTCGGCTCCCCTTCGCCCCGAATTTCCTGGACCGAAGCGCTGGACACCGCCTTGGCGGTGATGGAATCAATTTCCCCGACATTTGCCGAACTGGCTCTGAGGGTGATTGAAAACGGCAGGATCGACGCGGCCCCTCGTCCCGGAAAACGTCAGAGTGCCTTCACTCAATCCATTCCCGGGCAGCTCCCCTGTATTTCCATGATCTTCTCCGGGATGCCCCGCGACGTACTGACCCTCACCCATGAACTCGGGCATGCCGTACATATCCAGCTGGCCGCCGACCAGCCTTATCTCGCGGCCACTCCGGCTCCGGTAATGGCCGAGACCCTCGCGCTGTTCTGTGAGGCGGTGGCGGTACGCCGGCTGCTGGCCGGGGCGTCCGATCCCGCGGTGCGGCTGGCCTGGCTGGCGCGCTGGTTGGAAGACCAGATGGTCGCGATCGGACGGCACGCGGCGCTGCACGCGTTCGAGGTGACGCTGCACCAGCGGGCGCGAGACGGGGAAGCCCTGGACCTGGAACACATCGACGAGGTGTGGACCGAGGGGCAGCGCCGACTCTACGGTCCCGCGGTGCGGCTGACCGAGGAGTACCGCCAGTGGTGGAGCTACCTGGGCTCGCTGTTCACCGCACCCGGTTCGAACTACGCCTACGTCTACGGCCAGTTGTCCGCACTCACCCTGCTGAGCCACTTCGAGGCCGATCCCCGGGGCTTCGGCTCGCGGCTGACGGAGATGCTCCGGCTGGGTGATACCCGGAAACCCGCGGACCTGCTCGCCATGGTCGCCGGACGGCACGGCGACGCGTGGCGGGGAGCCGTCTCGCATCTGGCGCTCTCGCTGGACGAGCTGCGCTCCCTCACAGACTTCCATGTCCCGCGCTGAGCGGAACGTGGGATATCCGAGATCTAGAAGGACCGAAAGGAGGTGATCCCCATGTCCGTTGCCATGACCACCCGCAAGGCCAGCGTTGCCGGCCAGTCGCACGAGGGCTGAACCCCCTCGCTCGAGGGGCCCCGGCCCCTCCAGTCCGCACGAAACGAAGAGGAGGTGTCCACTATGTCCGTTGCCATGACCACCCGCAAGGCCAGCGTTGCCGGCCAGTCGCACGAGGGCTGACCCCCCTCCTCCGAGGGGCTCTGACCCCTCGCTCTTCACAACCCCGCGGGGGGGGGGGGCCCCACCCCCCCCCCGCGGAGGTCATCGGACGGGACGGACTCCGGCCCGTCTCACGGTTCAGTATCGCGGAAGGAAAATACGACGATGCCCCCCGCCGGAACACGCAGGCCCCAGCTCAAGCACACCTCGCCCACCTTCGGCTCGGGCGAGACGATCTTCATCGGCGGCTACGGCGAGGTCACCGAGATCGCCGACCCGACCGGGGCCATCCGCCGCCTGCTCGCGCTGCTGGACGGCACTCGCACCACCGACGAGGTGCACAAGGAACTGAGCGCCGATTTCCCCGAGGTGACCCGTCAGGACGTGGACGAGGCCCTGGCCCAGTTCGACGAGGCCAGGTTTCTTCTGGACGACCAGCAGACGGCCGACGGCATCCTCGAAGCGCACGAACTGAAGCGCTGGGAACGCAACATCAACTTCTTCGGCTCGTTCGCCCGCATGGACGACAACAAGTACGAGCTGCAGCGCAGGCTCCGCGACTGCCGTGTCACCCTCCTCGGCCTGGGCGGTCTCGGCTCGCACATCCTGCTCGACATGGCAGCGATGGGCGTGGGCCACGTGCGGGCGGTGGAGTTCGACCGTGTGGAGCTGTCCAATCTCAACCGGCAGATCCTGTACCGGGAGGGAGACATCGGCAAGGAGAAGCTACACTTGGCGGTCGAGCGGGTGAAGCAGTTCAACCCGCACATCGACATCGAGCCGGTCGACTTGAGGATCTCCTCCGTCGAGGACGTGGCCCGTGTGCTGGAGGGCTCGGACGTGTGCATCTCCGTGGCGGACCGGCCCAAGATGGAGATCGCGAACTGGGTCAATGAGGCCTGCGTACGCGCCGGAGTGCCGCTGATCACCGGCGGGCTGGAGACACAACGCGCCGTGTACTACACCATGCTGCCCGGCAAGACCGGCTGCATCGAGTGCTGGCGGCGTCAGACCTTCGCCTCCGACGAGGTCTCCGGACAGTTGCTGCAGGAGAAGCGGGACCGCCAGATCGGCGGCGACAACGCCGCGTTCTGCCCGCTGGTGACCATGACCACCGGTTTCCTCATCGGCGAACTGGCCAGGATCGTGACCGGCATCGCTCCGCCGGTCGCGGCCGGCCGGCTGATGGAACTGCGGTTCGCGGACTACGCCATGGGCGAGAGCGAGCGCTGGGAGCGGCAGGGCGACTGCCCGGTGTGCGGCACCACGGCCGGCGCGGACGCCTCGTCGGCCCCGCTGGTCGCGGCGACCTGAGCCACCCGATGCCTTCCGCCGCACCCGCCCCGTCGCCCTTCCACGCCCTCCACCGCGCAGGCGAGTTGCTGTTCCTGCCCTGTGTGTGGGACGTGGCGAGCGCGCGGCTGTTCTCGGCCCTGCCCACGGTGAAGGCCCTGGGCACCACGAGCGCCGGCCTCGCGGCCGCGCACGGGGTGGGTGACGGGCAGCAGTTGGCTCCGGCCGATCTGCTGCGCGCGGTGGAGGGGATCCGTTCGGCGACCGCGCTGCCGGTCTCGGTGGACCTGGAGCGCGGGTACGCCGAGGACGCCGACGGTGTCCACCGTTTCGTCGGCGAGCTGCTGGACCTAGGGGTCAGCGGCATCAACCTGGAGGACGGCCTGTCCGA
This sequence comes from Streptomyces sp. NPDC059443, assembly GCF_042750105.1. NCBI lineage: Bacteria > Bacillati > Actinomycetota > Actinomycetes > Kitasatosporales > Streptomycetaceae > Streptomyces > Streptomyces sp. NPDC059443. Next base: position 73,174 of record NZ_JBHYVM010000003.1, on the reverse strand, counting down.
TCCCGGCCGGGGTGACGGCGGCGCCCTGGCCGATCCGGCCGAGCACGCCGAAAGGCTGGCCGCGGCCCGGTCCGCCGCGGCGGACCGGGGGCTGCCGCTGTTCGTCAACGCACGGACGGACGTGTGGTGGAATCCGGCGGCGACGCCTCCGCACCGGCACTTCGAAGCGGGGACGGCCCGGCTGCGCCGGTACTTGGCGGCTGGGGCTGACGGGGTCTTCGCCCCCGGCTACCCGGCCCGGGCCGAGCCGGAGGCTCCGGCGGCCATCCGTCGGCTCGTGGAGGCGGTCGACGGTGCCCCGCTCAATCTGCTGCTCAGCCCGGGACTCCCGGCGCTGGGCGAACTGGCCCGGCTCGGAGTGCGCAGGGTCTCCACCGGATCCGGGCTGTACCGGCTGGCACTGGCCCAGGCCCGCCGGGCGTACGCGGCCATCGCCGACGGAGGCCCGTCGGCGGCCATCTCGGGCGAGTCCCGGCTCCCGTACGCGGAACTCGCCCGGCTCCTGCGCGCCGACGCCGAATCCTGACCGGTGGACGAACGGCCGGCGAACGACTATCTGGAGAAGCGCCCGTGGGAAGCCGCTATTACACCCTGCTGATCGCCTACCTCACGTCCTCACTGGGCAACTGGCTCTACCGGCTCGCCCTGCCCCTGCTGGTGCTCCAGCTCACCGGATCCGCGTTGAGCACGGGCGCCGTCTACGCGGTGGAGTTCATTCCGTTCCTGCTGCTGTCCCTGCCCGGCGGGGTGTTCGCCGACCGCTTCGACCGCCGCAAGCTGCTCGTCTTCGGCGACCTCACCGCCGCCGTCATCGCCACCGCGCTCGCCGTGCTGGTGTCCACCGGCAGCACGGCGCTGTGGCCGATCTATCTGACGGCCTTCCTACTGGCCTGCGTGGAGCCCGTCTACCACCCGGCGTTCCAGAGCTTCCTGCCCGAGGTGGTCCCGGCTGACCGGCTCGGCCCGGCCAACAGCTGGATGCACTCCGGGGACAACGTCATGAGCATGATCGGCCCCGCGGCGGCGGGCGGTCTGGTGATGTTCCTCGGCTACCAGACCACCATCTACGTCAACGCGGCCACGTTCGCCGTCTCCGCGATCGCCATCCTGCTGATCAGGCCCACCGCGAAGAAGGGCGAGCGGACCCCGCCGCCCAAGGCGACCTTCGTCCAGGACGTCCGCGTGGCCCTGCGGTACGTCTTCCGCCGGAACCCGGTTCTCGCGGCCGGTTCGCTGATGTTCACCGGCACCAACTTCGCGATCTGGCTGATCCAGGCGAACTTCATCTTCTACCTGACCACCTACCGGCACATGAGCCCCCAGGTGATCGGCGTGGTACTGGCCGCCCAGGGTGTCGGCGCGGTGCTCGGCGCGGCGGTCGCCGGCCGGCTGGTGCAGAAGTACGCGCCCGGCCGGATCCTGATCACCACCACGGCGGTGGCCGGTCTGGGCACCCTGCTGCTGATCCCGATGCGCAGCCCGCTGGCCATCGGCGCCATCTGGGGCGTGCTCTACGGGCTCGGTTCCATCAACCCCGTCGCCTGGTTCACCCTCCGCCAGGAGATCGTCCCCCGGGAACTGCTCGGCCGGGTCGTCGCCAGCACCCGCATGCTGGCCTTCGCCTCCATTCCGGTCTCCGCCCTCCTGGCCGGCGCCCTGGAATCGGCCTTCCACAACATGTACTTGATCATCGCGGTCGGCGGTCTGCTTCGCCTGGTCATCGCCGGGGTCGCCTGGCTCTCCCCGCTGCGCACCCCGGTCGAGGGCGTGATCGAGGACGTCGCCGCCTCGCGTACGGAAGTCCGTACCGCGGGCGCTGAGAAGGCCTCATGACCTCGGCGCCCCGTCAGATAGCCATCGTCGGCGCGGGCCCCCGCGGGCTGTCCGTTCTGGAGCGGCTGTGCGCCAACTCCCGTACCGAGTCCACCGTCCCGCTCATCGTGCACGTCGTGGACCCGGCCGAGCCCGGCGCGGGCGCCGTCTGGCGCACCGGCCAGTCCCGCCACCTGCTGATGAACACGGTCGCCTCGCAGGTCACCGTCTTCACTGACCGCAGCGTCACGATCGACGGGCCGATCGAACCCGGCCCCAGCCTGTACGACTGGGCCCACGGGGCGGCGAGCAGCAGCGGTAGGGACACGGGCTCGGGCACGGGAGCAGACCACGACGAGGAAACGGTCACCGAGGCGCGCGCCCTCGGCCCGGACTCGTACCCGACCCGCGCCCTGTATGGCAGGTACCTGTGCGACGCCTTCCAGCACACGGTGAACACCGCTCCCACCCACATCACGGTGCGCGTCCACCGCTCGCGCGCGCTGTCCCTCACCGAGGACGGGCCGAGCACCGGCGGTCTGCAGTCGCTCCGCCTGGAGGACGGCACCCGCCTGACCCGGCTGGACGCCGTGATCCTCGCCCAGGGCCACGTCCCCGCCTTCCTCACCCCCGCCCAGCAGCAGCTCGCCGACCAGGCCGCCGAACACGGCCTGTCCTACCTACCCCCGGCCAACCCCGCCGACGTGGACCTCAGCCGCATCGAGCCGGGCCAGCCCGTTCTGCTGCGCGGTCTCGGGCTGAACTTCTTTGACCATGTGGCACTGCTCACCGCCGGTCGGGGCGGCACCTTCCACCGCCGGGACGGCCGCCTGGTCTACGAGTCCTGCGGCCGCGAGCCCCTTCTCTACGCGACCTCCCGGCGCGGGATCCCGTACCAGGCCCGCGGGGCGAACGAGAAGGGCGCGTACGGCCGCCACACCCCACGCTTGCTCACGGCCGAGGTGATCGCGGGGCTGCGCGCCCGAGGCCGGCACGGCGCACGCGTCCACTTCGGCACCGATCTGTGGCCGCTGATCTCCAAAGAGGTCCGCAGCGTGTACTACGAGGCCCTGCTGACCGCCCGGGGCCGGGAGGCCGACCGGCCCGCCTTCACCGAGAAGTTCCTGTCGGCCGGCGAGGACGCCGAGGCCTCCCTGCTGGACTCCCTGGACATCGAGTCCACCGTGCGCTGGGACTGGGAGAAGGTGGCTCGCCCCTACGTGGGCCGCACCTTCGCCGATCGCGCGGACTTCCGCGACTGGCTCCTGGAATACCTGGCCTGGGACATCCGCGAAGCCAGGGACGGAAACGTCACCAGCCCGCTCAAGGCGGCCCTGGACGTACTGCGCGATCTGCGCAACGAGATCCGCCTCGCCGTCGACCACGGCGGCCTGGACGGAACCTCCCACCGCGACGAACTCGCCGGCTGGTACACCCCGTTGAACGCGTACCTGTCCATCGGCCCGCCGCTGTCGCGCGTCGAGGAGATGAAGGCGCTGATGGAGGCAGGGACCCTGCACCTGATCGGTCCCGGCACGCGCATCCGCGTCGACGAGGGCGAGGGCTCCGCGGCCTTCCCGGCTTCCTCCGCCGACCCCGCGCATCTTGCGGCCCCCGCCTTCGTCGCCGAATCCGAGACCGTCCCCGGACCGCCCGTCCGGGCACGGGTGCTGATCGAGGCCCGCCTGCCGGAGCCGGACCTGCTCCGTACCGCCGACCCGCTCTTGCGGCAACTATTGAGCGTCGGCCAGTGCGTTCCCTACCGGATCGAAGGAGGCTGCGGCCACGTCCACCAGACCGGCGGACTCGCCGTCGCCGAGCGCCCGTACCGGCTGCTCGACGCCCAGGGTCGGGCCCATCCCCGCCGGTTCGCCTACGGGGTCCCCACGGAGTCGGTGCACTGGGTCACGGCGGCCGGCATCCGCCCGGGCGTGGACTCCGTGACCCTCGGCGACTCCGACGCCATCGCCCGCACCGTCCTCGCCCTCCTGCCACTGGCCGCGTCGGCCGTCGAACCCGCGGCACCGGTGGTGCCCCTCCCCACCAAGGTGGACGCATGACGATCACCCCTTTCGATACGGGCCTGCTCTCCCCGGTCCGCGCCGGGACTCCCGTCGAGGCCGCCGTCAGCGACCACGCCTACCTCCAGGCCATGCTGGACGCCGAAGCGGCGCTGGCCCGCGCGCAGGCGAGGCTGGGCACCGTTGCCCCGGAGGCGGCCATCGCCATCGGCGCCGCGGCCCGCGCCGACCGTTTCGACCTGCGGAGCCTCGCCGTCGAAGCGCGCGAGACGGCCAATCCCGTCGTGGGGCTGGTCGCCGCCCTCGGCCGGGCCGTGGCCGAGACCGACCCGGCCGCGGCGGAGTACGTGCACCGCGGCTCCACCAGCCAGGACATCTTCGACACCGGAGCCATGCTGGTCTCCGCGCGGGCCCTGGGAATCGTCCGGGTCGATCTCGCCCGAGCCTGCCGGGCGCTGACCCGGCTGGCCGCCGAACACCGCGACACCCCCATGGCGGGCCGCACCCTGGCCCTGCACGCCGTCCCCGTCACCTTCGGGCTCAAGGCGGTCGGGTGGCGGCAACTGCTGCTCGACGCCGTCCACCGCCTCGACGTCCTGCTGGCCACCGGCCTGCCCGTCTCCCTCGGCGGCGCCGCCGGCACCCTGGCCGGGTACCTCGAGTACGCGCGCATCGACGGACACGAAGAGGCCGCGGCCTACCCCGGCGCACTGGTCGCCGCGTTCGCCGAGGAGACCGGGCTGGCCGCCCCGATCCTGCCCTGGCACTCGCTGCGTACGCCCGTCGCCGACCTCGCAGCCGTACTGGCCTTCATCACCGGAGCGCTCGGCAAGATCGCCGTCGACATCCAGTCCCTCACCCGGACCGAGGTCCGCGAGGTCACCGAGCCCGGCGCCGTCGGTCGCGGCAGCTCCTCGGCGATGCCCCACAAACGCAATCCGGTCCTCGCCACCCTGATCCGCAGCGCCGCCCTGCAAGTACCCGCCCTCGCGGGCGCCCTCACCCAGTGCATGCTCGCCGAGGACGAGCGCTCGGCCGGCGCCTGGCACGCGGAGTGGCTCCTGCTCCGCGAATGCCTCCGGCTGGCCGGCGGTGCCGCCCACACCGCCGTCGAGCTCGTCGAGGGCCTGGACGTCCACCCCGGCCGGATGCGCGCCAACCTGGCCGTGACCGGCAGTCTGACGGCCTCCGAACGCATCGCGGCCGCACTCGCCCCGCGGATCGGCAGGACCGCCGCAAAACTGGCCCTGAGCCGTGCGTCCGAGACCGCGGATCTGAGCGGACGGCCGCTGTATCAAGTGCTCTGGGAGGATCCGGAGTTCAAGGCGCACTTCACGGCGGACGAGCTGACCGCGCTGTGCGACCCCCTCACCTACACGGGCGCGGCCGGACTCCTCGTCGACGAGGCCCTCCGCTCCCAGCACCCCGCCCCGTAGGGCCCCGGCCTCCCAGGGCCCCAATGCATACGCGTCAGCTGACCCGAAGACCGACGGCCAGCGTCAGTTCGAGGACCCGCTGTGGCGATGCGAGATCCGGGAACAGCTCCCGCAGCTGCGACATCCGGTACCGGACCGTCTGGGGATGGACGAACAACGCCGCCGCCACCTCGTCCCGCCTGCCCTGGTGCAGCAGCCACGCCCGCAACGTCTCCTCCAGCCGCCGTGCGGTCGCGGCGGGCAAGGTCCGCAACGGCGCGAGGGCTCGGGCGCGCAGGTCTGCGAACGCGTCCGCGTCAGCGCTCAGCACCAGCTCGGGCAGGTGGTCCTCGGTGTCGCGAATATCAGGGGAGAGGGAGCGCGCGCGTACGGCTCGTGCGTACGAGGCGGACGCGCGGGTCCACGGCCGGGGCGGGCCGACCACGGCGGTGCGGTCGGTCAGCTGCCGCAAGAGATGTGATCGGTCGGCATCGGGGACGAGCAGCACACCGGTGACGTCCGGCAGATCGTCGAGGACCAGGGTGCTCGGGTCGAGCGTGCGGTAGGCGGGCCGGGCCTGGGCGGCGGGCAGCAGGACCGCGGTCAGCGAAGCCGGAGGCTGCCACCCGGCGCGTTGAACGGAGGCGAGCAGCACGTCCGGGCTCGCGTCGGCGAGGAGATCGCGGGCGAGGTGTTCCAGGTGGCGCTCGTGGGCCCTGCCCCGGGCGGCCAGTTCGTCGGCGTGGCCCGCGGCGCTCGCGGCGGAGAGCTCGTCGATGTAGGCGAAGGTCAGCTCGGCGAACTTGGCGACATCGGCGGCGGGCAGACCTACGGGTACGGCACCCGCTGCCAGGCATCGCCAGGCCACGCGGGCGCCGACGCGGTAGGCGCTGAGGAGGGCGTCCATCGAGCGGCCGTCGCGCACCTCGCCGCGGCCCAGCTCGTAGGCTGCGTCACCGGCGTCGCCGCCCGTGGCGTTCCCGCTCGCGAGGTCCAGGTAGTGCCCCAGGGCGGTACGGACGGATCGGCGGATGGTGGCGCCCATGCGGCCCGAGAGGGCGTTGGCGTAGGGAGGGACCTCGTCGATGATCGCCTGGACGACCTCGTCGGCGGTCGTCTTCAGCGCGGCCCGAAGTACGGTGACCGTCGTCTCATCCAGGGCCAGCTCGCCGGCCCTCCTGATTGCATGACTCACGTTTTGTTCCCTGCGAACAATTCAGTCGACCAGATTTACGTCCTGTGGTCAGGACTTTACGCCTTGAGGCGCAGCAAGCTGGGGTCATGACGAGTACAGCCCTCCGCAGCAGGGCGTGGAAACTGCTGGAGATGGTCACGACGCCGCTGTTGCCGTCGGACTACCTCGACCTGGTCAGCCCGCTGCGTGCGGGCGCCGACCTGCGGGGGCGCATCGAGGCCGTGCACCCCGAGACGGGTGACGCCGCGACCATCGTGATCAGGCCGGGACGGGGCTGGCGCGGCCACACAGCCGGTCAGTACATGCGGATCGGGGTCGATGTCGACGGGGTGCGCCTGTGGCGTGCCTACTCCCTCACCTCGCCGACGAACCGCCAGGACGGCCGCGTCACGATCACCGTGAAGGCGATCCCGGACGGCAAGGTCAGCAACCACCTGGTCCGCAGGGTGAAACCGGGCACGCTGATCCAGCTCGACCAGCCGACCGGTGACTTCGTGCTGCCGCAGGCCAAGCCCGCCAAGGTGCTCTACCTGACGGCCGGCAGCGGCATCACGCCCGTGATGGGCATGCTGCGCGACGTCGAGTTCGACGACGCCGTCATGGTCCACTGCGCGCCACAGCCGCAAGACGTGATCTTCCGCAGCGAGCTGCACGAGCTGGTCGCGGACAAGAAGCTGCGGCTCACCGAGGTGCACACCGATACGGACGGCATGCTCGACATCGCCCGTCTCCACGAACTCGTGCCCGACTGGGCGGAGCGCGAGACCTGGGCCTGCGGGCCCGCGGGCCTGCTCGACGCCGCCGAAGAGCACTGGACCGAGCACGGCGTACGAGAGCGCCTGCACACCGAACGCTTCCGGGCCAGCGTCGTCGTCGCCGGCGACGGCGGCGAGGTCACGTTCAGCGCCACGGGCAAGACCGTCGGCGCTGACGGCGCCACGCCGTTGCTGGACATCGGCGAGGAGGCCGGCGTGCTCATGCCCTCCGGGTGCCGCATGGGCATCTGCTTCGGCTGCGTCACGCCGCTCAAGGCGGGCGCCGTCCGCGACCTGCGCACCGGCGAGATCACCGAGGCCGAGCCGGGCGTCCTCATCCAGACCTGCGTGTCCGCCGCGGCGGGCCCCTGCGACATCGAACGGTAGGAGCACCTTGACCGCCATCGACCCCACCGCCCACCTGACCGCGGAGCAGATCGAGGAGCTCGGCCGCGAGCTGGACGCGATCCGCGACGAGGTGATCGCCGGCCGCGGCGAGAAGGACGCCGCCTACATCCGCAAGGTCATCTCGGCGCAGCGCAAGCTCGAGCTGGTCAGCAGGGGAGTGCTGCTGTTCTCGATCTTCCCGCCCGCGTGGCTGATCGGCACCGCCGGTCTGTCCGTGGCCAAGATCATGGACAACATGGAGATCGGCCACAACATCCTGCACGGCCAGTGGGACTGGATGCGGGACCCGAAGATCCACTCCACCACCTGGGAGTGGGATCACGTCTCGCCGTCCGAGCAGTGGAAGCACTCGCACAACGAGCTGCACCACACGTACACCAACGTGATCGGCAAGGACAACGACCTCGGCTACGGCATCATGCGCGTCGACGAGGACCAGAGGTGGCACCCGTTCCACCTCGGTCAGCCGTTGTGGAACTTCCTCAACGCCTGCTTCTTCGAGTACGGCATCGCGGCGTACGACCTGGAGCTCGGCAAGAACCTGAGCAAGCGCCGCCGCAAGGACCCGGAGTTCCGCGCGCGGGCCAAGGCCGTGGGCCGCAAGATCCGCAAGCAGGTGCTCAAGGACTACGTGATCCACCCGCTGCTGTCGGGACCGTCGTTCCTCCCGACGCTCGCCGCCACGTTCACCGCGAACCTGGTCCGCAACATCTGGACCCACTCGGTGATCATGTGCGGGCACTTCCCCGAGGGCGTGAAGGTCTTCGAGCGCCGGTCGATCAAGGGCGAGACGCGCGGCCAGTGGTACCTGCGCCAGATGATGGGCTCGGCGAACATCAGCGGCAGCAGGGCCATGCACTTCATGACCGGCAACCTGTCGCACCAGATCGAGCACCACCTGTTCCCGGACCTGCCGAGCAACCGGTACGCCGAGGTCGCGGTGAAGGTGCGCGCGCTGTTCGAGAAGTACGAGCTGGAGTACGTCACCGGGCCGCTGCCCAAGCAGGTGTTCTCCGCGTGGCACAAGGTCTTCCGGCTGTCGCTGCCGAACAAGAAGCCCAAGGTCAACGCGCCGGACCGCCAGCAGGAGCTCGTCGCGGTCTGATGCGCAGCGCCGCCGCTCCCTGCCGGTCCGAGGCGCGCCGACTGGAGCAAATGGTCAGCTCCGGCTGACCGGGTAGGGGATGAAGGTGCTGCTGTTCTCGTCGACGGCCAGGGTCCGGCCGAGGGGCGGGACGGCTCGCTGGGGGCAGTCGAGCCGTTCGCAGAGGCGGCAGCCCATGCCGATGGGGGTGGCGGCAGCGGTGTTGTCGAGGTCGAGGCCGTCGGAGTAGACGAGGCGGGAGGCGTGGCGGATCTCGCAGCCGAGGCCGATGGCGAAGGTCTTGCCGGGTTCGCCCCAGCCGCCGCGGTGCCGGGTGATCGCGCGGGCCGTCCACAGGTAGCGCTGCCCGTCGGGCATGGCGGCGACCTGGACGTGGATGCGGCCGGGCGCGGCGAAGGCCTCGTACACGTTCCACAGCGGGCAGGTGCCGCCCGCGCGGGAGAAGTGGAATCCGGTGGCGGACTGCCGCTTGGACATGTTCCCGGCCCGGTCGACCCGGACGAAGGAGAACGGCACTCCGCGCAGCCTGGGCCGTTGGAGTGTGCTGAGCCGGTGGCAGACGGTCTCGTAGCCGAGGCCGAAGTGGTCGGTGAGCCGCTCGATGTCGTAGCGGAACTCCTCCGCGGCGCCGTGGAAGGCGGTGTACGGGAGGATCAGCGCGGCGGCGAAGTAGTTGGCGATGCCGATCCGAGCCAGGGCGTGGGCGGGGGCAGTCGGCGGGAAGTCCTGCGCCGCCAGCCGGTCGAGCTCGTCGCCGTACTCCAGCAGCGCGAGCTGGGTGGCCATCCGGAACGCCTGCTGGCCCGGCCGCAGCCGGTTCGACAGGTGCAGGACCCGGCTCGCGGCGTCGTAGTGGTGCAACCGGTCGGAGTCCGCGGCCAGCCGTACCCGGTGGCGATCGGCGAGCCGTCGGGTGAGGGCGCGTAGGACGTCCCCGGGGCGGATCCCGATGTCGCCGGCGAGTTCCTCCGCGGCCAGGTCGGCTTCGTGGAGGTAGTTCTGGCGGCGGTAGAAGAACTCGCGGATCTCCTCGTGGGGCGAGCGAGGCGCGTCGATCAGGCCCCCGTCCCTGCCGTCGGCCGCCTCGGCGAGCCGCTCGGTCAGCAGCTGGCCGCGCCGCCCGAGGTCCAGTAGGACCGAGGCCACGGCGGGCATGCGGGTGGCGAGTTCGGCCAGGTCCGAGGGGGAGACCCGGGCCTCGGCGACCTCCCCGGCCAGCGCCTCGCGCAGGTCGGCCACGAGACGGCTGGTGTCCCGTTCCGAGAAGAAGCAGGGATCGACGCCGAAGGCCTCGGTCAGTCTCAGTAGGACGGGGACGGTCAGTGGGCGGGAGTCGTGCTCCATCTGGTTGAGGTAGCTCGGCGATATCCCCAGGACGCGGGCCAGCTCGGCCTGGCTCATCCGCCGTTCCTCGCGCAGCCGCCGCAGCCTGGATCCCGCGTACGTCTTGCTCACCGTATTTCCTCCCCCGTGGGACACACGCTCCGGCGAGCCTACGCGCATCGCGTCGTCGCCAACCTTCGCAAGCTTGGCAAAACGGCTGTCGAAGATGCGCAGAAATTAGCAATCATCCCTTCTTGAGGGCACTGAGTGCCACTGCCAAAGTCTGTGGTGCGGCCCGCCGAACCCGGTGGCCGAGGCAGACGCTCCGGGCCCGATTCATGCCCTGATTCCGGAGAACCCGGCCGTCTTGTCCCGGCAACCCGGCAACATTGCTCAGCTCGGCCCACGGGCGGGGTCGGCGGCCGCGATCCACTACTTAGGCACAGGGTGCCAATGCGCTGAGCGATTGATCAGAGCATTCGCAGACCCGGCGATCAGCGATCAGCGATCACGGAAACGGTGACGGTCATGGCAGAGGCGAACACGACGACGGCGGCGGCGGCCCAGCGGCTGGAGCAGCGCTGGGCGTCCGACCCCCGCTGGGCGGGCATCGAGCGGACCTACAGCGCCGAGGACGTGGTGCGGCTCTCCGGCAGCGTCCGCGAGGAGCACACCCTCGCCCGCCGCGGCGCCGAGCGGCTCTGGCGCCAGCTGCACGAGCAGGACTACATCCACGCCCTGGGCGCGCTGACCGGCGGCCAGGCGGTCCAGCAGGTACGGGCCGGACTCCAGGCGATCTACCTCTCCGGCTGGCAGGTGGCCGCCGATGCCAACCAGGCGGGCCACACCTACCCGGACCAGAGCCTGTACCCGGTCAACTCCGTTCCCCAGGTGGTCCGTCGGATCAACAACGCGCTGCTGCGCGCCGACCAGATCGCCACCGCCGAGGGCGGCGCCGACACCACCGACTGGCTGGCGCCGATCGTCGCGGACGCCGAGGCCGGATTCGGCGGCCCGCTCAACGCCTTCGAGCTCACCAAGGCGATGATCGCGGCGGGTGCGGCCGGCATCCACTACGAGGACCAGCTGGCCTCCGAGAAGAAGTGCGGCCACCTCGGCGGCAAGGTCCTCGTCCCCACCTCGCAGCACATCCGCACCCTGAACGCGGCCCGCCTCGCGGCGGACATCGCCGACACCCCGACCCTGATCATCGCCCGCACCGACGCCCTCGCAGCGAACCTCATCACCAGCGACGTCGACGAGCGCGACGCACGGTTCGTCACCGGCGAGCGCACTGCCGAGGGCTTCTACCGCGTGCGGAACGGCATGGCCCCCGTCATCTCGCGCGGCCTCGCCTACGCCCCGTACGCCGACCTCATCTGGGTGGAGACCGGAACCCCGGACCTGGCCCAGGCCCGCGAGTTCGCCGAGGCGATCCACGCGCAGTACCCGGACCAGATGCTCGCCTACAACTGCTCGCCGTCCTTCAACTGGAAGGCGGCGCTGGACGACGACCAGATAGCCAAGTTCCAGCGCGAGCTCGGCGCGATGGGCTACCGCTTCCAGTTCATCACCCTGGCCGGATTCCACTCCCTCAACCACGGCATGTTCGACCTGGCCCGCGGCTACGCCGAACACGGCATGACCGCCTACGTGGACCTCCAGGAGCGCGAATTCGCCGCCCAGGCACAGGGGTTCACCGCGGTGAAGCACCAGCGCGAGGTGGGGACAGGGTACTTCGACCTGGTCTCCACCGCCGTCAACCCGGCCTCCTCCACCACCGCGCTCGCAGGTTCCACCGAGGAAGAGCAGTTCCACTAAACCCTCTTCTTCGACCGTCCCCCGCCGGCCAGATTCCGCGTGGGTGCCCGACCGCCGTTCGTGTCGGGCACCCACCGCCCCGCTGAGGAGAACCACATGTCCCTGAAGCCCCCGACCAGCAGTGTCCGGGTTCTCGGCGCACCGGGCGAGCGCCACGAGGAGGTCAAGGAGTACCGCCTCGGCGAGCAGGTCGCGACCCTCATGGTCCGCCCGCGCGGGTGGCACCTCACCGAGGAACACCTGGAGACCGACGGACGCCCGGTGTCCGCCTCCCTCGTCGACTTCGGCCACCTCGTCCGCCACTCCGCCGCGCAGGTGAACGCGTGAACGCCCCCGCGCGGGCGTCCCGCATCCAGCGCGTCGGAGTCGTCGGTGGAGGCCAGATGGGTGCCGGAATCGCCGAGGTGTGCGCCCGAGCCGGCCTCGACACCGTCGTAGCCGAGTCGGACGCCACCGCCGGCCGCGCCGCCCGCGAGCGCGTCGCCGTCTCACTGGAGCGCGCCGTCCAGCGGGGCAAGCTGGACCGGATCTCCGCCGAAGACGCCCTGGCCCGGCTCGTGTTCACGGGGGACCTGGAGGACCTCGCCGACCGGCAGCTGGTCATCGAGGCCGTGACCGAGAACCCGGACGCCAAGACGGAGATCTTCACCGCCCTAGACAAGATCGTCGAGGATCGGGAGGCCATCCTCGCCACGAACACCTCGGCCATCCCGATCATGCGGCTGGGCATGGCCACCGGCCGCGCCGACCGGGTCGTGGGCTTGCATTTCTTCAACCCCGTCCCCGTCCTGCCGCTGGTCGAGGTCGTCTCCTCCCTCCACACATCGGCGGACACCCTCGTCGCAGTCGAGGCCTTCGCCCGCGAAGCTCTGGGCAAGACCACGGTCCGCTCCCAGGACCGGGCCGGCTTCGTCGTCAACGCCCTGCTCGTCCCCTACCTCCTCTCGGCCATTCGCATGGCCGAATCCGGGTACGCCAGTGCCGCCGACGTGGACGCCGGAATGGAACTGGGCTGCGCCCACCCCATGGGGCCGCTCAAGCTCGCGGACCTGATCGGCCTGGACACGGTCGCGGCCATCGCCGAGTCCCTCTACGAGGAGTTCAAGGAACCCCTGTATGCCCCGCCCCCGCTGCTCCAGCGGATGGTGCAGGCGGGTTTGCTGGGCCGCAAGAGCGGCCGCGGGTTCCACACGTACGGCCGGGGCTGAGGGTCCCGGCAGGTCTCCGGGCCTGAGGGTGCGCCGGAGGCGCGCGAGAACGGTGGGGGTGTGGCGCGTGGTGTCGCCGCACCCCCACCGTGTCTCATTTCCCCGTCCGACATGTGGAAAGTCGTGTCCCTTCCCCGGTCGGTCGACCTACTGTGGGCCTCGCAGCTGGTTCGCCCCCGCCCTCCAGGCGGGAAGCGTCGTAAGAGGGAACCCGGTGGGAATCCGGGACTGCCCCGCAGCGGTGAGCGGGAACGACCGCCGTCATACGCACTGGGACCTGAACCGGTCCTGGGAAGCGACGGCCATTAGGTGCCCGCCGGGAGACCGGCAGGCGTGCCCGCGAGTCCGAAGACCTGCCCGTTGCCCGTGCGCGATCGACCGCGCACGGTTTCCCGGTGACCTCGTGGGCGGGTCGGCGTGCATCTCGGGCGGATCCTCCCCGTCGCGTACCTCGGTCGTACGCGATCACGGCGGGCCGCCCGTTGCGGCACCCCTTCGCATCCTCGGCCCGTCACCGGGTCCATGGAGACATGCTCGCGAAGGAGAGTTCCGTGACCACCTCGAACCCCGCCGTACGCGCCACCGTGTACGGCTACCCCCGCCAGGGTCAGAACCGTGAACTGAAGAAGGCCGTCGAGGGCTACTGGAAGGGCCGCGTCACCGCCGAAGCCCTCCGGGACACCGCCCGCGACCTGCGCCGCACCAACTGGCAGCAACTGGCCGAGGCGGGCATCACCGAGATTCCGACCGGTGACTTCTCGTACTACGACCACGTCCTGGACACCACGGTCATGGTCGGCGCGGTCCCCGAGCGCCACCGGGCCGCCGTGGACGCGGATCCCCTGGACGGGTACTTCGCCATGGCGCGCGGCACCCAGGACGTGGCCCCTCTTGAGATGACCAAGTGGTTCGACACCAACTACCACTACCTGGTCCCCGAGCTCGGCCCCGACACCGTCTTCACCGCCGACTCCGCCAAGCAGGTGGCCGAACTGAAGGAGGCCCTGGCCCTCGGCCACACCGCCCGCCCGGTCCTGGTCGGCCCGGTGACCTACCTGCTCCTCGCCAAGCCCGCGCCCGGCGCGGCCGCCGACTTCGAGCCGCTGACCCTGCTCGACCGGCTGCTGCCCGTCTACGCCCAGGTCCTCGCCGACCTGCGCGCCGCGGGCGCCGCATGGGTCCAACTGGACGAGCCGGCTCTGGTCCAGGACCGCACCCCGGCCGAACTGAACGCCGCCGCCCGCACCTACCGGGAACTCGGCACCCTGACCGAGCGCCCCAAGCTTCTCGTCGCCTCCTACTTCGACCGTCTCGGCGAGGCCCTGCCCGTGCTGGCGAAGGCGCCCGTGGAGGGACTCGCCCTCGACTTCACCGACCGGGCCGCCGCCAATCTCGACGACCTCGCCGCGGCGGGCGGCCTCCCCGGCAAGCGGCTGGTCGCCGGCGTGGTCAACGGCCGCAACATCTGGATCAACGACCACCAGAAGTCGCTGACCACCCTCGGCACCCTCCTCGGCCTCGCCGAGCGGGTCGACGTCGCCGCTTCCTGCTCCCTGCTGCACGTCCCGCTGGACGCCGAGACCGAGCGCGACATCGACCCGCAGATCCGGCGCTGGCTCGCCTTCGCCCGCCAGAAGACGACCGAGATCACCACCCTGGCCCGCGGACTCGCCCTGGGCACCGACGCGATCACCGCCGAACTCGCGGCGAACCGGGCCGACCTGGCCTCCCGGGCGACCTCCGCGATCACCCACGACCCCGCCGTCCGGGCGCGGACCGAGGCGATCACGGACGCGGACGGCCGCCGAGCCCAGCCCTACACCGAACGGGCCGCCGCCCAGCACGCCCACCTGGGCCTGCCGCTGCTGCCCACCACGACCATCGGGTCCTTCCCGCAGACCGCCGAACTGCGCGTGGCCCGGGCGGACCTGCGCGCCGGACGCATCGACACCGCCGGGTACGAGGAGCGGATCGAGGCCGAGATCCGCGAGGTGCTCTCCTTCCAGGAGAAGACCGGGATCGACGTCCTGGTGCACGGCGAGCCCGAACGCAACGACATGGTCCAGTACTTCGCCGAGCAGCTCACCGGCTACCTCGCCACCCAGCACGGATGGGTCCAGTCCTACGGCACCCGCTACGTGCGCCCGCCGGTCCTGGCCGGGGACATCTCCCGTCCCGACCCGATGACCGTCCGCTGGACCACGTACGCCCAGTCGCAGACCGCCAAGCCGGTCAAGGGCATGCTGACCGGCCCGGTCACCATGCTCGCCTGGTCCTTCGTACGGGACGACCAGCCCCTGGGCGAGACGGCCCGCCAGGTCGCCCTTGCCCTGCGGGACGAGGTGACCGACCTGGAGGCGGCCGGTACCTCCGTCATCCAGGTGGACGAGCCCGCCCTGCGCGAAACGCTCCCGCTGCGCGCCGCCGACCACACCGGCTACCTGGCCTGGGCCACGGAGTCCTTCCGCCTCACCACCAGCGGCGTCCGCCCGGACACCCAGATCCACACGCACATGTGCTATGCGGAGTTCGGCGACATCGTCGAAGCCATCGAGAACCTCGACGCCGACGTCATCAGCCTGGAAGCCGCCCGCTCCCACATGCAGGTGGCCGACGAGCTCGCCGGCGCCGGCTACCCCCGCGAGGTCGGACCGGGCGTCTGGGACATCCACTCGCCCCGCATCCCCTCCGCCGATGAGGCAGCGGCCCTCCTGCGCAAGGGGCTGGAGGCGATCCCCGCCGAACGGCTCTGGGTCAATCCCGACTGCGGCCTGAAGACCCGTGGCTGGCCCGAGACCCGGGCCTCCCTGGAGAACCTCGTCGAAGCGGCCCGCCTGGTGCGCTCGGAGGTCTCGACCGACGCCTGATGCCCCTTCGGGCCGGAACGGCGCGTACATCCCGTTCCGGCCCGAAGGAGGCCGGCCAGCCCTGTTCCCCGTCTCTGGCCCCTCCCTCCGTGAGGTCCCCCGGAAGCTCCCCGAGGGCGAGTCGCGAGCTGCCATCCGGTTCGCCACGACCTTCGTCCTTTCGGCCGATTGAGGGCTGGGACCTGCCAGGGCTTTGGTCCTGGTGATCAAGGCCCTGCGCCGGACCAGGCGGCGCCGGGCTCAGGGAAGGCTTATCCGTGTCGTACCGCGCCGTTCCGTGAGCGGCGTCCGGCCAGTGCTTTGCCGTTCATCGAAAGGCTTCCTCACTTCATGTTCTCCTCGCTGCCCCGTTCCGTGCGCCGTGGCGCCGCCGCCCTCATCGTGACGACCGCCGTCGCGGGCGGCTCCCTCGCCGCAGCCGCCCCGGCGTCCGCCGCTTACGGCGGTGGTTACGGCGATGCCTGGGTCAAGGGGTACGGCCCCGACTACGGGCAGCGCTGGGTGGACAACTACGGCGGCCGCTACCCCGACAATTGGACCGACGCCTACGACAAGAACCACGGCGCGCCCTGGGGCGGCGGCGTACCCGTTGCGCCCGTGGCCAAGGCCGACGTCCGCATCACGGCCACCGGGCCCGCATACCTCGACCACGACGAGGAGCAGTTGTGGACCGTGGAGATCACCAACACCGGGAAGGCCGCGGCCCAGAACGTGCGCTCCAGCACGACCATGCCGGGCGGCATCGAGTACCGCGCCCACCGCATCCAGCAGGGCAGCGCCTCCGAGGAACTCACCAGCGACGGCCGCATCGTCCTGACCATCGGCACCCTCATGCCCGGTGAGACCGTCCGCCTCCAGATCGCCGGCAACGCCCCTTCCTACGGCGGCGGCACCGTCCAGCTCACCAGTACGGTCAACACGACCAGCCCCGAGTCGGACACCACCAACAACACCGCCACCGTCCACACCCGCATCGCCTGACCGCACGAGCGCACGTCCGCTCGCAGGCCCAGCGGCTGCCGCCGGCCGACCGGGAGGTCCAGGAAGGACGGGGCGTCAGGCAGGTGAACGGCGCGTGCGTGGCGATGTGCGCGTTCCCGTCCGGGGCCACGTCGAAGAGGTGCGCGATGAAGGTGGTCGCGGCCAGGATGGCCCCGGGTGCGCCGCCCCCTGCGGCAGCGCACCCGGGCCGGAGTGTCGGTGTCGGACCGTCAGCCGCGCCGTCCCTCGCGGGCGAGGGCGGGCACGAAGCGGGCCGCGTCCAGGGTGCCGACGCCGGTGGCCATGTCGTAGCCGTTCACCGCGGTGTAGCCGGTGACGCCCGCGTAGCTGTTGTTCGTACCGTCGTTGACGTCGACGATGCCGGTGGAGCGGTCGTGGGCGGAGCGCCCGTAGAGGCAGTACAGCGCCTCGTTGATGTTGCCCAGGCGCTTGCCCGCGGCCTGGTCGGCCAGGGCCACGATGCCGGAGAACAGCGGGCTGGACTCGCTGGTGCCGCCGGAGACGTCCCAGCCGGTGGTGGCCGGGTCGTAGCTGGTGTAGATCCACGCGCCGCCGTCGACCGCGGCGGCCATCGAGATGTCCGGGGTGCCGCGCTGCGCGCCGACGATGTTCTTGACGCCGTTCTGGAACGCCGGACGGGTGAAGACGTGCGACTGGCCGCCGCCGCCCGCGCCGTTGTCGTTGTAGACGCTCTCGGGGGCGGTCCGCTTGCCCGCGTCGTTCAGGTGCAGCTGGGTGCCGCCGACGGAGGTCACCAGCGGGTCGGAGGAGGGCCAGGAGTTGACGGGGTGGTCGTAGAGGGCGCTGCCGTCGGCGTTGTAGTCGGTGGCTCCGCCGTCGCCCGAGGAGGCGAGCACGGTGACGTGGTTGCGCGCCGCGGCCTCGAAGGCGTAGCGCAGGTTCTTGATGCTGGAGAAGTCACCCTTGTCGAAGCCGGGGAAGGTGTTCTCGGTCGCGCCGAAGCTCTGCGTGATCACATCGCCGATGCCGCGGTCGATCAGGGACTTCTCGGCGTCCATCATCTCCGGCAGGCCGGTGGTGCCTTCGGTCTCCGCGACCGCCGTCTCGACCAGGACGATCTTCGCGTCCGGCGCCACCGCGTGCGCCATCTCCACGTCGAGGGTCGTCTCGCCGGCCCAGCCCAGCATGTCGGCGTTCTTCGGGTCCCACGCGGGGACGTTGCCCCACTTGACCACCTGCACCTTGGTGCTGGGTATCCCGAACTGCTTGCTGTAGACGTCCAGGTCGTGCTGGACGGTCGGCGAGCCGAAGGAGTCCACGATGACGATCGTGCGGCCCTTGCCGGTGATGCCCGCCTGGTACAGCGGGTTCAGGTCGTACGCCTCGCGGTACTGCAGCGGGGTGTAGCAGGAGATCTTCCACTTGGTCCGGCACTCCTCGATGGAGAGCGGACTGCCTACGGCGCGCACCAGTTGGTGGCCCGCGACGGCCGGACGGGCCACGGTGCGCGGGATCGCGGAGGTGTGCGCGGAAGCGGCTACGGTCCCGGTCGCGGTCAGCGGGGCTGCCGCCACCGCGGTGAGTGCGAGGCCGGCGGCGGCGGCCGTGGTGGCTGCGGCACGCGGCCACGTACGACGGACTGGATGCATTACAGACTCCTTGGGGGGTGGCGCCGCTCGGAGGCTCCTCGGAGCGGCTTCCGTGATCTCACCCGCCAAGTCATGTGCAGGACAAGAGTGTTTGACGCTTGATGTCGAACGCTTTACCTGAATGCGCCCTACGCCGCCTCAGCCACGGTCGGTCACCGACGCGCGGCGGCGTTCGCGCCCGGGGTGGCCGGGCGATCGAGGCAAGTACCGCCCGATATCGGCCTGTTGGGCACTCCATGACGTGACCGAGGCCACTCCGATGTGTCCGATCAGTGAACGTCAGGCATCGAAATCCGGACTCGATTCGGCTAATTTATGACGCGGTCCTGACAACGATCGAGATCGCTGGCAATCTCTCCCCATCCCCAGCACGGACCAGCTCCGCACGCTCTGCCCGGCCGGCGTCATCCCCGCCGCCCGGTAACCCCCCACATGCAGAAGGAGTCCGCGTGAAGTCCACGCATCGCCGTCACGCCACCGCCACCGGTGCCCTGCTCGCCGCCGCCGCCCTGCTCACCGTAGGTGTCCAGGCCGGCAGCGCCAGCGCGCAGCCCGACGGATCCGCGAACGCCGCCACCCTCAAGGGTCAGCCGGTACGCAACCCGGGCGCACTGCCCGCGCAGCTCTCCCCGTCCCAGCGCGCCGAGCTCATAGCCAAGGCCCAGGCCACCACGGCCGCCACGGCCAAGGAGCTCGGCCTCTCCTCCCAGGAGAAGCTCCTTGTCCACGATGTGGTCAAGGACCAGGACGGCACCACCCACACCCGGTACGAGCGCACGTACGAGGGACTCCCGGTCCTCGGCGGCGACTTGGTCGTCAACCGTACGGCGGCCAACGCGACACAGAGCGTGAGCAAGGCGTCCGGCGCCCAGCTGCAGGGCGTCTCCACCGCCGCTCCGGCCGACGCTCCGGCGGCCGCCTCGGTCCAGGCCCTCGACGCCGCGAAGGCCGTCGGCTCCAAGGCCTCCAAGGCCGACGCCGCGCCCCGCAAGGTCGTGTGGATGGCCAAGGGCGTTCCGACCCTCGCCTACGAGACCGTCATCGGCGGGCTCCAGGACGACGGCACCCCCAACCAGCTCCACGTCATCACCGACGCCAAGACGGGCGCCAAGCTCCACCAGTGGCAGGGCATCGAGACCGGTGTCGGCAACACCCACTACAGCGGCCAGGTCACCCTCGGCACCTCGAAGTCCGGCTCGAACTTCACCCTGAACGACACGGGCCGCGGCAGCCACAAGACGTACAACCTGAACCACGGTACGTCCGGCACGGGCTCGCTCTTCTCCCAGTCCACCGACACCTGGGGCAACGGAGCCAACTCCAACGCCGCCACCGCGGGCGCCGATGCCGCCTACGGCGCCGGGGTCACCTGGGACTTCTACAAGAACGTGCTCGGCCGCTCCGGCATCCGCGGCGACGGCGTCGCCGCCTACTCCCGGGTCCACTACGGAAACGCGTACGTCAACGCGTTCTGGGACGACACCTGCTTCTGCATGACCTACGGCGACGGAACGGGCAACAACGACCCGCTGACCTCGCTGGACGTCGCCGGCCACGAGATGACGCACGGCGTCACCGCCGCCACGGCCGGCCTCAACTACAGCGACGAGTCGGGCGGCCTGAACGAGGCCACCTCCGACATCATGGGCACCTCGGTCGAGTTCTACGCCAACAACCCCAGCGCGCCGGGCAACTACCTCATCGGCGAGCAGATCAACATCAACGGCGACGGCACCCCGCTGCGCTACATGGACAAGCCGAGCAAGGACGGCGGGTCCGCGGACAGCTGGTACTCCGGCGTCGGCAGCCTCGACGTCCACTACTCCTCCGGCCCGGCGAACCACTGGTTCTACCTGGCCTCCGAGGGCTCCGGCGCCAAGACGGTCAACGGCTTCAACTACAACTCGCCGACCTCCGACGGCCTGCCCGTCACCGGCATCGGCCGGGACAAGGCGCAGCTGATCTGGTACAAGGCGCTGACCACCAAGTTCAACTCCAGCACGGACTACGCGGGTGCCCGTGACGGCACGATCGCCGCGGCGACCGAGCTGTACGGGGCCGGCAGCCCCGAGGTCAACGGCGTCACTGACGCCTGGGCGGCGGTCAACGTGGGCGCCCGTTCGGGCGGCGGCACCCCCACCCCGGGGAAGGTCTTCGAGAGCACCACGCGGGTCGCCATCCCGGACTCGCCCGGCCCCGCGGTCACTTCGTCGGTCGGCGTCACCGGAATCACCGGCAACGCGCCGAGCGCCCTCAAGGTCGGCGTGAAGATCACCCACACCTACATCGGTGACCTCCAGATCGACCTCGTGGCGCCCAACGGGACCTCGTACCGCCTGCAGAACTCCTCCGGGGACTCGACGGCGAACCTCGACAAGACGTTCACCGTCAACGCCTCGGCCGTGGCGGCCAACGGCACCTGGAAGCTGAAGGTCCAGGACCTGGGCGCCGCGGACGTCGGCACCATCACGGACTTCAAGCTCACCTTCTGAGCAGCCGTCCGGGAATGACCCGCGTGATCTGCATGCCCGCATGACCTAAAAGTGCCCGGAGCCCCCCAAGGCTCCGGGCACTTCAGTTCGCGGCGGCGGCGAGGATCGCGTCCAGCACGCCCGGGAAGCGGGCCTCCAGGTCGTCGCGGCGCAGTGCGGTGAGGCGGCGGTTGGCCTCCTCGCGCTGGTGGATGAGACCGGCCTCGCGCAGGACCTTGAAGTGGTGGCTGAGGGTGGACGGTGCCACGTCGACCGGGAACGTGCCGCAGGCCCGCTCCGGTTCGGCCCGAAGGATCCGGACGATCGTCATCCGAGTGGGGTCGGAGAGCGCGTGCAGGACATCGAGCAGGTCGATCTCGTCCGCGGCCGGGTGGGCCAGTGGCGCGCGGCGTTGGCGTGAACGGGGCACGTGCGGCTCCATGTTCGACAATCATCGAAGTGCGGTGTACTAATTCATTGTTCGATGTTCGTGGAACATCGAACAATGAGCAACGCACATCGTACCTGTCGGGAGGGGAGCCGGAGATGCGTGCCTTGGTGATGACCGCGCCTGGAGGATCGGAGAACTCGGAGGTCCGGGAGGTCGACGTACCCCACCCCGGTCCGGGAGAGGTGTCGGTCGATGTCGCGTACGCGGGGCTGAACTTCGTCGACGTGATGGCCCGGCGAGGCGATAGCGGCTACGCCGCGCACTGGCCCCACGTGCCCGGCCTGGAGATCTCCGGCACCGTCCGCGAGCTCGGGCCGGGAGTCACCGGCCTCTCCGTCGGGGACAGGGTCGCCGCCGTGCCCACCGGCCGCGGCCTCTCCGAAGTGGCTGTCGCCCGGGCCGAGTTGGTCGTCGCGGTGCCCGACGCAGTGCCGCTGCGGCAGGCCGCCGCCACCCCGCTGGGGCTGGCGACGGCGCTGCTCCTGCTCACCGACGCCGGCCGGTTCAGGCCGGGTGACAGCGTCCTGGTGCACTCGGCCGGCGGAGGCATCGGCAGCGCGATCGCCCAGCTCGTACCACTGCTCGGCGGCGGCCGGCTGATCGGCACCGTGGGGCGGCCGGAGAAGGCCGCCGACGTCGAGAAGGGCGGCTACGACATCGGACTCGCACGCGGCGACGGCCTCGCCGAGGCGATCCGCGCCGCGACCGACGGCCACGGCGTCGACCTCGTCCTGGACCCGCTCGGCACCACGGCCCTCGCCCTCGACCTCGACGTGGCCGCGCCCGGCGGCCGCATCGTCCTCTTCGGCAACGCCGGCGGCGGCACCCTGGACGCCCTGCCGCCCGCCGGACGCCTGCTCGCGGGCAACCTCACGGTGACCGGTTTCAGCCACCGCGGGCTGGTCGCCGCGGCCCCCGCCAGGGTCGCCGCGGCAACCAGCCGCATCCTCGCCTTCCTGGCGGAAGGCCGCCTCACGCTCCCCCTGACCGAATTGCCGTCACTCGCCGAAGTCCCCGCGGCCCACGATCTCCTCGCCGAGGGCCGCGCCACCGGCAAGTACGTCGCCCGCGTCAGCGCCGTCCGGCCTTGACCGTCACCGGTCCTCAGGAGGGCTTGGTCGGGGAGAAGGCGGTGACCGTCACCTTGTTGTCGCACTCGGCGAAGACCCCGTCGTCCATGGCGATCTGGTGCGCGCCCGCGCCGGGGACGCCGATGACGAGCGTGGGGAAGCTGGCGGGCGTGGCGCCGGACACGCAGTAGCCGTCGGCCTCGCCCTGGACGTTGACGAAGGTCAGCTTCGTCCAGGCCCGGGCGCCCGGGGCCAGGGACACCATGGCGGCCGATCCGCTGTGGGTGGTGGCGAGCGGGAGGTTCTTGTCCGGCGAGCCGTTGCCGGCTCCGGCGACCGTCGGGAACCCGAGGAGCGTGCAGGGGTGCTTCGAGGTGTTGGTCACCGAGAGGATGGCGGCTCCCGTTCCCGTACCCGACGGCCGGACGTCGGCCTGGTGGGCATCGGAGGCCTTGAGCTGGTCGATCGTGCAGGCCTTCGCCCCGCCGCCGCCCGCGCCGGGCGCCGAGGGGCTGGGCTTGCCAGTGCCCGTGCCACCCGTGCTCCCCGTACCGCCCGTGCCACCCGTGCTGCTCGTGCCGCCCCCGGAGGAGGAGGTACCGCCCGGGGGAACCGGCTTCGCCGACGCCGAACCCGCGGGCGGCGTCGACGGCTTGGAGACCGCGTCGTCCTCACCGGCCGGCGTGCAGCCCGTCGCCAGAGCGGTGACCGCCACCGCAGCCACCAGCGCCGCCACGGTACGGCCGACACCTGCTGTGTACTGCATGACCACTCCCCGAGGTTCACGGCCGGTCCCACGCCGGCACTCGTGGGGGGACACACCACCACGCCCCACCCCGGTTCTCCACGACGCCGCACCGTGGCAGTTCCGTGACACGGCCATGACGAACGCACGGCCACGCGGCGACCAGCGCCGCCGTACCGCCAAGGGCATCATGGCCGTGTGAACGCGCCCCCGACCGCCGGCGGCGGAGCCGCTGTCCCAGGATCCCTCGACGTCGCTCCCACACCCCGGACGGCCGTCGTATGGCTCCCTCCGGCCGCACTGTGGCCCCCCATCCAGAGCATCCGTGCCGAACACGACCCCCAGATCCGCCGCTGGCCACCGCACGTCAACCTGGTCTTCGGCTTCGTCCCGGAGGCCGACTTCGAGGAGGCGGCCCCGCTGCTGGCAGCCGCGGCCACCGAGATCGAGCCCTTCACCGTCCGACTCAGCGGCGTGCGCAGCTTCCGGCACCGTGCGTACGCCACCGTGTGGCTGGACCCCGCCGCAGCAGGCCTGGCCCCCTGGACAGCGCTCCACGACACCCTGGTGGAGCCGTTTCCCCTGTGCCGCAGCCGATTCCCGCACTTCACACCACACCTGTCACTCGGGCACAGCCGTGACCCGCGGCGCCTGTCCGCGGAATGCGCCGCCCTCCTGGGCAGCATGTCGGCGCAGGTCAACGAGATCGTGCTGCTCTCCCGCCGCGGCGGCGACGAGCCCATGCAACCCCGCGCCACGATCACCCTGGGCACCGGCGGACTGCGCTGGCACCACGACTCGGGAACCTCGCCAGGGCCGGGACGATAACTCGTTCGGGCCGGCCCCGCCGTTACCGGCCACGCCGCCCCCAGTGCGGTATACGTCCCCTGGGGCTCACTCGATCCCCGCGAAGGGAGTGGTTGCCGTGGAGCGCACGACGTGCTGCGTGGTGGGAGGCGGGCCGGCCGGAATGGTGCTGGCGCTGCTGCTGGCCCGGGCCGGTGTGGAGGTGACGGTGCTGGAGAAACACGGCGACTTCCTGCGCGACTTCCGCGGTGACACCGTGCACCCCTCCACCCTGTCCCTGCTGGACGACATCGGCCTCGCCGAACGGTTCGCGCGACTGCCGCAGCGCCGCGTGACCACCGTGCAACTGCCCATCGGGCCGGACCGGTCCCTGATCACGGTCGGGAACATCGGGGCACTGCACGGGAAGTACAACTACATCGCGATGGTGCCCCAGTGGGACCTCCTCGACCTCCTCGCCGACGAAGCGGGCCGGGAACCCTCCTTCCACCTGCGCATGAACACCGAGGCGACCTCCTACCTCATCGAGCGCGGACGGGTCACGGGCGTGCGCTACCGCACCGCGGACGGCACCACCGGCGAGCTCAGGGCCACCCTCACCGTGGCCTGCGACGGCCGCGGGTCACTGGCCAGAGCACTGCCCGAACTCGGCCTGGAACACTTCCCGTGCCCCATGGACGCCTGGTGGTTCCGCCTGCCGCGGCGCGAGGACGACCCCAGCGGACTCGTGGGCGGCCTGGGCGACAGGTTCTTCACCGCGCTCATCGACCGCGGCGACTACTGGCAGTGCGCCACGCTCATCCCCAAGGGAACCGACACCGAGCGCCGCGCCGAGGGCCTGGAGCGCTTCATGTCCCGGTTCACGGCCGCCGCTCCCTGGCTGGCCGACCGGAGCCACGCCGTCACCTCCTGGGACGAGGTGAAACTGCTCGACGTACGGCTCGAACGCCTGCGCCGCTGGCACCGCCCCGGGCTGCTCTGCATCGGCGACGCCGCCCACGCGATGTCACCCGTCTTCGGCATCGGCATCAACCTCGCCGTCCAGGACGCGGTGGCCGCGGCCCGCCACCTCGTACGTCCTCTGCGCGACGGCACCGTAGGCCTCCGCGACGTCCGCCGCGTCCAAACCCGTCGCTGGCCCACCACCGTGGCCACCCAGGGCCTTCAGCGCCTCGCCCACACCCAGGTCATCGAACCACTGCTGGCCGGCCGTGCCGCGTTCGGCGATCCCCGACGGGTCAAGCGGATGACGGAGCTCGTCACGGACTCACGGTGGCTGAACCGGATCCCGGCCTACTTCATCGCCTACGGAGCCCTGCGCGAGCGCCCCCCGAAGGAATCGCTCCGCTGAACGACCATCCGCCACGTGGTACGCGAGCTTGAGGCCGCGAGCAGCACATGGCAGGCTCATGCCGCATGATCGATGATTTCGCGAAGGACAACCTGCACGGGAGACTGCGGCGGGACCGTGAGGCGCTGCTCTGGAAACTCGACGGCTTGTCCGAATACGACGCCCGCCGGCCTTTGACGGCGACCGGGTCCAACCTCCTCGGCCTGGTCAAACACGTGGCCACCGTCGAGGCCAGGTACTTCGGCGAGGTCTTCGACCGCCCTTCCCCGGAACCGCTGACCCGGTGGCAGGACTCCGACGGCAGCGATCTGTGGGCGGCCGAGGACGAGACCCGCGATCAGATCATCGGGTTCTACCGGCGCACGTGGAAACACTCGGACGCGACGATCAACGAGCTTCCCCTCGACGCCCCCGGCCACGTGCCCTGGTGGCCGGAGCCTCATACGAGCACGAACCTGTTCGCCATCATGGTCCATGTCCTCGGCGAGTCCGTCCGGCATGCCGGGCACGCCGACATCCTGCGCGAGGGCCTCGACGGCCGGACCGGGTTGCGCGCCGAACACGAGAAGCAGATCGACGAGGAAGCCCGTGCGGCCCACCGCGCGAAGATCGAGCAGGCCGCCAGGTCGGCCGCACCCATCGAGGCTTAGAGGTCGTCTCACGCGCGGACCAGCGGCTGCACGGACCGCGGTGTCAAGACGGCAGCCGGGGCCGGAGGCGGGCGGCGAGGACGGCCACGTCGTCTTCCGCGTGCTGTGCGTCGAGTCCGGCGCAGACCGCGTCCACCACCTCGGAGACGCCTGCTCCGGTGGTCATGCGGAGCGTGGCGAGCCGGGACAGGGAGGTGTCGATGTCTTCGCCGCGGCGTTCCACCAGGCCGTCCGTATAGAGCAGGATGGTCTGGGCGGCGGTGATGGGCAGGACGACGGATTCGTAGCCGCCGACGCCGGTGCCCAGCGGAGGTCCGACGGGAACCTCCAGCAGTTCGCCCTGGCCGTCCGCGGTGAAGACGGCGGGCGGGAGATGCCCGGCGCTCGCGTACACGGCCAGGCCGCGGGCAGGATCGACGCGGACGATGAGGCAGGTCGCGGGGCGACGGTTGTCGTCCGCCGCGGACAGCGCGTCCAACTGGCGGAGCACTCGGTGCGGGGCGAGATCGGTGGAGGCGACGTCGCGCAGGAGGGAGCGGTAGGCGTTCATGTCGACGGCGGCTTCCAGACCGTGGCCCATGACGTCTCCGACCACCAGCAGGGTGCGGCCGAAGTGCAGCCGCACGGTCTCGAACCAGTCGCCGCCGACGAGGGCGCGAGCTCCGGCCGGCAGGTAGCGGCTGGCGATCTCCAGGTTCGGGTGTGGTCGGCCCGGTTCGGCCACCAGGGCGCGCTGAAGATCGAGTGCGATCTTCTCGGTGGTCGCCAGACGCCTTGCGTGTCCGACGTGTACGCAAGCGAGTCGGGCCGCGAAACGCAGCGTCGCCGTCTCGTGGTCGTTGAAGTCGCCACGCGCCCTGACCGCGAGAAGCCTTCCGTAGAGCTTGCCCCGGCCGATCAGCGGCACCGAGACGAGGTGCCGCGCAGGGGCGATCTCGGTGGCCAGGCCCTCCAAGAGAGCGGTCGCGCCGACCGAGGCCACCCGGTCACTCCTGCGGCCGGGGCCGATCACGTCCACTGCCGCGGCGTCGCACGGGGTTCGGAACGCGAAGCCCGCCAGCTCCCGCCAGGTCGCCCGCTCGTCGACTGACGTCCCGATCCGGTCGAGAGCCTCTTCCATCGCGTGCAGGCGCGTCTTCAGGTCGTCCGGTTCCGGCACTATGCCTCCGTTACCCCTGCTCCGACCCGGGGAGCCCGATGTGGAAGGCATGCCATCAGCCCCATCCGTTTCGTGACCAGCGCGGAGCGTGCCAGCACCCCGATCGAGGCCACTCCACCCCGTCCGGGCGGGCCCCGCCGCCGCCCGTCCGAGGGCCGGGGCTGCCCCGGTCAGGCCTTGCGGTACGCGTACGCCTCCTCGGCGGCCGACACGACCGCGGACAGCGGGGCTCCGGCCGACGCGGCGACCACCGCCGCCGTCGCGCCCTCCACGAACGGAGCGTCCACCAGGCGCGACCCGGCCGGCAGCTCGTCGTCCTCCAGCAGGGCCTTCACCGTCAGCACGGCACTGCCGAGGTCCACCAGCAGGGCGATCCCCGCGCCGTGGTCCACCTCCCGCGCGGCGGCGAGGATCCGTTCCGCGCTCGTGCCCAGCCCGCCGTCGTCACGGCCTCCCGCCGCGGCCACCGGTGCCACGGGGCCGCCGGCCGCGAGCCCACGGACCAGCTCCGCCACGGATTCGGCCACCGCCGCGCTGTGCGAGACCAGGACGATGCCCACCGTGCCGCCGGGCCCCGTGCCGGCTTCCGGCGCCGTCACCGGGACCCCTCCGCGACGTCGGCCAGTGCCGCCACCAGCAACGCCGACGAGGTCGCTCCGGGATCCTGGTGCCCCACGCTCCGTTCGCCCAGGTAGCTGGCCCGGCCCTTGCGCGCCCGCATCGGGACCGTCGCGAGAGCGCCCTCCTCCGCCGCGGCCCGGGCGGTCCCGTACGAGGTGGCGAGGGCGGCCACGCCCGGCACGAGGGCGTCCAGCATCGTCTTGTCGCCCGGGGCGGCCCCGCCGAGCGCGGCCACCGCCCGAACCCCCGCGTCCAGAGCGCGGCACAGGTCCTCGTCGGAGACCTCGACGGCGTCCCCGAGCTCCTTTCCCGTGCGCCGCAGCAGCGTCCCGTAGAGCGGCCCCGAGGCGCCCCCGACGGTGGAGATCAGGGTCCGGCCCACGAGCTGGAGCACCGCCCCCGGCGCGGCCGGGGGATCCGCGTCCAGGGCGGCCCGGACCGCCGTGAAGCCCCGCAGCATGTTGTGCCCGTGGTCGGCGTCACCGATGGGGGAGTCGAGCTCGGTCAGCCGGTCCGCCTCCCGCTCCACGGCGTCCGCGGCGGCCGCCATCCAGCTCCTGAAGAACTCTGCGTCACGCACCGGCTCTCCTCCTCGTCACGGATCTCGTCACGGATCCCGTCACGGACCGCGATCAGCGGCCCCAGCGAAGTGCCGGAGTCTGCACCGGCGCGTCCCACAGCCGCAACAGTTCCTCGTCGGCCCGGCACAGCGTCACCGAGCAGCCGGCCATGTCCAGCGAGGTGACGTAGTTGCCCACCAGGGTCCGGGCCACCGGCACGCCCCTGGCCTCCAGCACCCGCGCCACCTCCGCGTGGAACCCGTACAGCTCCAGCAGCGGCGTCGCGCCCATCCCGTTGACCAGGGCCAGGACCGGGCCGTCGCCCGGAGCCCCCGCCGCCAGGTCGTCCAGTACGGCCCCTACGGAGAACTCCGCGATCTCCCGCGCCGTCATCATGGCGCGACGCTCCCGGCCGGGCTCGCCGTGGATGCCGATCCCCAGCTCCAGCTCGCCCTCCGGCAGGTCGAACGTCGGCGCGCCCTTGGCGGGCGTGGTGCAGGCGCCCAGCGCCACGCCGAAGCTGCGCGAGGCCTCGTTGACCTGCCGCGCGAGCGCGGCCACCCGCTCCAGCGGGGCACCTTCCTCGGCCGCGGCCCCGGCGATCTTCTCGACGAAGAGGGTGGCTCCCGTGCCGCGCCGCCCGGCCGTGTACAGGCTGTCGGTCACCGCGACGTCGTCGTTGACCAGGACACGCTCGACCCGGATCCCTTCCTCCTCGGCGAGCTCGGCGGCCATGTCGAAGTTGAGGACGTCCCCCGTGTAGTTCTTGACCACGAACAGCACGCCCTGTCCGGAGGAGACGGCCCCGGCCGCCCGCAGCATCTGGTCGGGTACGGGAGAGGTGAACACTTCGCCCGGGCACGCGGCCGACAGCATCCCGTACCCCACGAATCCGGCGTGCAGGGGCTCGTGCCCGGAGCCTCCGCCGGACACCAGACCGACCCGGCCGCCCTCGCGCGCGTCCCGCCGTACGACGACCCGTCCCTCCACGTCCACGTCCAGGTCGGGATGGGCGGCGGCCAGCCCGCGCAGGGCGTCGGCGACCACCGTCTGCGGACTGTTGATCAGCATGTTCATCGGGTGCCTCCCGGTGGCGAACAGGCGGGTGCACGCCCCGCACCTGGCACGTCCTGTACCCAGTGTGCCGTCCCTCCACGCCCATCCGCCAAGGGCCTCCACCCCCACCCGTCCCGGGAGAGTTCCCGGGAGCGTTAGAGAAGCGATCCGTTGGGAAGGAGACCATTGCTGGACCGGGGGGGGGGGCCCGCGCCCCCCCCCCCCCCCCCCCCCCCCCCCCCACCCAGCGGGGGGGCGGGACCCGCCCGCCCGCCCGCCGGGCCCCCGGCCCCCCACGAGCG
>NZ_JBHYVM010000003.1:23183-43379 GCF_042750105.1 Streptomyces sp. NPDC059443 | reverse complement strand
CGCTCGTGTCGGTCCGCCCCCGGGGGGGGGGGCGGGGCCCGCGCGGGGCCCCCCCCACCCCCGACCAACGTCGCAACACAGGACTCGGGGGAGTCGAAGCCGGCCTTCGGGCCGGCGGGAAGCGGAACCCATGACTGCGCGGCTCAAGGGATCGGGGCTGGTCGGCGAGCTCTCCGCCGAATTCGCCGGCACCATGATCCTCATACTCTTCGGTTGTGGTGTGGTGGCCCAGGTGGTCGCCGGCGGGGCCCTGACGAATCCCGCGGGCGGGCTCGGAAACCACGACAGCATCGCCTGGGCCTGGGGTCTCGCGGTGACCCTCGGCGTCTACGTCGCGGCACGGCTCAGCGGCGCCCACCTCAACCCGGCTGTCACCCTCGCCCTGGCGGCCTTCAAGGGGTTCCCCTGGAAGAAGGTGGCCCCGTACGCGCTGGCCCAGACGGCCGGCGCCTTCGTCGCCGCACTCATCATCCGGTGGAACTACAGCGAAGCGCTGGGCAAGGCCGACCCCGGGCACACCATCAAGACACAGGGAGTCTTCTCCACGCTCCCGGCCAACGGCAACACCAACCTGCCGGTCACCGAGTGGGGCGCCCTGCGGGACCAGATCATCGGCACGGCGCTCCTGCTGCTGCTGATCCTCGCGGTCACCGACCTCCTGAACACGCCCCCCGGCGCCAACCTGGGCCCGTTCGTCGTCGGCCTGATCGTCGTGGCCATCGGCATGGCCTTCGGCACCAACGCCGGATACGCGATCAACCCGGCCCGTGACTTCGGACCCCGCCTGGCGAGCTTCCTCACCGGGTACGGCGGGGCCTGGCGGGACCAGTACGGGCACTTCTACTTCTGGGTGCCCATCATCGGCCCGGTCATCGGCGGTCTGCTGGGCGCGGGCTTCTACAAGTTCTTCGTCGGCAGGTTCCTGCCCACCGCCGAACCGGAGCCCCCGGGACAGGTCCCGGTCCCGGCCCCGGACGAGAGCTGACCGTACCCCCGCCGGGGCGGGCGTGAGACGACCCGCCCCGGCGCGCGAGCCCGTACGGGCGCAATCCCCAAGAGAGGCGGCACGCCATGGCTGACTTCGTCGGCGCGGTGGACCAGGGGACCACCAGCACCCGATTCATGATCTTCGACCACGCGGGCAACGAGGTGGCGAGGCACCAGCTGGAGCACTCCCAGATCCTGCCCCGCTCGGGATGGGTCGAGCACGACCCCGTGGAGATCTGGGAACGCACCAACTCGGTGATGCAGAACGCGCTCCGGCACGGAAACCTGTCCGCCTCCGACCTGGCGGCCATCGGCATCACCAACCAGCGCGAGACGACCGTCGTGTGGGACCCGCGCACCGGTCGCCCCTACTACAACGCCATCGTCTGGCAGGACACCCGTACGGACTCCATCGCTGCGGCACTGGAGCGCTCGGGCCGGGGCGAGGTCATCCGCCGCAAGGCCGGCCTCCCACCGGCCACCTACTTCTCCGGCGGCAAGATCCAGTGGATCCTGGAGAACGTCGACGGGGTCCGCGAGGCGGCCGAGCAGGGGCACGCCCTCTTCGGGAACACCGACTGCTGGGTGCTGTGGAACCTCACCGGCGGACCCGACGGCGGCGTGCACGCCACCGACGTGACCAACGCCAGCCGCACCATGCTCATGGACCTGGAGACCCTCGACTGGGACGACGAGCTCCTGGGCTTCTTCGGGGTCCCGCGGTCCATGCTCCCCACCATCAACCCGTCGTCCCATCCGGAGGCGTTCGGACAGAGCCGTACCTCCCGTCCGCTGCGGGAGGCCGTTCCCATCACCGGAGTCCTCGGCGACCAGCAGGCGGCCACCGTCGGACAGGTCTGCTACGCGCCCGGCGAGGCCAAGAACACCTACGGAACCGGCAACTTCCTGGTCCTCAACACCGGCACCGAGCCGGTCCGCTCCCGGCACGGCCTCCTCACCACCGTGTGCTACCAGTTCGGGGACGACCCGGCCGTCTACGCACTGGAGGGATCCATCGCCGTCACCGGCTCGGCGATCCAGTGGCTACGGGACCAACTCAAGATCATCAGCGACGCGGCCGAGAGCGAACGCCTCGCCCGCACCGTGGAGGACAGCGGAGGCATCTACTTCGTGCCCGCCTTCTCCGGCCTCTTCGCACCGTACTGGCGCTCCGACGCCCGCGGCGCGATCGTCGGGCTGGCCCGCTACCACGACAACGGACACCTGGCGCGGGCCGCCCTGGAGGCCATCTGCTACCAGAGCCGCGACGTGGTGGACGCCATGGAGAAGGACTCGGGCGTCCACCTCGACGTCCTCAAGGTGGACGGCGGCGTGACCGCCAACGACCTGTGCATGCAGATCCAGGCCGACGTGCTCGGCGTGCCGGTCAGCCGCCCCGTCGTCGCCGAGACGACCGCGCTCGGGGCCGCGTACGCCGCCGGGCTGGCGACCGGATTCTGGCGCGACACGGACGAACTGCGCACGCACTGGCAGGAGTCCAAGCGGTGGCAGCCCGAATGGTCCGAAGAGCAGCGCGAGGAGGGATACGCGGGCTGGAAGAAGGCCGTCGAGCGCACGCTCGACTGGGCCACGGTCGCATAGTTCCGCAGGGCGTCGCCGGGGGAGGAGGAGGTGCCCCGGGGAGCCAACGGGGTTACAGTGGAACGGAGGTGAGGGCCGCTACTGCGGGGGTCACCGTTGGCTCGTACGTGGGGCGCCAATGCGCGCGGGGGCACGGGGCGCTCTGCGCCGGCCAGAGGTCCGCGGCCTGACTAGGTCGTGTTGACAGCGGCTGCACGCTCATCTCTCTTCGTGGGGCCTTGCGGCCGTCGCGTGCGCGCGACGGCGGTCGGCTCCGTGCCGCAAGAAGCAAGAAGGGTGCTGAGTCATGTTTGCAGTGAGAGCGAAGCGTCTCTTCGCGGTGTCGGCCATCGGCGTTCTGATGGCGGGCGGCGCGGCCCTCGGGGCCGCGGGTACCGCATCGGCTGCCGTGCCCACCCACTCCGTCACGTACGTGACCGGTGGCGGCTGGGACCATGACGACCACGACCACGGCCATGGCCACGGTTGGTACGACGACGATGACGACTGGGGCGGAGGGTACGACAACGGCGACTGCTGACTGACCTGGGGCGAGGCTGTGCGGCGGGCAATGGGCCGCGCGGCCTCGTTTGCGTGCACCGTGCACCCTGGCACCGTCCTCGGTCAGCGGGGCTATTGTGCCCGTGTCACCAGGTGCTCCGTGAACCAGTCCCGGGCAAGGCGGGCCACTTCGTCCAGTGCTCCGGGCTCCTCGAAGAGATGCGTGGCGCCGGGGACGACGTCGAGCCGGTTCTCGCAGCGCAGTTCCCGCCGGGCCTGCTGGTTGAGGCCGAGCACCGTCGTGTCGCGGCCGCCCACGATGAGGAGGGTGGGTGCCCGTACGTCGGCGAGCCGTGGCCCGGCGAGGTCGGGGCGGCCGCCGCGGGAGACCACGGCGCCGATGTCCGCGTCGGCGGACGTGTCGGCGGACGCGGCGGCCCACAACGCCGCGGCGGCTCCGGTGCTCGCTCCGAAATAGCCGATCGGGACGGGCTGGAAGTGCCGCAGCCAGCGGGTGGCTTCGGCCAGCCTCCGGCCGAGGGTTTCGATGTCGAAGACGTTCGCGCGGTCGGTTTCCTCCGCCGGTGTGAGCAGGTCGAAGAGCAGGGTGCCCAGGTCCGCCCGGTTCAGGGCCGTCGCCACCGACCGGTTGCGCGGGCTGTGGCGGCTGCTGCCCGAACCATGGGCGAACACGACGATCGCACCCGCGCCCTCCGGCAAGGTGAGGTCCCCGGCCAGTTCGACGTCGCCCGCGTCCACCACCACCTCGGAGGCCCGAGCGGGCGGACGCGCTACGGGGCGGTCGGCGGCTTGAGCCAGCAGGGCGAGGACCTCTTCGTCGGTGGTCTGGGTGAAGTCCTGGTACCACTCGCCGACGGCGCGGAAGGCGCGCGGTGTGGACAGGCACACCACTTCGTCCGCCCGGGTGCGCAGCCAGGCGACCGCGTCCGGCGGTGCCACCGGAGCGGCCAGCACCACTCGGGCCGCGCCCTGCGCCCGTACGACCTCGCAGGCGGCCGCGGCGGTGGCGCCGGTGGCGATCCCGTCGTCCACCACGATCACCGACCGCCCGTCGAGCGGTACGCGCGGCCGGTCGCCGCGGAACCGCCGCGCCTGACTGGCGAGCGCTACCGTCTCGGCGCGCTCGACCGCCGCTAGATCCTCCTGCCTGACCCGGCTGAGGCCGACGATGTCCTCGTTGATGATCCGTACGCCGCCCTCTCCGATGGCGCCGAAGCCCAGTTCGCGGTGGGAGGGGACCCCGAGTTTGCGCACGACGATCACGTCGAGCGGGGCGCTCAGCATCCGCGCCACCTGGAAGGCCACCGGGACTCCGCCACGGGGCAGGCCCAGGACGACGGGATCCTCCCTCACCAGGTGGCGGAGCGCTCCGGCGAGCTGCTGTCCTGCGTCCGTGCGATCGGTGAACATCACGGTGGTTCACTCCCTACGCGGGGGAGACGGAAACTCTGTACCCACCTCCTCCGAAGCAAGCGCGTTTGCGGCTTCCGCGCAAGTCGGGGACGGCCGGTCGCAGGGCATCGGGCTCGGTCGAGCCCGGGAGCGCCCCACACCGGGAACCAGCGGCCCAGGTTCGGCTCGATCGGCAGCTCGCCCGCGAGCAGTGCCCTGACCTGCAATTCCGTGACGTACAGGTAGACCAGGGCCAGCCCACGCTCCCCCGCAGCTTCGCGGAAACCCATCAGGGAACAGAGCGGCGCGCCCTCGATCGTGCGGCTTCCTCCCCACTGTGCGGACGCTTCGCGCGGGGGCACCCTGGAGGCATGGTCCGAGCCAATGACCAGGTCGAGGCGATGCTCCAGGAGTACGCCGACCTCATCGCCATCCGGGGCGGGGAGGCCTTCAAGGCGCGCGCCTACGAGAAGGCCGCCCGCGCGGTCGGGGGCTACCCGCAGGACGTCTCGGCACTCGACGCCAAGGGTCTGCGCGACATCCCCCACGTGGGCAGGTCGGTCGCCGACAAGGTCCTGGAGTACCTGCGGACCGGCCGCGTGTCCGTCGTCGACGAGGCCAGGGCGTCCGTGCCGGCCGGGGTGCGCGAGCTGATCGCGATTCCGGGCCTCGGTCCGCGCAAGGCCATGGTCCTGTACGAGGAACTGGGCATCACCTCCGTCGACCAGCTGCGGGACGCCGTCCACGAGGAACGGCTGCGTGACCTGAAGGGCTTCGGGGAGCGGACGGAGGACAACATCCTGCACGGCATCTCCGTACTCCAGAAGGCCGGCGGGAGCCGGATCCTCGCTTGCAAGTGGATCTACGGGTCCTTCCGCCGGCCTCCTGGGGAGCGGGCCTGCAGTACTTCACCGGCTCCAAGGCCCACAACATCCGCACCCGCGCACTCGCGGTACGCCAGGGCCTCAAGCTCTCCGAGTACGGGCTCTTCGACGCCGGGAGCGGCGAGAACATCACCTCCGGGACCGAGGAGGCGATCTACGCCGGGCTCGGACTGCCCTGGATACCGCCGACGCTGCGCGAGGACCGCGGCGAGATCGCGGCGGGGCTGCGCGGCGAACTCCCCGACCTCGTGACGGAGCGGGACATCCGCGGAGATCTGCACACCCACACCGACCTCACGGACGGGCTGGCCCCGCTGGAGGACATGATCGCCGCCGCTGCCGCCCGCGGATACGCGTACTACGCGGTCACCGACCACGCCCCGAACCTGTACATGCAGCGCATGACCAGCGAGAAGATCCTCGCCCAGCGTGAGCGGCTGCGCGAACAGGACGGCGGGCACGGCAAGATGCGACTGCTGCACGGCACGGAACTCAACATAGGCCCGGACGGCGGCCTGGACTGGCCCGACGAGTTCCTCGCCGAGTTCGATCTGTGCGTCGCCTCGGTCCACTCGCACTTCAACCAGAGCAGACAGGAACTCACCGGCCGCCTCATCCGCGCCTGCGAGAACCCGTACGTCGCCGTCATCGGCCACCCCACGACCCGCAGGATCGGCAAACGCCCGCCCATCGACGCCGATTTCGACGCGGTCTTCGAGGCCTGCGCCCGGACGGGCACCGCACTGGAGATCAACGCGCATCCGGAGCGGCTCGACCTGTGCGACGAGGACGTCCTGCGCGCGAAACGGCACGGCGTGAAGTTCGCGGTGAGCTCCGACGCGCACGCCACGACACATCTGGCGTACATGCGCTACGGGGTGGCGACGGCGCAGCGCGGCTGGCTGACGCCGGACGACGTCATCAACACGTGGCCGCTGGGGAGGCTGCGACGGTTCCTGGCCAGGAAGAGAGCCTGAGCCAAGCCTGACGCCCGGTCGGCGCTGACTCGGGCGTCGGGCGGCTCAGGAGGTGCTGGACGGGAGGTTCGTGTGGGCCGCGGCGGACTGGTGGGCGTCGGTGTCGATGAAGTACACCATCAGCGGGGTGCTGCCCGTGGGGCCGCCCGCCGTCGCGCGGAGCCGGTAGCGCTCCACGCGGACGGCGTCGCGAGCGAGCGCGGAGCCGCCCGTGAACAAGGACTCGGGCCTGGCGTCGTTGGCGATGCGCAGGTCGGCCGGCTTCCAGGTGCCCGAGGAATCCTCGAAGTGCTCCAGTGCGAAGCCCGGCCGGGTGGCCGGCGGGTCGCCGGGCCCGCCTTCGAGGGATTCCATCTGGAAGGCGATGAGCAGGTGCCGGTACTCGGCGGTGTTCCCGTTGCGGAGGGTGACGGTGAATTCCTGCGCGGCGCCCCCGCGTACGAGCGCGAGCCCGCCGCCCCGGGTGTCGGCCGAGACGCTCAGCCGGGTCGGAGACGGCGGCGGGGGCGGGGGCACGGAGGAAGGGGCGGCGGGCGCCGCCGACCGGGAAGCGGACGGGGAAGCCGAGGTGGACGGGGAGGCCGACGGGGCGGGGGACGCGGAGGGTGAGGCGGAGGCCGAGGGGGAGACCGTGGCCGACGCGGACGGCGGGACGGAGGCCGCCGCCGGGGTCTTCGCGTCCTTGTCCTCGCATCCGGTGGAGCCGGCCAGCAGCACACCGGCCACGGCTATGACGGAGAGGACCCGGGCGGGTCGCGCAGATGCGGGCATGACCGGGAATCTAGCAAGCGCGCGCCCCGCCCGGAACTCAGCCCACCTGGACCGTGACCGTGCGGCCCGGGGCCACGAGGGGGGTCACGTAGGTGTACGTCGCTCCGTCCACCACCTTCGTGCGGGCGGGCTGGGCCACGCCGTCGACCGTGACCGTGGCGTACGTACCGGGGAAGCGGGCCTCCCAGGTGTACGGGGAGCCGCCCGAGGTGTGCGTGAGCGAGGACTTCGTCGCCCCGTCGTGGCGCAGGGAGAAGACCGAGTCGCCGACCTGGAGGTCGTCGATGCGCAGCCAGTCCATGCCCGACGGCAGCCGGGACTGGGTGCTCAGGGCGTGTGCGGGCGCGTTGGGGGTGACCCCCATCAGCCCTTCCACGGTCTGGCCGAGCAGGGTGAAGGAGACCTCGGGGTAGTCCCCGTTGGTGCCCTGCTTGGTGTTCACGTGCTGGATGTCCTTGTGGTCGTAGACGTCCTTCATCCACTTCCAGCCGGTGTCGTTCCGGTTGTTCCGGAAGAAGGTGTCCGGCAGGTAGGTGAGGGCCTCGATGTTGGAGGGACGGCCCGGGCCGGAGGCCTGCTGGTCGATGTAGTCGAGGTAGGCCTCGCGGCGGGCGCCGGGTTCGATGATCTGCTTCATCGGCATGAACCAGCTGTTCTCCTTGCCCCAGCCGGTCAGGGCGCGCCCGTCCGTGGTGTACCCGCGCACCATGTTCGCGCCCGAACCGGTGCCGCTCCAGGTGGAGTTGAAGTACGTCTTCAGGTCCCGCGCCTTGGCCTCGTAGCGGTCGGCGAGCGCGCAGTCCCCCTTGGAGCGGGCGAGCGAGGCCATCGCCAGGTAGGCCTGGTACTGGGAGCCGATCGCGTCGCCGGCCTCGGCGAGCGGCTCGCCGCTCTGCTCGTTGTAGCTGGCGGTGCCCTGGAAGATGCCCTGGCCGGTGCCCTCGGCCACCTTGACCGCGCCGTTGTCCTTGAGGCCGTCGTGCAGGGTGACGAACTCGTCGGTGGCGTGCCGGTAGAAGTCCCACAGCGCGGGGTCGTCGAGGTAGGCGCGGTCCCCGCTCCAGCGGTACGCCTCTTCGGACTTCTGCACCAGCTCGAAGGTGGCGGGCACCTCGCGGACGAAGTTCGAGGGGCTCTTGTAGTCGATCGAGAGGTAGGTCTTCGCGTCGAAGTTGAAGGCCCAGGCCGGGTAGTACTTGTGCTCGGGGGTGGCGGAGGCGGCGAAGGAGCGGAGCATCGCCTTGTTCTCCGCGTTCAGGCCGAGGACTCCGGCGCCGGCCAGCTGGTGGGCCATGTCGCGCGAGTAGTAGCCGCTGCGGTTGGCGTAGCCGGCCCAGTAGGAGGCGGCGTAGGTGCCGCTGCCGCTGCCGGCGGTGTGGTTCTCGTCCACGTTCAGGGGGCCCTGGGTGCCCGGGAGCTGGACCCAGCTGTTGGCCTTCCGCTTGGACCAGTCGAACATCTCGACGATCTTCGGGTCGGAGGAGCTGACCTTCGGGTCCGCGGGGGAGGCGGGGGAGAGCATCACGTCGTCGGCGTTGACCCAGCCGTCCCCCGACTCGAAGGCGATCTCCAGCGTGTCGCCGGGGGCGAGGGCGATGCGGCTCAGCGTGTAGCGCCGGTAGTTCGTCGCGCTCGGCAGGGTGAGCGCGGCGGCGACCGCGCCGTTGACGCGGGCGACGTACCGGCCGTTCGGCCCGCCCGTCGCGACCCAGGCGGATATGTCGTACGTCCCCCGGCCCGTGGCCGTCACCGTCTGGGACACCTTCATTCCCGGCCCGGCGTCGAGGTAGACGAGGCGGGCCCCGCCGTGCGGGTAGTTCGTGGCGACTCCCGTGCCGGAGGTGAACTGCCATCCCGTACCGCCCTGTTCGAAGCCCGGGTTGGCGACGGCGAGCGGGGCGGGGGCGGGCGCGGCGGGGGTGGCGGACGTGCCCGGGGCGGCCGGCGCGGCCGCGGCCGCCTGGCCGCCGAAGGCGAGCGGGGTGAGTGGGAGGAGGAGGGCGAGGGCGGACAGGAGCGACACACGGGAACGCGTCATCGGGTTCTCCCTGAGGGGGCGGGCGGAGCAGGGCGGGCGGCACGCTAGCAATCCCTTCGGAAGATTTGCAATGAGCTTGTCAAAAAACGATGGCGGATCAAACTGAAAGATTTCATTGAAGTCTTGCAAGTCAAGAGAGTGGCTGGTTACAGTCCTGGCCAGTCGGCTTCGGCAACGGTGCGAGCAGGGGTGGGTCAGGCATGGAACTGGAACGTCGGAGAGTGCTGCGGATGGGTGGCGCGATCGCCGCGGGGGCCGGGCTCACCGGCCTGACCGCCTGTTCCGGAACGGGCGCCACGGGCGACACGGGCCAGGGCGGGGCCGCGGGCGAGAAGGACAAGGGCAAGATCGCGGTCTGGTCCTGGCAGGGGCCCGCGGCCGAAATGAAGGCCCTCGTGCCGGAGTTCAACAAGAAGTACCCGGAGATCGAGGTGACGGTCGAGGACATCGGCAACCCGGCGATCTGGGACAAGATCACCACCGGGCTCGCGGCCGGCGGCCAGGGCCTCGCCGACGTCCTGCACATCGGCGTCGACTACCTGCCGGGCTACGTGGAGAAGTTCCCCGGTGGCCTCGCCGACCTCGGCCCGCTCGGCGCGAACGCCTACAAGGACGCCTTCGCGCAGGGCATGTGGCAGACCGTGTCCCCCGACGGCAAGCGCGTCAACGCCCTTCCCTGGGAGGCGAATTCGGCGGGCTTCTACTACCGCGCCGACCTCTTCGAGAAGGCCGGGGTCGACGCCGGCGCCCTCCAGACCTGGGAGGAGACCATCGAGGCCGGCAAGGAGATCAAGGCGAAGACCGGCGCCCACCTGCTGGGCATCGACAAGCCCGCCTCACAGGCCGACGCCGCCAACTTCTTCCAGATGCTGCTCCAACTCCAGGGCGCCTTCTACTTCAGCCTCGCCGGGGACATCA
This sequence comes from Streptomyces sp. NPDC059443, assembly GCF_042750105.1. Taxonomy (NCBI): domain Bacteria; kingdom Bacillati; phylum Actinomycetota; class Actinomycetes; order Kitasatosporales; family Streptomycetaceae; genus Streptomyces; species Streptomyces sp. NPDC059443. The sequence goes on along the minus strand of NZ_JBHYVM010000003.1, from coordinate 33,309 downwards.
CGCTCGACTCCCCGGAGGCCGTGAAGGCCCTGACCCTCATCAAGACGATGAACGACGCCGGCCTGGTCAGCGATCTCGCCGGCGGCTGGAACGCCCTGATGAGCTCCCTGAAGCAGGGGACCGCCGCCGTCCTGCCCATGCCCACCTGGTTCGGCGGCGTCATCCAGGAGCAGGTCCCCGGCGAGGCGGGGAAGTGGAAGGTCCGACTGCCCCCGGCCGTCCGCCGGGGCGGCTCCACCGCGGCCACGGTCAACTCCACCCACCTCGCCGTCGCGGGCAGCAGCAAGCACCGGGCCGCGGCCTGGTCCTTCGTCGAGTTCGTCCTCACCCGCCCGGCCTCCCAGGTGCAGATCTACAAGGGCAAGGGCATCGCCCCCGCCCTGATGGCCGCCTACGACGACGCGGTCTTCCACGAGCCGTCCGCCTTCTTCAGCGGCCAGAAGAAGGGCGAGGTCTTCCTGGAGGCGCTCAAGGCCCCCTCCTCCGCCTTCAACTACACCGCCGACTACGCCCGCGCCCTCAAGCTCGTCACCGACGCCCAGTCCAAGGTGCTGCTGGCCGGCGCCGACCCGGCGAAGGTGCTGAAGGACGCCGCCGACCAGCTCGCCCAGCAGACCGGACGCAAGGTCTCCCGATGACCGTCACGCTCACCGGCCGCCCGGCCAAGGCCGTCCCCTCCCCGGGGGCGGCTCCCCGGGCACGGCCGCGCCGGCGCGTGGCACCGTACCTCTTCGTCCTGCCCGCGCTGCTCCTCTTCGCCGTCTTCAAGATCTACCCCATCGGCCGGTCCTTCGTGATCAGCCTGCACAAGACCGTCGGCGGGACCGAGAGGTTCGTCGGCGCCGACAACTACACGCGGCTGCTCCACGATCCGCTGTTCTGGACCGCCCTGAAGAACACCGCGGTGATCCTCGTCGTCCAGGTGCCGGTCATGCTGGCCCTCGCCACCGGGCTCGCCGTGGCCCTCAACTCGACGCTGCTGCGCGGCCGCGCGGTCTTCCGGCTGGGCTTCTTCCTGCCGATGGTCACCGGGCTCGTCGCCTACGGGATCATCTTCTCCGTCCTGCTCAACAAGGACTACGGGCTGGTCAACTGGGTGCTGGGGCTGGCCCGCTTGGACTCCGTGCCGTGGCTCACCGACCCCCTGTGGGCGAAGGTCTCCCTCGGTCTCGCACTGACCTGGCACTACACCGGATACAACGCGGTGATCCTGCTCGCCCGCCTGCAGTCCGTGCCCGCGGAGCTGTACGACGCGGCGGCCGTGGACGGGGCCGGCGCCTGGAACTCCTTCCGCCACGTCACCCTGCCCGGCCTGCGCCCCGCGCTGCTGCTCACCACGGTGCTCTCCACCATCGGCACCCTGCAGATCTTCGACGAGCCGTTCGTGCTCACCGGCGGCGGCCCGGACAACGCCACCCTGACCATCGGCGTGTACCTGTACCAGAACGCCTTCAAATACTTCGACTTCGGATACGCCTCCGCCATCGCCTACGCCCTGGCCGTACTCATCGGCATCCTCGGCGTGATCCAGTTCCGCTTCCTGGGGGAGAAGTCATGACCGCCGCCGCCCGCCACCGCGGCCGGAGCATCCTGCTCACCTCCGGACTCGCCATCGCCCTGGCAGCCGTACTGATCCCCTTCTACTGGCTCGTGGTCGCCGCCACGCACAGCTCCGGGGAGATCTTCGACAGCCCGCCGCCGCTGCTGCCCGGCGGCCACCTGGGAGCCAACCTCCACACGCTCCAGGACACCGCGCAGTTCGGCCGGGTCGTCCTCAACTCCCTCTTCATCGCGGTGGTTTACACCGTGTGCGCGGGCGCCGTCTGCGCACTGGCCGGATACGGCTTCGCCAAGTACCGCTTCCGCGGCCGGGAGTCGCTGTTCGGACTGCTCATGCTCGGGCTGGTGATCCCCGCCCAGGTCACCCTCGTACCGCTCTTCCAGATGATGGCCGAGCTGCACTGGCTGAACACGTACCAGGCGGTGATCATGCCCAACCTGGCCCTACCCTTCGGCATCTTCCTGATGCGCCAGTCGATGGCCGCGCTCCCCGACGAACTCCTCGACTCGGGCCGCATGGACGGCTGCGGCGAACTGCGGCTGTTCTGGAAGGTGGTGCTCCCGCCCATGAAGCCGGCGCTGGCCGCCCTGGCGATCTTCCTCTTCCTCTACCAGTGGAACGACTTCATCTGGCCGCTGATCGTCCTGCGCGACAGCGCCTCGTACACCGTCCCGGTGGCCCTGGCCTCCCTCCAGGGTCTCGACGAGACCGACTACGGAGCGATCCTCGCCGGAACCGCGGCCGCGGCGATCCCGATGGCCCTCGTATTCCTGGCGCTACAACGCCAGTTCGTGTCCGGCCTGCTCGCCGGCGCCGTGAAGGAGTGACCGTGCACACCACCACCGCCCCGGCGGACGGCACCGAGGCCGTGACCACCGCGGGCCTGGCGCCCGCCCCGGGCGAGCCGCTGCTCGACGGCGTCTCGCTCGCCGTCCTGGCCCACGCCCCCGACGGCCTCGCCGACGCCCCCGACGCCCACGCCCCCGACGTACGCCCCACCTGGACCCTGGGCGAACTCCCGGGCGGACTGCGCCTGCTGGAGGTGCGGGCCGACGGCGCCCCCGTCGAGATCCGCTTCTCCGTGCCCCTCGGCGACGCCGCCGGATACTGGCACCCTCAGGGCGGCTGGCGGCGCACCCTCCTCGCCGACTGGGAGGGCCGCTCCCGGGTCTCGCTGGTCGACGGACACGCCGCCGGATGCCTCTACGACCACACCGGCGCCACCCTGCTCACCTTCGCCGCCGCCGACCCGGTACCCGAGGCGGTGCTCCGGTTCGGGGTGTCCGAGGAGAACGACACCCACGTCGTCCACCTCCGCCTGCCCGCCTCGCACCAGGCCCACCGGATCCTGCTCGTCCCCCGTTCGCCCTCGGTGGCGCGGGCCATGCGGGCCCTGCGCGGCTGGTTCGCCGCCGCGTCCGCCCCCGCGCCGGTGCCCGACGCGGCCCGCACCCCCGTCTACTCCACCTGGTACGCCTTCAACCAGGACGTCAGCGCGGCCGCCGTGGAAACCCAGGCCGAACTGGCCGCCGGACTCGGCTGCGGAGCGCTGATCCTCGACGACGGCTGGCAGGAACTGGGCCACGGGCGCGGTTACGCGGGCTGCGGGGACTGGGAGCCCGACCGGGCCAAGTTCCCCGACTTCGCCGGGCACGTGGCCCGGGTCCGCGCCCACGGGCTGAGCTACCTGGCCTGGGTCGCGCCCCTGCTGCTCGGCCCCGAAGCCGCCTGCCACGGCCAGTGGGCGGCCGCCGCGCCCGCCCCCGCCACCGTGCCCGGCGCGCACGTGCTCGACCCCCGCCGCCCCGAGGTGCGCGCACACGTCGTCGGACTCTGCGTCCGGCTGGTCCGCGCTTACGGGCTCGACGGACTGAAGCTCGACTTCCTCGACCAGGCCATGGTCTACGCGGGCGACGGCGCGGGGGACGTCGGACGGGCCATGGTGGTCCTGCTGACGGAGCTGCGCGCGGCCCTGGAAACCGTACGCCCGGGCGTGCTGCTGGAACTGCGCCAGCCCTACACGGGACCCGGCATGGCCCCCTTCGGCAACATGCTGCGCTCCTTCGACTGCCCGGCGGACGCGACCGCGAACCGGGTCCGCACCCTCGACACGGCGCTGCTAGCCGTCGGCGGCGCCGTCCACTCCGACATGCTCCTGTGGTCGCCGGACGCGCCCGTGGCCGCGGTGGCCCGGCAGCTGATCGGAGCCCTGCACTCGGTTCCGCAGATCTCCGTACGGCTGGACCTCGTACCGGCGGCGCACCGGGAGGCGATCGGCTTCTGGCTGGCGCAGTGGCGGGTCCACCGCGAGCTGCTGCTGGACGGCGAGGTGGAACCGGGCCGGCCCGACGAGCTGTACCCGCTCGTGCGGACGAGCGCCGGCGACCACTGCCTGCTCAGCGTGCACGGCGACCGGGTCGTCCCGCTGGACTTCTCCGCCCACCGGCACTTCCACCTGGTCAACGGCTCCGACCGGGACCGGCTGATGATCGAGGTGCGGGGCGGCGGTGGCGCCGTCCGGGGCGTGGTCCACGGGCCGGACGGCCGTATCATGGACGGTCCGCCGGCGTATCTGCCGGAGGGAGCACGCTCGCTGTCCGTGCCGCGCGGCGGTCTGGCATCGCTCACGATCACGGAAGGACCGCGATGAAGGTCGGGATCACCGAGGTCGCAGCCCGCGCCCAGGTCAGCGAGGCCACCGTCAGCCGGGTGATCAACCGGCGCCAGGGCGTGTCGAAGAAGACCCGGGACGCGGTCGAGCAGGCCATGGCCGAGCTCGGCTACGAACGCCAGACCCAGGGCCAACTGGTGGCGGTCATCACCGAGTTCGTTTCCAACCCGTTCTTCGCGGACGTGGCCGAACGCATCGAGTCGGCGCTCGCCCCGCACGGACTGAAGACGGTCCTGTGCCCCGCCTTCCCGGGCGGAGTGCAGGAGCGGGACTTCATCTCCGCGCTCGTCGACAAGGGGGTCGCGGCCGTCGTCTTCCTGTCCGCGTCCAACACCGTGGAAGGCGCCGACACCGAGACGTACGAACTGCTGCGCCAGCGCCGGGTCCCCTACGTCGGGATCAACGGCGAGTTCGCGGACGGGGTGCCCACCCCGGTCTTCTCCACGGACGACGCGCTCGCCGCCGAACTGGCCGTCGACCACCTCCACCGGCTGGGCCACCGCAGGATCGGGATGGCCTCGGGACCGGCGGGCAACCAGCCCGCCGACCGCCGGGTACGGGGCTTCGTGGAGTCCATGGCCAAGCGGGGCATCGAGGACCCGGAGCGCTGGGTGGTGCGCCAGTCCTACACGGTGGAGGGCGGCCAGGCCGCCGTCGCCCCGTTGCTGGCGCTCGGCGCCACCGCGATCGTCGCGGCCAGCGACTACATGGCGCTCGGTGCGATCCGGGGCGTCCGCCGCCAGGGGCGCTCGGTCCCCGGTGACGTGTCGGTCGTGGGCTACGACGGCTCGGCCATCACCGAGTTCACGGATCCGCCGCTGACCACGGTGCGCCAGCCCGCCGACCGGCTGGCGCTGGAGGTGGGCCGGAGCGTGCTGGCGCTGGTCAGCAACCGGGACGTGCCGACGGGGGAGCTTTTGTTCGACCCGGAGCTGGTGATCCGGGCCACGACCGGGCCGGCTCCCGAAGAGCGCGGAGCCCGGTCCTGACCGCTGCGCTCAGTGCTCCTCGCCCGCGATCAGGAGCTCGCCCACCGTCTCGGTGAGGACGGCGCGCGCCGGGGCGGGCATGCCCGCATCGGTCACGAACCAGTCGGCCTGGTCCAGCGCCGCGAAACCGCTGAGCCCGACCACGCCCCACTTGCTGTGATCGGCCACGACGGCGATCCGCCGCGCCGAGGCGACCAGTGCCCGGTTGGTCTGGGCCTCCGTGAGGTTGGGGGTGGTCAGCCCGGCCCCTTCCGCGACCCCGTGCGCGCCGAGGAAGAGCAGGTCGACGTGGAGGGAGCCGATCGCCAGCTCGGCGAGCGGGCCGACCAGCGCGGCCGAGGGCGTGGGGGAGCCGCCGGTGAGCAGCAGGGTGGGGGCCGCGCCCCCGCCGCCGCCCGCGCCGCCCCCGCCGTCGCGCCCGGCGGCCCGTACCAGCTCCGCCACGGGCAGGGAGTTGGTGACGATCGTCAGGCGCGGGATGCCGAGCAGCCGGGCGGCGACCGCGTACGCGGTGGTGCCGCCCGAGATCGCGACCACGCTGCCCGGTTCCACCAGGGTCGCGGCCGTTGTCGCGATGGCGGCCTTGGCGGCCGCGCCCTGGTCGGACTTGGCATCGAATCCGGGCTCGTGCGCGCTGGTGGCGGCGGTGGCGACGGCCCCGCCGTAGACCTTCTCCACGGCGCCGCTCCGGGCGAGTGCGTCGAGGTCCCGACGGATCGTCATGTCCGAGACGCCGAGCCGTCCGACCAGGTCCGCCACTCGTACGGTGCCGTCGCGACGGACCGCGTCCAGGATCAGCACGCGTCGCTGGTGGGCCAGTTGGGCAGCCTGCTCGGCCACGGGTCACTCCTGGGGGTCGGCGGCGAATCGGCGATCGGCGAATCCGGTCAGAAGGTCGCAAGATAGCACAGCGATGTTGTTGGAGTCTGTGGAAATATCCGCCTGACTCTGGTGAGTGATGTTTGATGATGTTTATTCTTGGCGGGTGAAGAAGACCCTCGCGAAACTCGCGGACGGCCGCGAACTGATCTACTTCGACCGCGACGAGAGCGCCGTGCGCGACGCACCCGATCCGCGCCCGCTGGACCGCGTGGACAGCCGCCCGGAACTGCGGCGGGACGAGGCGACCGGCGACTGGATCACGATCGCCTCCCACCGGCAGACCCGCACCTACCACCCGCCCGCGGGCGAATGCCCGCTCTGCCCCTCCCGGGACGGCAGGCTCGGCGAAATCCCCGCCACCGACTACGAGGTGGCCGTCTTCGAGAACCGGTTCCCGTCCCTCGTGGGCGCGGCCGGACGCTGCGAGGTCGTGTGCTTCACCCCGGAGCACGAGGCCGGTTTCGCGGACCTCACCCCGGACGCCGCCCGCCTGGTCCTGGACGCGTGGACCGACCGCACCGCCGAGCTCTCCGCCCTGCCCGGCGTCGAGCAGGTGTACTGCTTCGAGAACCGGGGCGCCGAGATCGGGGTGACGCTCGCCCACCCGCACGGCCAGATCTACGCCTTCCCCTTCGTCACCCCGCGCACCGCGAAGATGACGGCCGCCGCGGCCGTCCACCGCGCCGCCACCGGACGCAACCTCTTCGAGGACCTGCTGGCGGGCGCCCGCGCCGCCACCGAGCGGGTGGTGACGGCCGGGGAGCACTGGACCGCCTTCGTGCCGTACGCCGCCCGCTGGCCGTACGAGGTGCACCTCTATCCGCACCGCCGGGTCCCCGACCTGACCCACCTCACCGAGGCCGAGCGGGCCGAGTTCCCCGGCATCTACTTGGACCTGCTGCGCCGGTTCGACCGGCTGTTCCCCGTACCGGGGCAGCCCGGGGGCGCGGCTCCCACCCCGTACATTTCCGCCTGGCACCAGGCGCCCCGTAGCGGCGGCGGGGAACTGGCCCTGCACCTGGAGCTGTTCACCGTCCGCCGGACCGCCGACAAGCTCAAGTTCCTCGCCGGCACGGAGTCCGGTACGGAAGCCTTCATCAACGACGTGGCGCCCGAGGCGGCCGCGCAACGACTCCGGGAGGCCCTGTCGTGAACCCGACCGCCCAGTGGGACGAAGAAGAAAGCCGCGCGGACCGGGCCGCGGACACCTTCCGGCAGCTCTTCGGAGCCTCCCCGGACGGGGTCTGGGCGGCGCCCGGCCGGGTCAACCTGATCGGCGAACACACCGACTACAACGACGGGTTCGCCCTCCCGATGGCCCTCCCGCAGAGCACCCTGCTCGCCGCCCGCGCCCGGACGGACGGACTGCTGAGACTGCACAGCGCACAGGGCGACGGCCGGATCACCGAACTGGCGGTGGCCGAGCTGGCCCCCGGCGCCGTCACGGGCTGGGCCGGCTACCCGGCCGGCGTGGTCTGGGCACTAGCCGAGGCGGGACACCCGGTCGGGGGCGCGGACCTCCACTTCGACAGCACGGTGCCCACCGGCGCCGGACTCTCCTCCTCCGCCGCCCTGGAATGCGCGGTCGCCGTCGCGTACGACGAGCTGTACGCACTGGAGCTGACCGGACCCGAACTGGCCCGCACCGCCCAGCGCGCGGAGAACGGCTTCGCCGGCGTCCCCTGCGGGATCATGGACCAGATGGCCTCCGTCTGCTGCACCGCCGGGGCCGCCCTCCACCTCGACGCCCGCACCCCGGAGCTCCACCAGCAGGTGCCCTTCGACCTGACGGGCCAAGGGCTGCGGCTGCTGGTGATCGACACCGGGGTCACCCACGACCTCGGCGACGGGGCGTACGCCGCCCTGCGCGCGGGCTGTGAACGCGCGGCGAAGCTGCTCGGGCTGCCCGCCCTGCGCGACCTGTCCGCCGGGGAACTCCCCGGAGCCTTGCGCACGCTGCCCGGGGAACTCGTCCCACTGGTCCGCCACGTGGTGACCGAGAACGCCCGGGTCGAGGAGGCCGTATCCCGGCTGCGGGAGGGGAACGCCGCCGCGCTCGGCCCGATCCTCAGCGAAGGCCATGCCTCGCTGCGCGACGACTACCGCGTCTCCTGCCCCGAGACCGACCTCGCGGCGTCCGTCGCGCAGGGCGCCGGGGCGCTCGGCGCCCGGATGACGGGAGGCGGCTTCGGGGGCTCCGTCATCGCCCTGGTGCGGGCCGGGGAGGAGGGCGCGGTGGGCGGGGCCGTCACGGCCGCCTTCGAAGCCGCCGGATACCGCGCCCCGCGGATCCTGTCGGTCACCCCGGCCGCGGGCGCCCGCCGCCTCGCGCCGCCTCAGGCCTCCGGCGCGGCGGTGTTCCGCAGATACGGCAGCCGGGCCAGTGGTGCGTCGATCCACACCGTCGCCGGACCCGCGTAGGAACGGCCGTCGTCGGCCCGCCAGGTGCCGGGCGGGACGCGGACCTCGCGCCCGCCCGCGCCCTTGGTCACCACCGGAGCCACCATCAGGGTGTCGCCCAGCATGAACTGGTCGGTGACCGCCGCGTAGCCCTGGTGGGGGAAGGCCCACTCCAGGGGCCGCTGGATCGGTTCGCCCGTGGCGGCGGCGTGCGCGGCGAGGGAGAGCATCTCCGGGGCGAACTCCGTGTGGATCCGGGCGGCTTCGCGGACGATGGCGAGGTTGTCGGGGGACAGCACCCGCCACGGGGCCATGGAGAACTGCATCATGGGGAACAGGGCGGCGATCTGGGCGTAGCGGACGAAGAGTTCCTCGTCGAAGCCCTCGCCGCCCTCGCCCGGGACGAACCGGAACTCGCCGCCACCGATCATGTCGGGACAGGTGAACGCGTGGCCGGTCAGGGCCTGGGCCAGGGCGTTCGGAATCAGGCTGTCCAGCCCGAAGCGGCCCTCCCACAGGTGGTACTTGTCCTGTTGGCGCTGTGCCAGCGGCAGGCCGGCCGCCCGCCACGCGTCGCGGAACTCGTTGAGCGGCCAGTCGATGCCGAAGCGGTTCCACGCGTGGGTGTACGCCTCCGGGTCCGCGCATCCGAGCGAACGCCACCAGGGCGCGTCGCCGCCGTCGAACTTGAACCCGTCGATGCCGATGTCGTCGCGCAGGGCCTCCAGACGGCCGGTGAGCCAGGCCCGGGCCCGGGGGTCGAGCAGATCGAGGCCGGCGCTCCAGCCGTTCCACCAGGAGGCGACCTTGACCCGGCCGTCGGCACCGGTGCCGGTCTCGGTGCCGCTACCGGTCTCGCGGACCAGCAGGCCCTGGTCGCCGAGCTGCCGCGCGGTGGGGGAGTCCGGGGTCACGTAGGGGACGAGCCACAGCATCACCTTGAAGCCGAGCTCGTGGAGCCGGGAGACCATGCCCGCCGGGTCGGGGAAGCGGCCGGGGTGGAAGGTCCAGTCGCCGTAGTCGTTGCTCCACCGGTCGTCGATCATCAGCACACCGGGCGGGAAGCCTTCCGCGAGCAACCGGTCCGCGTACGCCAGCACCTTCTCCTGCGTCGGCTCGAAGACCGTCTCGATCCACAGGTTGTACTGCGGTGCGCCGAAGAGCAGGGGGTCCGGCATGGTGCCGGACGGAGGGTAGTGGCGGGTGAGCGCGTGGCGGTACGCCCCGCGCAGATCGCCGTGTCCCTCGCCGCATTCGAGGACCGCGTCCGCCTCGTGCGTGCGCGCGGTCAGCCGGCCGTCGGCGATCGTGAAGGTGAAGGTGCGTTCGCCGTGCACCCAGCGGCCGCGGTCGGAGAGCAGCAGCGGCATGCCCTGGTTGGCCAGTACGTCGCGCAGGTCGAAGGCGTAGCCGTCGGGGTACGGCATGTGCCGCCCTTCGGCGACCGCCCCGCCCCACCAGTGTTCCCCGTCGAGCAGGGGGAGTTCGAGCATCGTCATGCCTGTGGGGGCCCTTCTCGTGGACGGGGCCCCCGGGGCCGGGGGCCCGCCGGGCGCCCCGGGGGGGGAACGAAGAGCGCCCCCGCATAAGGGTGGAGACCAGGTGAATTACCTACACCCTCAA
>NZ_JBHYVM010000003.1:0-23173 GCF_042750105.1 Streptomyces sp. NPDC059443 | reverse complement strand
GGCCGGGGGGGGGCGGGGGGGGGGGGGGGGGGGGCGCGCGGGGGGGGGGCGGCCCCCCCCCCCCCCCGCCGGTGGTCGAAACGTACGCGCGCGCCTACTTGACGGTGAAGCCCTGTTCCTTGCCGTACACCTTCAGCCGGTCCTGCCAAGTGGCCAGCGCGCCCGGCAGGTTGCCGCCGGGCTGCAGGGCCTGGCCGACGGAGTCCTTGAAGACGCTGTTCGCGTACACCTGGAACGGCAGGTACTGCCAGCCCGGCCGCACCGCCTTCGACATGTCGGCGAAGACCTCGTTCGGCTTGCTGCCGGGGAAGAAGGGCACCTCGGCGCCACGGAAGCCGGGGTCTTCGAGCAGCACCTTGGTCGCCGGGAACAGGCCGACCTCGGAGTTGAGCGACTTGACCGCCTCCGGGTCGGAGTCGAGCCACTGGGCGAAGGCGACCGAGGCCTCCTTGTTCTTCGACTGCGTGGTGACCGCGACGGAAGAGCCGCCGTTCTCCGCGCTGACACCGCCCGGCATGGGGGCGACCGACCACTGCCCCTTGCTCTGCGGGATGTTCTGCTCCAGCACCGCGGGCGCCCAGGCGCCGGCCAGCCAGGTCGCGTACTTCCCGGAGGCCATCGACTTCCACCACTCGTCGTTCCAGCTCGCTGTGGAGTCGACCAGCTTGTTCTCGATCATCGGGCCCCAGGTGTCGGCGTAGGCCTTGGCGCCGGGGTCGTCCTTGAGGTCGACGGTGACGTCGGTGGCGCCGTTGACGGTGTACGGCTTGCCGCCGAAGTCCCAGATCAGGCTGTTGGACGTGCCCGCGTCGCCGGGGTCGACGTAGGTGAGGCGGACGTCCGGATCGGCGTCGTGGATCTTCTTGGCCAGGGCGCCGTACTCCTCCCAGGTCCGCGGAGGCGTGGCACCGAACCGGTCGAGGATGTCCTTGCGGTAGAACATCGCCATCGGGCCGGTGTCCTGGGGTATGCCGTAGATCCCGCCGGCGAGGCTGACCTGGGACCAGGCCGAGTCGGCGAACTTGTCCTTCAGGTCGGCCGCGCCGTAGTCGGCGAGATTGACGAGGGACTTGGAGATCGCGAACTGGGGGAGGGCGAAGTACTCGATCTGCGCGACGTCGGGGGCGCCCGTACCGGCCTTGAGCGTGGTGGTCAGCTTGGTGTACTCGTCCTTGGAACGGCCCGCGTTGACGATGTGGACCTTGACCTTGGGGTACTTCTTCTCGAACAGCGCGACGGTCTTCTCGATGTTCGGGACCCAGGTCCAGAAGGTGATCTCGGCGGGCTTGTCCAGTGCCGCCGCCACGCTCGCGGCATCGGCCTTCTGTCCGCCGTCGGAGGCTCCGGAGCCTCCGCCACAGGCGGTGAGGACGAGGGAGAGCGCGGCGGCGCCGGCCGCGGTGAGGGTGCGGGTGAGAGCCGGGGAAGGCAGGGATCTGCTCATTTCGGATCCTTTCGAGGGGCAGGGGGGGAGCGGGGTGGGCTACTGCTTGACGCCGCCGGCGGCCAGCCCTGACTGCCAGAACCGCTGGAGGAAGAGGAACGCGAGGATCAGCGGGACGATCGCCAGGAGGCTGCCGGTGATCACCAGGGGGAGGATGGGTATGGCTCCGGCTCCGGCGCCGCCCTGTGCGAGCGAGTCCCACTGGCGCAGGCCCACCGTGAGGGGGAACAGCTTCGGGTCGTTGAGCACGATCAGCGGCAGGAAGTAGTTGTTCCAGGTGGCGACGAGGGTGAACAGCAGCACGGTGACGAAGCCGGGAGCCAGCAGGCGCGTCGAGATGGTGAGGAAGATCCGGAACTCACCGGCGCCGTCGATGCGCGCGGCCTCCAGCATCGCGTCCGGCACGGCCTCGGTCGCGTACACCCGCATCAGGTAGAGGCCGAAGGGGCTGGCGAGGGAGGGCAGCAGGACCGCCCACGGCGTGTTGACGATGCCCAGGTCGCTGAACAGCAGGTACGTCGGGACCGCGAGCGCGGACGCCGGGATCGAGATCGCGCCGATGACCAGGGCGGACAGCACCCGCCGGCCGGCGAACTCGAACTTGGCCAGGGCGTACCCGCCCATCGTCGCGAAGACCGAGGCGCCGCCCGCTCCGGCCACCGAGTAGAGCAGGGTGTTGCCGAACCAGCGCAGGTAGATCCCGCCGTCGTAGGTGAAGACGTCCCGGACGTTGTCGAACAGGTGGAAGCCGTCCCCGAACCACAGGCCGGGCGAGTCGAAGAGGGTCTGGTTGGACTTCGTCGCGCTGATCGCCAGCCAGAGCAGGGGGATCAGGGTGTACGCGAGCATCAGGCCCATCGCCACGGTCAACGGGGTGGACGTGCCCGGACGGCGGCGGGTGGTGGTGGTCACAGGAGGTGCTCCCTTCGGACGGTTGCGCGCTGGACCGCGTACGCGACGACCACGGTGACCAGGCCGAGCAGGACCGCGACGGCGGCCGAGTAGTTGAACTGGCGCCCGTCGAAGGCGAGGCTGTAGGCGTACATGTTGGGCGTGTAGTTCGTGGTGACGGCGGCGGGCGCCAGGGACTGGAGCACGCTCGGCTCGTTGAAGAGCTGGAAGCTGCCGATCACCGAGAAGGTGGTGGCCATCAGCAGGGCCGGGCGCAGGGCCGGCAGCTTGATGCTGAACGCCTTGCGGAAGGCCCCGGCGCCGTCGACCTCGGCCGCCTCGTACAGCTCCTCGGGGACGGACCGCAGGGCCGCGTAGAAGATCAGCATGTTGTAGCCGACGTACGACCACGTGACGATGTTGCCGATCGACGCGAGCATCCAGCCCTCGGAGAGCAGGTCGGGCAATTTGGTGTGCAGGAGGTCGCCGATCTCGCCGGCCAGGCCGAAGCGGTCTCCGTACAGGTAGCCCCACATCAGTGCCGCGACCACACCGGGAACCGCGTAGGGGACGAAGAGGCCGATGCGGAACAGGCCCGGGGCGCGCAGCCGCCCGCTGTCGATCGCGAGGGCGGCGACGAGGGCGAGGCCGAGCATGAGCGGCACCTGGATCGCGAAGAAGAGGGCGACGCGGCCGAGGCCGGCATGGAACAGGTTGTCCTTGAACGCCTTGGTGTAGTTGTCCAGCCCGGTGAAGACCCTCCCGCCGATCATGCGCTCCTGATAGAGGCTCAGGTCGACCGAGTAGATCAGCGGGGCGAGGACCCCGATGGCGAAGACGCAGAGGAACGGCAGCAGGAACGCGTGGGCGGTGAGGTTGCGCCGAACAGCGCCGCGTTTTCTCACGGGCAGGACCTCCGATGCATGTTAGCGCCAACATGGTGGCGCGGTTCGGAAGTGTGTCGAGAGCTGTCAGTGAGTGTCAAGAGTTTCGACCGACTTCTCTGGCGGGCCGTCAATTGTCATGCAATGGAAGGGTTCTGGGAGGGTCAGCCGGCGGAGGAGGGTTTGCCGTCCGGCTCGAATCCGCGGAGTGGACTGTTGACCAATGCGGCATGTTCGCGCAAACATGATGAGCTCCAGGAGGACGTAAGAGGACGCCTGGGCATCACCCTGCGAGAGGAGCTGCACCATGGCGAAGGACGGGCAGCGGCCGCGCAGGCCCCGTTCCCCGGCGGTGGATCGCGCCAGGCCCGCGTCGATGGCGGACGTCGCGGCCATGGCGGGGGTCTCGGCGCAGACCGTCTCCCGGGTGGTCAACGGGACCGCCCGGGTCGACGACGCGACCCGCGACCGGGTCGTCCGCGCCGTACGCATGCTCGGGTACCGCCCGAACACGGCCGCCCGGGCGCTGGCCACGGGCAAGTTCCGGATGATCGGCGTCATCAGCTTCGACCTCAAGGCGCACGGAAACGCACGCACCTTGGAGTCGATCGTCTCCGCCGTGCAGTCGACGGAGTACTCGGTCAACGTCGTCGTACCGCAGGCACAGACCCAGGAGGCGGTGCTCGACGCCTTCCGGCGGCTGAGCGGCCACGCGGTCGACGGGGTCATCGTCAACGAGGCGCAGATCCTGACCGGTTCGCTGATGCTCCCCTTCGGGCTACCGGTCGTGGTCGTGGACGGCGGCGACGACCACCGCTACCCCGGCGTCCACACCGACCACGCGGCCGGTGCGGAGATCGCCGTGAAGCACCTGCTGGGGCTGGGCCATCCCACGGTCTGGCACCTGGCCGGCCCGCAGGACTCCCACCCCGCGCGCCGCCGCGCCGAAGCGTGGCAGCGGGTGGTCATGGCGGCGGGCGCTCCGGTCCCGCCGGTCGTCCACGGCGACTGGAGCGCCGAGAGCGGCTACCGGGCGGGCCGGGAACTCGCCGGCCGGCCGGAGGTCACCGCGGTGTTCGCCGCCAACGATCAGATGGCGCTCGGGCTGGTACGGGCACTGCGCGACGCGGGGCGCTCGGTTCCCGAGGACGTGAGCGTGGTCGGGTTCGACAACATCGCCGAATCCGGCTACTTCCTCCCGCCGCTGACCACCGTCGACCAGGACCTCTCCCGGGTCGGTGCGGCCTGCGTGGACCGGCTCCTCAGCCAGATCGAAGGCGCTCCGTCGGCGGACTCCTCCGTCGTGTCGGTCATGCCGGTCCTGGTGGAGCGGGACAGCACGGCGCCGCCGCGGCGTACGTGACGCAATGCCTCCCGAAGTACCTGAAGGGGTAAGGAAGATGAACTCTCCGGCACGAGACCGTGCCCAAGGCCTGGGCGCGCGACTGGGCGGCCTCGGATTCGGCGGCGACTACAACCCCGAGCAGTGGGACGAGGCCACCCGCGCCGAAGACCTGCGCCTGATGAACGAGGCGGGCGTCAACCTCGTCAACCTGGGCATCTTCGCCTGGGCCCGCGTCGAACCCGCGCGCGACGCCTACGACTTCGGCTTCTTCGACACCGTCATGGACGAATTGGCCGCCCACGGCATCACCGCCGACCTGGCGACCATGACCGCCTCGCCGCCTCCCTGGCTCGCCGTCGAGCACCCCGAGATCCTGCCGGTCACCGCCTCCGGAGGCATCCTGTCCCCGGGCGGCCGCCAGCACTTCTGCCCCTCCAGCCCGGTCTTCCGCGACCGAGCCGTCCGTCTGGTCGAAGCCGTCGCCACGCACTACCGCGACCACCCGGCGCTGGGCCTGTGGCACGTGGGCAACGAGTACGGAATCCACGTCGCCGAATGCTTCTGCGACACCTCCGCCGCCGACTTCCGGAACTGGCTGAGGGCCCGGTACGGCCATGTCGAGGCCCTCAACGAGGCCTGGTCCACGGACTTCTGGTCGCAGCGCTACGCATCCTTCGAGCAGGTCCTGCCCCCGCGCACCGCACCCACCTACCCCAACCCCTCCCAGCAGCTCGACTTCAAGCGGTTCAGCAGCGACGCCCTGCGCACGTGCTTCACCCTCGAACGCGACGTGCTGCGCCGCCTCACCCCCGGCATCCCGGTGACCACGAACTTCCTCGCCGGACACAAGGCGGTCGACGTCCACGCCTGGGCGCCCGAGATGGACGTCCTCGCCCTCGACAGCTACCCGGACCCGCACGGGGAGGCGGCGCACATCGGCGCGGCACTCTCGTACGACCTCCTGCGCTGCGCCGGCGGGGGGAAGCCGTGGCTGCTGACCGAGCAGGCCCCGTCCGCCGTCAACTGGCGGGCCCGCAACGGCGGCAAGGCTCCCGGCCGGATGCGCCTGTGGAGCTGGCAGGCCGTCGCGCAGGGCGCGGACGCCGTCATGTACTTCCAGTGGAGGCAGTCCCGGGGCGGCGCCGAGAAGTTCCACTCCGGCATGGTCCCGCACGCCGGCTCCGAGACCCGGGTGCACGCCGAGGTGCGCGAACTGGGCCGGGAACTGGCCCTGGTGCCCGAGCTGGCCGGCACACGGGTCCGCAACGAGGTCGCGATCGTCTTCGACTGGGACAACTGGTGGGCTCTGGAGCTCGATTCGCACCCCTCGGACGGTGTGCGCTGCCTCGACCGCGTCCTCGACCACTACACCCCCCTGTTCGAAGCGGGCGTCGGCATCGATGTCGTCCACCCCTCCGCGGACCTCTCGCCGTACAAGCTGCTGGTGCTGCCCAGCCATTACCTGCTGTCGGCCGGGAACGCGGAGCGGATACGGGCCTTCGTGGCGGACGGGGGATCCCTCCTCGCGTCGTTCTTCACGGGGATCGTCGACGAGCACGACCGGGTGCACGTGGGCGGGTATCCGGCCCCGCTGGGCGACGTACTGGGCGTACGGGTCGAGGAGTTCTGGCCGGCCGCTGCCGGAGAGCCTGTTCATCTCCGGGCTCCGGAAGGAGACGCCTGGGCCCCGGGGCTCGCCGCCGCCCCCGCGCCGGCCTCGCTGTGGCGCGAGGACGTGAAGCTCGCCGGCGCCCGCCCCGAACTGTTCTTCGCCGGACCCGACTGGGACGACGACCGCCCGGCGGCCACGGTGCACACCCACGGCGCGGGAACGGCCCGCTACCTGGCGACCCGCCCCGACCCCCTCACGATGCGCGCCGTCGTCGACCGCGCGCTCGCCGACGCGGGGGTCGCCCCCGTCCTGCCCGGCCTGCCCGCCGGAATCCAGGCGACGGTCCGGCACGGTGCGGATCACGACGTCCTCATCCTGCTCAACCACGCCGAGGACACGCGCGAGGTGACGCTCCCGGCCGGCCGCCGCTACCTCCTCGACGCCAAGAGGCCCCTGGTCCGCCACGTGACCCTCGCACCGCGGGGCGTCGCCGTCCTCGGCGGCGACAGCAGCTGACCGCCCCCACGACCGCACCAGCTTCGACCGCGCACGTCCGATCCCAGGCCCCCTCGGAGGACACAGTGAGAAGACCCCTACTACCAGCGGTACTCGGCGCGGCGCTCCTGCTCGGAGCGCTCGGCGCCTCCCCGGCAGCCGTCGCTTCCGCGTCCGCTTCCGCGTCCGCGACGAGCGCGACTCCCGCGGCGGCCGGAACGCCCGCCGCCGCCCTGTCCGACTCCTGGCGCGGGCCCCTCAGCACGCGGGGCCGCTACATAGTCGACGCGGAGGGCAACCGCTTCAAGCTCAAGTCCGCCAACTGGCACGGCGCCCAGGGGTCTTGGAGCGGCTCGGGTGACATCAACGACCCGGCCAGCCACCACGACGGTGAGAAGTCCGACGAGATGCCGCTCGGCCTGGACCGCGCGCCGATCCCGCGGATCCTCGACGGATTCCACGAGCTCGGCATCAACAGCATCCGGCTGCCGTTCTCGAACGAGATGCTCCACGACCAGCGCCCGGTCTCCGACGCCTCGGTCGCTGCCAACCCGCAACTGCGCGGCAAGACCCCGCTCCAGGTCTTCGACGCCGTCATCGCCGCCACCACCGCCGAGGGCTTCGCGGTGGTGCTCAACAACCACACCAACACCTCGCGCTTCTGCTGCGGTCTGGACGGCAACGAACGCTGGAACACCAGCCAGTCCACCGCGCAGTGGGAGGACGACTGGATCGGCCTCGCCCGCCGCTACAAGGACAACAAGCGCGTGGTCGGCGCCGACCTCTACAACGAGGTCCGCCGCACCGTCACCGACGACGCCAACTGGAACTGGGGCGACGGCCACGACTGGTGGGCCGCGTCCCAGCACCTCGGCGACCGGCTGCTCACCGAGGCCAACCCCGATCTGCTGGTGATCGTAGAAGGGATCAACTGGCAGGGCATCCCGGCCGACGGGCTGTCCCACTGGCGTCCCACCCTCGAACCGGTACGCACCCTCTCGCACACCCTGGTCGCCTCGAACAAGCTGGTGTACTCGGCGCACTTCTACGGCTACACCGGTCCGAACCACACCGGTGCGACCGGTATGGGCGAGACGCACGATCCGCGTTACCAGGAACTCTCCCGCGAGGACCTGTTCGCGACCCTTCAGCGCCAGGCCTTCTACGTCACCTCCGAAACCGGCACGCACTTCACCGCACCCCTGTGGATCAGCGAGTTCGGCATCGGAAGCGACGAGACGAACCCGCAGGCGCGAGCCTGGTTCGGCAATTTCGTGGACTATCTCATCGCCAACGACACCGATTTCGCCTACTGGCCCCTGGTCGGTTGGGCCGGACACGGCAGCTGGTCCATCCTCAACTTCGACGGTTCGGGCCGCCGTTCCGGCATCCTGGACGGTGGCGACTGGCGTGCCGCCAACTGGAACCGGCTGGTGAACTCGCCCCAGAAGAGCGGCCAGATCGCGGTCTCCGACACCTGGGACATGCTCAACCTCGACCACGCCGACGCGGTGCAGTCGCTTCAGGCGAGGGCGCTCGGGGACTGGGACGCGGGAGCCCGCAAGGGCGCCTGCCCCGACGGACAGCGCCTCACCGGTCTGTCACACCGTGACGGGCGCGGGCTGTGCACCGATGCCGGAGCCGCCGGACTCGCGTCCGCCGTTCCGGCGCCGACCGTCGTGAGCGACGAACGCTACGTACAGCAGGGTGACTGGGCGGGCGGCTACACCAAGTACCAGTGCGGGCCCGGCCAGTTCATGACCGGCTACAGCCTGCGCGGCCAGGCGGTCTCCGCGATCCTGTGCGCCCGGGCGGGCCGGACCCTCGGGACGGCCGGCCGCACCGTCTGGTTCGACCGGGGCGACAACCGCCCGGCCGCAGGCCCCGGGGGAGAGTTCGCGTCCGGCAACTACAAGGGCCAGTGCGCGACGGACGAGTACGCCGCGGGCATCGCCTTCACCGGGGCGTGGGCCAAGGGCAAGACCCCGGACGCCCTGCTGTGCCGCAAGCTGTGACACTCACCGCGCCGCCGCGCAGTTCTCCGTAGGGCCTTCGGAGCCGGCGGACATGGGCGGGGCCGGTGCGTGCGGCTGGAGGCTTCGGCCGTACGGGTCGCGCGCATCGGCTCCGCCGGGTGGGAGCCGGTCCGGTAGCGTGGTCGGATGATCTCCGGTGACGCCTTCGTGGAGCGGCTGCGGGCGCTGGACGCCCGTGTCCCGTTCGACCTCGCGGTACAACCCGGCGCGACGGCCGCCGAGTTCGACCGCTGGCCCGTTCCGGTGCCGACCGCGGCTCGCGAACTGCTCGGCGCACTGGGCGGCTTCGCGGTGCCGCCGGTGGAGTTCGTGCTGACCGGCCACCTCCGCCGGGCTCGCGACCACGGCCTCCCGCACCCCCACTGGCTGGTCACCGACGACGGCGGTGGCGGCGTCACCTGGGTCGACATCGAGGCCGACGGCCGGTGGGGGCAGGTGCTGATGCAGTACCGCGAGGGCGGACTCTTCGTGGAGGCCGACTCGCTGCCGCACTGGCTCGACCGGCTCATCGGGACGGCGGAGGAACTGGTCGACGAGACGGGCTTCGAGGAGGGTGTCCAACCGTACGCCGACGACTTCTGGGACCTCCTACAGCTGGACGGCCCGGAACTCCCGCTGCATCCTGCGGCCGAGCTCCGGGGCAGCTCGGCCGCGGACCCGGTGGTCGTCGGTCTCGCCGAGCGAGTGCCGGACGGCGCGGTGATCGCCGCCGTTCCCCGGGCCGACTGATCAGGCCTGCTTCTCGGCGTCGATCTCGGCGATCAGGCCTTCGACGAGGCCCTTGATCTCGTCGCGGATGGGGCGGACGGCCTCCACACCCTGACCTGCCGGGTCTTCGAGCTGCCAGTCGAGGTAGGTCTTGCCGGGGAAGTACGGGCAGGCGTCGCCGCAGCCCATGGTGATGATGTAGTCGGAGGCCTGGGCGGCCTCGGGGGTGAGGATCTTCGGCTTCTGGTCGGAGATGTCGATGCCCAGCTCTGCCATGGCGGCGACGGCCGAGGGGTTGACCTGGTCACCGGGGACCGAGCCGGCGGAGCGGACCTCCACGCGGTCACCGGCGAGGTGGCGCAGGAACCCGGCCGCCATCTGGGAGCGGCCCGCGTTGTGGATGCAGACGAACAGCACGGATGCGAGCGGGGTGGAGGACATCGTCTCTTCCTTCAATCCAATGACTCAGCCCGGACTGGTATCAGCCCCGAGTGATGTGACAGTATCAGTCCATGATGACGTCAGTCGACACTGATCTGCTCCGGGTTCTGGCCGACCCGCTCAGGCTCCAGATCGTGACCCTCCTGGCCAAGGAGACGCTGTGCACCACGCACCTCGTGGAGGAGACCGGTGCCAAGCAAACGAACCTCTCCAACCATCTGAAGGTGCTCAGAGAGGCCGGGGTCGTGGAGACGGAACCGTGCGGCCGCTTCATCTACTACAGACTCCGCCCGGAAGTCATCGAGGCCGTCGCCGGCCAGTTCGCCGGCCTCGCGCAGGCCGCGCGCGCCACTTCCGAAGCGAACATCAAGCGGTCCTGCCCGTAGCCCGCTTGGATTCCCCCTCACCTGCCCGAGGAGAACCGTTGTCCGTCACCGAGCCCGTCGCCGCCGCACCCGCGGCGGTCACCGCGATACCCTCCGACGCGCCCCCGCCCGCGCCCGGCGCGAACCCGCCCGCCAGTCCGCTGGTGGCCCGCGCCGCCGCCGAACTCGTCGGAACGGCCGGGCTCGTCGCGATCGTCGTCGGGTCCGGCATCCAGGCGACGAAGCTGACCCAGGACGTCGCGCTGCAACTGCTGGCCAACTCCACCGCCACGGTCTTCGGACTCGGCGTCCTCATCGCCCTCCTCGGCCCGGTCTCCGGAGCCCACTTCAACCCGGTGGTCAGCCTCGCCGAGTGGTGGACCACCCGCCGCACCGGCGGCGGAGTCACCGCCCGCGAACTGGCCGCCTACGTACCCGCCCAGATCGCCGGCGCCATCGCGGGCGCGATCCTGGCCGATGCGATGTTCGGTGAACCCCTGGTGAAATGGGCGACCCACGACCGCTCGGCCGGGAACCTCCTGCTCGGCGAGGTCGTCGCCACCGCCGGCCTGATCCTGCTGATCTTCGGCCTGGCCCGCACCGACCGCCTGCGCTTCGCGCCCGTCGCGGTGGCCTCGTACATCGGCGCCGCGTACTGGTTCACCTCCTCCACCTCCTTCGCCAACCCGGCCGTCACCATCGGCCGCGCCTTCACGGACACGTTCGCGGGCATCGCCCCGGCCTCGGTCCCGGCGTTCGTCGGCGTGCAGCTCGTGGGCGCGGTGGTGGGCCTGGCCCTGGTGGCGGTCATCTTCATGCGCGGCACGACGGACTCCGGGGCGCCCGCGGCCTGACCCGGTCCCGCGTTCCTCAGCCGACCCTCGGGCTGCGGCGTTCGAGCAGTACGACGTCACGCCACACGCCGCGGTGGCGGCCGATGCGTTCGCGGGTGCCGATGACCCGGAAGCCGGCCCGCTGGTGGAGGGCGAGGCTCGGGGTGTTCTCGGGGAAGACACCGGACTGGATCGTCCAGATGCCGGCCGCCTCCGTGGAGGCGATCAGTGCGTCCAGCAGGGCTCGGGCGACACCGCGGCCCCGGGAGGCGGGGTGGACGTAGAGGGAGTGCTCGACGACGCCCGCGTACGCGGCACGGTCGGAGACCTTCGAGGCGGCGACCCAGCCGAGGACCTGCCCGTCGGGGCCGATGGCGGCGAAACGGTGCCCTGCGAGCTTGGTGGCGTCGAACTCGGCCCAGCTGGGGGCCTCGGTCTCGAAGGTGGCGTTGCCCTCGTCGATCCCGGTTTGGTAGATCGCCAGGACCTCGTCCGCGTGCGCCCGGGTCAGGGGCTCGATACGGAGGCTCATGCCCCGCCGCCCCGCGTCAGGAGAGCGCCCATGGCGGCGAGCACGGCGGGCTCCACCCGGTAGTACACCCAGGTGCCGCGCCGCTCGGAGGAGAGCAGACCGGCGTCCTTGAGCTTCTTCAGGTGGTGGGAGACCGTCGGCTGGGAGACGCCGACATCGGAGATGTCGCAGACGCACGCCTCGCCGCCCTCGTGGGAGGCGACGGCCGAGAACAGCCGCAGGCGCACCGGGTCGCCCAGCGCCTTGAACATGACGGCGGTCCGTTCGGCCTCCTCGGCGGTCAGTGGGCGCTCGGTCAGGGGCGGGCAGCATGCCGCCACGGCCTCCGGCTCCAGCAGCGGCAACACCTTCGTAGTCATGCCCCCATCATCCGGGGAAATTCGACGGATGTCTATGTTGACGAACATCGATACAAAGTCCACCCTGGAGGCGTCAGGACATCGACAAACGTCAAATCAACCGGGAGCCCGCCGTGAACGCATCCACCGAGACCCAGCCCGTCGTCGTGATCGGCGCCGGCCCGATCGGACTCGCCGCGGCTGCCCACCTCGTCGAGCGGGACATCGAGCCCCTGGTCCTGGAGGCCGGACCGGCCGCCGCGTCAGCCGTACGCGACTGGTCGCACGTACGCCTCTTCTCCACCTGGTCGGAGGTCACCGACCCCGCCGCCGAAAAGCTCCTCGCCCCCACCGGCTGGGTCAAGCCGGACGGAGCCACCTACCCGTCCGGTGGCGACTGGGCCGAGCTCTACCTCCAGCCCCTGGCCGACATCCTCGGCGACCGCGTCCGCTACAACGCGACCGTCACCGGCGTCTCCCGCGCCGGTCGCGACCGCATCGTCGACGCCGACCGCGAGAACCAGCCCTTCGTCGTCCACCTCGCCAGCCCCGAAGGGCGCGAGGAGCGGATCTTCGCCCGCGCCGTCATCGACGCCTCCGGCACCTGGTCCACCCCCGGCCCGGCCGGCGCCAGCGGCCTGCACGCCCTCGGCGAGAAGAGCGCGGTCGACCGCATCACGTACCGCATCCCCGACCTGAAGGACCCGGCCGTACGGGCCCGGTACGCGGGCAAGCGCACCGCCGTCATCGGCTCCGGCGCCTCCGCCTTCACCGCTCTGGCCCACCTCGCCGACCTCGCCAAGAGCGAAGAGGACGGTACGGGGACGCACGCGACCTGGATCCTCCGGCGCGGGATCAGCGGCTCCACCTTCGGTGGCGGCACCGCCGACCAGCTGCCCGCCCGCGGCGCCCTCGGCCTCGCGGCCAAGGCTGCGGTCGACGGCGGGTACGCCGACGCGGTCACCGGCTTCCGCACGGACGCCATCGACCGCGACGGGAACGGCCGCCTGGTACTCGTCGGTGAGGACGGCCGTCGCCTGGACCCGGTGGACGAGGCCATCGTCCTCACCGGCTTCCGCCCCGACCTCTCGTTCCTGGACGAGCTGCGCCTCGGCCTCGACGAGCGCCTCCAGGCCCCGACCCGGCTGGCCCCGCTGATCGACCCCAACCAGCACTCCTGCGGAACCGTCTACCCGCACGGCGCGGCCGAACTCTCCCACCCGGAAACGGACGTCTACCTCGCCGGCATGAAGTCCTACGGCCGCGCGCCGACCTTCCTCGCGATGACCGGCTACGAGCAGGTCCGCTCCATCGCCGCCGCCCTCGCCGGTGACCGGGAAGCCGCCGAACGCGTGGAACTGACCCTTCCCGAGACCGGAGTCTGCGGCGGCGCGGGTCTCTTCGACCAGCCGGAAGCCGCCGAGGAGCCGGGCAGCGGCTGCTGCGCCACCCCGGCCACCCTCACCATCGGGGCTCCCGGCCCCGCCCCCGCCGGTGGCTGAGGCGGACCGCCTGGCATGATCCATCCCATGGAAAGGGGAGGGTCGGCATGAGGTTTGGCCTCTACATCTCGGTGCTCATCGGAGCGGTGGCGCTGTTGCTCGCCGCTTCCGGTGTCGCGGTGCTCACCCGTGGCTGGATGCTGCCCTGGCAGCGCCGGCACATAGTCCGCCCGCGCCTGTTCGGCTGGGCCCAGCTGCTCGTCGCCGTCGCACTCGGTGTCCAGCTGGTAGGCCTCCTGACGGTCGACTCCCACTACCGGTTCGCCGTCGCCATGCCGGGCGTCGTGGGTCTGCTCCTCGGCCTGGTTCTGAGCACACGGGCCCAGCATCCGCCGCGTACTCGGCAGGGCGGCTGAGACAGCACCGACCGCGCCGCGTGACGTACGACGCGTGAACTCCGCGCAGCACCAATGCGGCTCCGTGCGCCGGTTCATACGAGGGCCGCCACCAGGGCGGGGTCTTCCTCGACCACGAGGTGACCGGCGTCGGGAATGACGCGAAGCTCGGTGTCGAGCATCGCGTGGACCACCGGGTGGAGCCGTCGCGGTGGCAGAAAGGTGTCGTGGGTGCCCGTGGCGACGAGCCGTGGCACCGTTCGCGGTGGGAGCTCCGCCGTGCCGGGGGCACCGCTCGAACGGGAGTGGCGCGCGACCAGGGTCATCCACTCGACCAGATCCGGGCGGGGCTGGTGTCCGGGCGCGAGCATGGCCCGTAGGAGCCGGGCGCTGCGCGCAGGGGTGGGCCGGATGAACCAGGCGGCGGAAGCGGCGAGCAGCCCGGGGGCCAGGCGCAGCCGGCCCAGCCCGCCGGGGGACACGAGTACGAGCCGCTCGATGAGCGGGGACGGACTGGACAGCGCGATGGCGGCGCCGAAGGAGTGGCCGATCACCACCACGGGCCCGGTGGTCGCCACGACGTCGAGGACTTCGCTCAGCCAGGCGCCGTACCAGGAAAGGCGGCCTCCGGAGAGCCCGCGCTCCTCGCAACTCAGACCCGGCTGGCCCGGGACGTCCGGCAGGACCAGCCGGTGTCCGGCCTCGACCAACGCCGTGGCCAAGGGCAGGGACGCGGAGGCGTTGAAATTCGTCCCCGCGACGAAGACGACCGTGACCGGGCCGGATCCGGCGGTGACCACGTGGGTCCGTGCTCCGTTGGCGGTCACCGTCGTCCGCTCGTGCGGTACCGGCCACGCGTCCAGCCGGCCGGTGCACCAGCGGCGGATGAGCTCCCGGCCCTCCGCGCTGCGGTAGATGGAGTCCATGGGGTGAGTATCGCCGCTCATCCTGGATACGGGGCGACCTTGCTCAAAGGGTGGGAAGTTGACCTGGAAGGCGGTCGCGTTGCCGTGGGCGGTGGCCGGATCGGGTGTGTTTGAACCGCTTGATGTCCGGCAGGGGTAATTGCCTCGCCGGTCGTGGATTCGGCGGCGTACCCTGCCTGGCGATACCGCGAGGAAAGGTGTGCCGATCATGGGATTCATCGAGGCCTCCGGGCTTGAGTACCGGTTGCCCGACGGCCGGGTCCTCTTCCATCACACCTCCTTCCGCGTGGGAGACGGCGACAAGGTCGCCCTCATCGGTGCCAACGGGACGGGTAAGACGACCCTGTTGAGGCTGGCGGCAGGTGAACTGCCCGCGACGGCCGGCGGGGTACGCGTCGTCGGCGGCCTGGGGGTCATGCCCCAGTTCATCGGCTCGCTGCGCGACGAGACCACCGTGCAGCAGCTCCTCGTATCGCTGGCACGGCCGGCCCTGCGCAAGGCTTTCGCCGCGGTCGAGGAAGCCGAACTGGCCATGATGAGCAGTGACTCGGAGTCCGTGCAGATGCGGTACGCGAGCGCTCTCGCGGACTGGGGCGAGCTGGGCGGATACGAGGCCGAGGTCGAATGGGACGTGGTCACGGGCGCCGCGCTCGGGCTCCCCTTCGACGTGGCGAAGTACCGCGACGTGAGCACCCTCTCGGGCGGCGAGCAGAAGCGCGTCGTTCTGGAGGCGCTCTTCCGCAGCGACGCCGAGGTCCTGCTCCTGGACGAGCCGGACAACTACCTGGACGTACCCGGGAAGCGGTACCTCGAACAGCTCATGGCGGCCTCCCGCAAGACCGTGCTCTACGTCAGCCACGACCGCGAGCTACTGGCGGCCACGGCCACCCGCATCCTCACCCTGGAAGCCGGTGGCGTCTGGGTGCACGGCGGGGGCTTCCGGAACTACCAGGAGGCCCGCGCGGGACGCCTCGAACGGCTGGACGAGCTGCATCGCCGCTGGTCGGAGGAGCACCAGCGGCTGAAGGACCTCGTCCGCACGCTCCAGCAGCAGGCCAAGATCTCGGAAGCCATGGCGGGCAAGTACCACGCGATGCAGACGCGCCTGGCCCGCTTCGAGGCGGACGGGCCGCCCCCCGAACGTCCGGTGAAGCAGAACGTGCGGATGCGCCTCCAGGGCAGCCGCACCGGGATGCGAGCCGTGCGCTGCGAAGGCCTGGAGCTCATCGGCCTGACCAAACCCTTCGACCTCGAAGTCTTCTTCGGGGAACGGGTCGCGGTGCTCGGCGCGAACGGCACGGGGAAATCCCACCTGCTGCGGCTGCTGGCGGCCGGCGGGGGCGACGGCGATTTCCACGAACAGGATCGGCACGGCAGCCCCGTGGCCCACTCCGGCACCGCCCGGCTCGGGGCCCGGGTGCGTCCGGGCTGGTTCGCGCAGACCCACGCCCGCCCCGACCTCACCGGCCGCACGCTCGTCGAGGTACTGGGACGCGGCGACGGCGACCGCGAGGGCCGGCCCCGCGGTGCCGCGGTATCGGCGCTGCGTCGGTACGAGCTCCACGGCCAGGCCGACCAGGTCTTCGACTCCCTCTCCGGCGGCCAGCAAGCCCGGTTCCAGATCCTCCTGCTCGAACTCCAGGGTTCGACCCTGCTCCTGCTGGACGAACCCACCGACAACCTCGACCTGCACAGCGCGGAGTCGCTCCAGGAGGCGCTCGACCTCTACGAGGGCACCGTACTGGCGGTGACCCACGACCGCTGGTTCGCGCACGGCTTCGACCGCTATCTGATCCTGGACGCGAACGGCACCGTCCGTGAGGCCGGCGCACCCGACTGGGGACCCGCGCAGCCGAAGCGGGTGCACTAGGCCTGTGGGTTGACTGTGAAGGGGCGTGTGAGGGGGATGCGGGGTGCGGGAGGATTGGCGGCGAGTCCTATATTCGTATGAACCATCCACGCGCGGCCCTGCTGCGGTGATCAGGGGGAATGACTGCGATGGCCGACACCGACGCCGACACCAGTACCAGCGCCGACGCCGCTTCAGGCGCCCGGGAGGAGTCCCGGAGCACCCGCAAAGTACGCAGGCGGGCCCAGAACCGCAGGCGCCTGGGCATAGGCATGGCCGTGATCGCCCTGGGCGGAGCCGCCACGGCCGCGTACGCGTTCACGGTGGGCGGCTCCTCGGGGGCCGCCGAGCGCGACGCGAAGCTCGCGGCCCCGGGCGGTGCGGCCGGCGAGGCCGCCGCCGCGAAGGGCTCCGAGGAGGCGTGGGACGGCAAGGTCAAGGTGCTGGGGGACGGCTCCACCTCCTACACCGGGCCACAGCCGGGACAGCTCAAGCCCGAGCGGCTCAAGCCCGGCGAGAAGCCGCCGCAGTTCGTGGTCTTCTCCTGGGACGGCGCGCTGGAGGGCGACGACCACCTCTTCTCGCACTTCCGCCAGGTGGCCCAGGAGAACAAGGCCCACATGACCTTCTTCCTCACGGGCATCTACCTGCTGCCGGAGAACCAGCGGATGCTCTACAGCCCGCCCCAGCACAGCCAGGGCTCGGCCGCCATCTCCTACCCGACCGTCCCGCACGTGAAGGCCACGCTGGAGCAGCTGCGCGGCGCCTGGGCCGACGGCGACGAGATCGGTTCGCACTTCAACGGGCACTTCTGCGGGCCCAAGGGCGGCGGGGACTGGAGCACCGCCGAATGGAAGAGCGAGATAGACCAGACGTACGCGTTCGTGAAGGGCTGGAAGACCAATACCGGTTTCACCAAGGAGGCGCCCCTGCCCTTCGACCCGGACCGGGAAGTGGTCGGCGGCCGCGCGCCCTGCCTGGAGGGTCAGAAGAACCTCCTGACCGCGATCAAGCCGTACGGCTGGCGCTACGACGCGAGTTCCGCGGGGGACTTCCAGCTGTGGCCGTCCAAGCAGGCGGACATATGGAACTTCCCACTCCAGCTCGTCCCTTTCCAGGGCAAAGAGCTCCAGGTCCTCTCCATGGACTTCAACTTCCTCTACAACCAGTCGGGCGACAGCACCCAGGGCGACCCGTCGAAGTTCGCGGCGTGGCGGGCGCAGACCCGGGGCTCGTACATGAACGGCTTCAACCGTGTCTACAACGGAAGCCGGGCGCCGATGTTCATCGGCAACCACTTCGAGGACTGGAACGGCGGCATCTACATGAAGGCCGTCGAGGACGTGATGAAGGACGTCTGCCCGCGCGAGGACGTCCGCTGCGTGTCGTTCAAGGAGCTGGCGGACTGGCTCGACGCCCAGGACCCGAAGGTCCTGGCCCAGCTGCGGATGCTCGACCCCGCACAGGCGCCGGACTGGACCACGCTGATCAAGTAGTCGGGCGCGATGGAGCCGGGGCGCCGGGCCGCCGGAGCCGCCGAGGGGCGGTGCCTCCGGCCTACTTCACCGCCTTGATGTAGTCGGCCCACAGGCTCACCGCCCGCTCGCTGGCGGGCGTGCCCGGGGCGTCGCCGCCCAGCCCCGTGAGCGGCAGCGGGACCAGGTCGGTCAGTGACATCCGGTAGACCACCACGGCCGTCGACTCGCTCTCGGTGTTGGCCACGAACCAGCCCGCCGTGTTCGCGGCGGTCGTCCCCGTCTTGCCCGCCGTACCGGGATGCGCCTTGCCCGCCGTCTTCGCCGATCCGCGGGTGACGGCGTCCCGCAGGGCGTCCGTCACCGCGCGGGCGGCCTTGGCCGTCACGGCCCGGGCCGGCTTCGGAGCGTCGAGCGGCACGGCGGCGCCGTTGCGGGTGACCGAGCGGACCGAGTAGGGATCGGTGTGCATGCCGTCGTTGGCGAAGGTCTCGTAGGCGCCGGCCATGCGGATCGCGCTGGGCGTCGAGTTCTCCCCGAGCGCGAACGTGGGGATCCGTGGCCCGAGGCTCGGTCCGAGCAGGCCCGCGCGTTCGGCGAAGGTGTCCACCCGGTCGAGGCCCACGTCGAGGCCGAGCTGGAGCATGGGGGTGTTCACGGAGTCGGCGACGGCCTGGCGCAAGGTCACCTGGCCCCAGCTGCGGCCACCGTCGTTGCGGCCCTTCACCACCTTGCCGCTGCGGTCCCAGTACGGGCCCTCGGGCGTCTGCACGGTGACCTGGTCGTTGCCGTCGTACGTGCTGGAGGGGGAGACGGGCGTACGGTCCTTGCCGCGGGTGCGGAGCACTCCTTCGTCGAGCGCGGCGGCATAGACGATCGGCGTGAACGCAGTGCCCACCGGAATCGTGGTCGCGTTCGACTCGTTGAAGCCCTGCTTGCGGTAGTCGGGGCCCCCGTACACGGCGAGCAGCCGGCCGTCCGGGGCGACGCTGGCCGCACCGATCTTCACGTTCTTGTCGGTGTTGGGACGGCGATCGGCGTCGAAGTCCTTCTGCGTCTCCTGCACGGCATCCGTCAGGGCCGTCATACGCGCCTTGTCGAAGGTCGTGTAGATCTGGTAGCCGCCGAGGTCGAAGTCGGAGTCCTGGATGTGGCCGGCCTTGATCGCGTACGACTTGGCCAGTTCGACCAGGTACCCCTCCTGCGGGCCCGCGGTGCCGGGGACGGACGCGGCCGTGGGCTCCGGGAACGTCGTGTACGTGGCGCGCTCGGCGCGCGAGAGGTTGCCCGTCGCGACCATGCGGTCCAGGATCCAGCCCCACCGGTCGACGGCCCGGTCGTGGTTCTCCTTGCTGATGGTGGGGTCGTAGAGCCCGGCGCCCTTGAGGAGGGAGGCCAGGAAGGCGCCCTCGCTGGCGTTGAGCTGCGAGACGTCCTTGCCGTAGTACGCCTGGGACGCGCGCTGGATGCCGTAGGTGCCGCGGCCGAACCAGCTGGTGTTGAGGTAGTCCTGGAGGATCTGCTTCTTGGGCCTCTGGTTGTCCAGCTTCACCGCGAGCAGGAGTTCGGTGAACTTCCGGGAGAGGGTGCGGTCCTGGCTCAGATAGGCGTTCTTCACGTACTGCTGGGTGATGGTGGACCCGCCCTGGGTCTCGCCCCCCGTCACGGTGGAGCGCAGGGCGCGCAGGACGCCGGAGGGCGAGACCCCGGGATCCGAGTAGAAGCTCGCGTTCTCGGCGGAGAGTACGGCGCCCTGCACCTTCGTGGGCACCTTGTCGAGCGGCATCTCCTGCCGGCTGACCCAGCCCGTCCGCGCCATCGTGGAACCGTCGGCCCAGTAGTAGACGTTGTCCTGTTGCGTGGCGAAATGGTTAAGATCTTCGGGTACGTCCGTGGTCGCGTACGCGAACGTGATGAAGCCCCCCAGGGCTATGAACACGTAGAGGCACGCGCCCAGCCACTGGCGCCAGGAGGGTATCCACCGGCGCCAGCCGCTGCGGCCGGGCCGGGGAAAGGCGGGCCGCAGGCGCCGCAGTTGCGTGCGCGCCAGGGCGGCGGCCGGTGCCAGGGCAGCGAGGCGGCGCGCCCCCGCGCGGGGGCGGCGGCGCGCCCCGGGCTTCCCCCGGAGGAGGCCCGACACGGCTCCGCTGCTGCCCTGCGGAGCAGCCCGCCTGCCCCGCGATCGCCCCTTTGGGGCCGAGTCCTGCTCACCCACTCCGAATGCCCCTCTGCCGTGCTTCCCGCCCACCCTAGATGTACATGCTGTGAGGCGGATCAGCCGGTGTCCGGCATCCGCCGCAGGCCAGGGGTCCCCGGTGGCAAGCGGAGGCAGGAAGCCGGCGCACGAGACGACTCCCGTCGGGCGGCCGGCGAGGAAATGGAATGCCACAAAAAAGTTCGCCTAGTTGTGCGAAGATTCCGTCCCCCGGTTTATGCGGACCGGGTGACAAAGGGGAAAACACAGTGATACCCAAGAGGTTCAGGCCCGCTGCCATCGCGGCCTTGACCGTGGCCCTGGTGTCGGGCAGCATGCTCGCCTACTCCGCGACCGCGGTGACCGGGCCCAAACCGGCCGACCGTGCCACCACCGCCACCTTCGCAGGCATAGCCGACGACGTCCTCTCCCAGCGCACCCAGGCGCTGGTCGAGGGCCAGGCGGTGCGCCACGGTTCCGGCCCGGCCGGCACGAAGACCCGGATGTCGGCCCAGCTGAAGAAGGACGAGGACACCGCTCTCCAGTCGCTGCGCTCCCGCAAGACGCGACTGGCGGAACTCGGCGAGGCCTACACGGGCGCCGACACCCACGTCGTCGTGGACGGTGCCACGGTCACCGGCGGGAAGGCGACCGTCCAGGTCACCGAGCAGACCACGCTCACCTACAAGAAGCTGCGCGGGGACGAGCCGGCGACCACCGACATCGGGACGCGGTACGAGCTCACCCTCACCAAGAAGTCGGGCTCCTGGGAGCTGGCTTCGATCAAGTCCCAGAACACCGGCCCCGTCGCGGTCAACGAGCCCCTGGCGGCCAAGGCGAACGTCGTGAAGGACGACGGCAACCAGTACCCGCAGGGCACGCCCGCAGCCACCAAGTACCCCGCCCCGTCGAAGCCCAAGGTGAAGACCGGCGGCGCGTACGACTACGCCGCCATGGCGAAGTACGCGGAGAAGTACTGGAGCAGCTACAACCCGGCGTACCGGAAGTTCAACGGCGCCGGGGGCGACTGCACCAACTTCGTCAGCCAGGCGCTGAAGGCGGGCGGCTGGAAGAACGCCCCGGGCACCACCTCGGACTACCGGAACTGGTGGTACGACGGCGCCCAGCAGACCGACTCGTGGGTCGGTGCGAACGAGTGGTCGTGGTTCACCCTCTCGAACGAGCGGGCCACGAACCTGGCCAACGTCTACCAGGCGGACGTCGGGGACATCGTGCAGGTGGACTTCAACAAGGACGGGTCGAAGGACCACTCGATGATCGTGACGTACCGCAGCGGCGCCGGAATGCCGTACGTCACTTACCACTCCACCAACACGTACCGCAAGTCGCTCGCGAGCCTCGTCGCGTCCTACCCGGACGCGGTCTACTACGCGTACCGCACCTGACGGACGCCCTTCGGCCTCTCCCGCCGCGGAACCTCGCGGCGGGAGAGGCCTTCGTGTGCCGTCAGCCCACGAACTCCTCGTCCCCGTAACGCACTTCCGCAGTGTTCCAGTCGACGCCCAGGTCTGCCGTGAGCTTCCGGGCGAGCGGGAGGTCGGCGAGCGGGGCGATGAGGACGAGCCGGCCCCCGAGGGTGACCGAGCCGCCGCCGAGGCGTTCGCGGGCCTCGGGGTCGGCGAGGAAGGCGTCGTGGAGGCGGGTCGGGCTGACTCCCGGGGCCTGGATCTCCACGGCGTCCGTGTCCGGCGAGCTCCGCGGCAGGCAGCGGAACGTCAGCACCGATTCCTGGTGGTACTGCTTGCGGATGACGTCGGCGATGTGATGCAGACCCTCGGGACCGACCCGGTTGACGTCGAACTCGCGTGAACGCTCGTACGTGGTCTGCTTCAGCTCCCCGGACCAGAAGACCCCGTCCAGCAGGGTCGAGGAACCGGGCTTCGCGCCGTGGGTGCGGATGATGTCGCGCACCTCGTGGTCGAAGCGGTTCAGTCGGGTCCGCAGCCGGGGGTCCGCAGGGTCCGTGATGATCGCCGTGTTGTCGGTGGCGAAGATCTCCGCCGCCGGGCAGCCCCGGGGCGAGGCCGGGCTCGCGTACGCGCTCCCCGTGCCGGCCGTTCCCAGCGCGAGGACCCCGACCGCGACCAGGACCCGTAAGTGCTGCTGCCTCATGTCTCAACTCCCGTTCCAGAAACTGCTGGTGGTGGCGTGAAGGGTGGCCGGTGACGACCCGCGCCATCCTAGGGCGCCGGGATGCGAGCGGCCCGTCGGTCCTCGCTCGTACTGTTGGCGTATGAACATTTGCGTCTTCCTCTCCGCCGCCGACCTCGACGAGCGCTACACCCGCCCCGCCCGGGAGTTCGCCGAACTCCTCGGGAAGGGGGGTCACACCCTGGTGTGGGGCGGCTCCGAGAGCGGCTTGATGAAGGTCGTCGCGGACGGTGTCCAGGCGGCGGGTGGCCGACTCGTGGGCGTCTCCGTGGACTTCCTGGCGGCCAGTGCCCGCAAGAACGCCGACGAAATGGTCATCGCCCGCGACCTCGCCGAACGCAAGGCACTGCTCCTGGCCAAGGCCGACGCCGTCGCGATCCTGGTGGGCGGGACCGGAACGCTGGACGAGGCGACCGAGATCCTGGAGCTCAAGAAGCACGGGAAGACCAAGAAGCCGGTGGTGCTCCTCAACACGGCGGGGTTCTACGACGGACTCAAAGCGCAGTTCCAGCGGATGGAGGAGGAGGGCTTCCTGCCCGTCCCCCTGGCCGACCTGGTCTTCTTCGCCGAGGACGCCGTCACGGCGCTCGCCCACCTGGAGGAGAGCGCGGCCGGGCAGTAGCGCGAAACGCCCCGGGAGGGTGCGGAGCCCGGGCGTGGCCGCCCTGGTCCGCACCCTCCCGGGTGGTTGGCCGAACTACGGGGTTACTTGGCGCCGAGGCCGGCGTCGGAGACTTCGGGCTTGCCGGCGGCCTTGAGGACCTTGTTGAGGGGCCTGAGGTCGTAGATGCCGGTC
>NZ_JBHYVM010000002.1:243546-356610 GCF_042750105.1 Streptomyces sp. NPDC059443 | reverse complement strand
CGGGCGGGCTGGGGCAATCCAGCCTCGCCGGCGTTTGAGGCGCGGGGGTCCGGGGGCGGAGCCCCCGAAGGGTCCGGGCGGAGCCCGGTTTCGGGAAGGGGCGGGGTGGGGGACTGCCCCGCAGGGCCCACCCCGCCCCCAGCGCCGACCCGGGCAGCGGGAAACGCCGGGACCCCGGCTGCGGCTCCGGCTCCGGCTCCGGCCGAGGCCGCGGCGCGTCGCCGGGCCCGCCGGACCGGAACGGCCGCGCAATACCCATCGGGATCGTTGGCCAGGGCCAACCCCGCCAGCCCGAACAGAATCACCGGCAGATGCGCCGACGCCGTCACGTAATCCGCCATCACCCGCGGAGCAACGGCGAAGACCAGCCCCGCCACCACCGCGTACTGGGGCCGCCGGACCCCCGCCGCCACGACCACCGCCAGCCACACCAGTCCGGTCATCGCGGTGAAGTCCGTTGCCGTGATCCGGGTGTTGTACGACGCGTACATCACGCCCCCGAACCCCGCCAGCCCCGCCGACAGCGTGAAGAGCAGCAGCTTCGTCCTCAGCACCGACACCCCGGAGGCCATCGCCGCGGCGGGAGCCGACCGTACGGCGAGCATCGCCCGGCCCGAAGGGGAGTTCCGCAGCGCGCTCAGTCCGGCGGCGACCACCGCGACCAGGACCACCAGCGCCACCCCCATCGCCCGGTCGTCGGACAGGTCCACGGGTCCGAAGACCGGCCGGGGGACCGACCAGCCCGAGTCGCCGTTGCGCAGCCACCGCATCTGGAACAGCACCTGGTCGGCCAGGAAGGCCAGTGCCAGCGTGGCCAGCGCCAGGGACCGGCCGCCCAGCCGCAGCGCGGGCAGCGCGACCAGCGCCCCGAGCACGGCGGCCACGCACGTTCCGACCGCGAGCGCCGCCACGAACGGCCACCCGTGGCTCATCAGGAGCCCCGCGACCAGCGCGGCGCCCGTCACGAAGGTGCCCTGGGCCAGCGAGACCATCGCGCCGAGTCCGGTCACCACGGTGAAGGACATGAACACCAGGGCGAGTGCGAGCCCTTGGGCCAGGAGACCGCTCCAGAAGGGGGTGGTCACGGTGTAGAAGGCCGCGCACAACGCGGCGCCGCCGCCCGCCCACACCCCCCACCGCCGGGCCCACGAGGCCCCGGTTAGGTGGTCCACCGGAACCACGTCCACCGCTGCCGTCCCGGCGGTCCGCGCCCGCCGGGCGAGCACCAGCAGCCCGCCGAAGAGGATCAGGAACGGCACGGCCGTCCTGAAGCCGGTGATGGAGTCGGCGAAGGACGCGTAGCCGACGACCAGGTTCTGGAGCACCCCCAGTCCCAGTCCGCCCGCGAAGGCGAGCGGTACGGAGGCGAACCGCCCGATGACGGCGGCGGTGGCCGAGACGAACAGGAACAGGGTGAAGTCGTGCGCCGACAGGCCGAGCAGCGGGGTCGCCAGCACCCCCGCGAGCCCCGCCAGCCCCGAGGCGATCATCCACGCAACCGACGACAGCCGGTCGGCGTCGATCCCGCGGAGCTCGGTGAGCGAGCGGTTGTCCACGGCGGCCCGCAGCCGCAGGCCCAGCCGGGTGTGCCGCAGCAGCACCCACAGGGCGACGGCCACTACGGCCGTCGCCACCCAGGTGATGAGCTGGTCGGAGTCGATGCCCACGTCGGGGGTGAGTTGCCAGGCCTTCGCGGGGCTCGGCCCCACCCCCGGCAGCCCGAACTGGTTCTCCGCCGGCTTGAGCGGGGCGCCCGCGTCCGTCAGCAGGTCCACCGCCCACAGCCCGGCCGCCGGCAGGGCCACCAGCAGACCGATGGTGGCCACGATCTGCGCGGTCTCGCCGACCTGCGCGAGCCGCCGGAACATCAGCCGGTCCAGGGCCCATCCGAGCCCGGGTGCCAGGACGAACACCACCAGCAGCGCGGCCGGGACGGCCGGCCAGCCCAGCCCGGAGTGCAGTTCGTAGAAGGTGAGCGCGCACAGGTAGGCGGTGGCCCCGTGCGCGAAGTTGAACAGCCCGGACGCCGAGTACGACAGCACCAGCCCGGTGGCCAGCAGTGCGTACAGGGCGCCGGACACCAGACCGCTCAGTACGAAGGCGAGCAGATCTCCCATGCCGGGTCCCGTTCCCTTACTTGAAGGGGATGGGCTCGTAGCACTTGAAGGGTACGGAGACCTCGTACGCCCCGTTCTTCAGCTGGACGAGTGCCCCACAGCCGAAG
The DNA here is from genome assembly GCF_042750105.1 of Streptomyces sp. NPDC059443. Lineage (NCBI taxonomy): Bacteria > Bacillati > Actinomycetota > Actinomycetes > Kitasatosporales > Streptomycetaceae > Streptomyces > Streptomyces sp. NPDC059443. The sequence continues at coordinate 354,386 of NZ_JBHYVM010000002.1, read as the reverse complement.
CTGTCCTTCTGGCCCTTGGGCTCCGAGCGGTCGCCGACCAGGGTGGCGGTGTCGGAGTAGCCCTGCGCGGCGGCCTGGAAGGACTCGACGGTCAGGTTCTTGCCGGCCTTCTTCGCGATGGACACGAACAGGTCGGCGCTCATGTAGCCGGTCATCATATGCATATTTAGCGGGATTTCTTTCCCGTCGTTGGCGGCCTTGATGTCGGCCTTGAACTGCGCCATCTTCGGGTCGGTGGACTCGAACGGTTCGAACTGCAGCAGCACGTGCACGCCGTCGAGGGCCTGCTTGGTGGCGTCCTTGGCGAGCAGGCCCGGGTCGTAGTCGGTCGGGTCGGAGAGGAGCCCCTTGTAGCCGCTGCGCTTGAGCGCGGTGAACAGGCCGATGTTGTTGGGGGTCTGCATGACGGAGACGATCGCGTCGGGCGCCTTGCCGTCGGTGCCCGCGAGGAGCTCCTTGACGTACGCGGACCAGTCGCTGGGCACCGCGGTGGCGGGTACCGAGGCCTTGGCGTAGGTGACCTTGAAGCCGGCGCTGGTGAAGCCCTGCTGGAAGGTGCGGATGCCGAACTTCCCGGCGTCGCTGTCGTTGGCGATGATGGCGACCGACTTGCCCTGGGCGCCGCCGAGGACCTTGCCGATGCCCTCGGGCCAGGTCTGGTTGAGGGTGCCGCCGGGGGTGGGGACGAGGCAGCCGTTGAACCCGTAGAGGTACTTGGGGCCGCAGAAGGAGGGGAGCGTGCCCCAGCCGAAGGTGGGCACCTTCTCCTGTTCCAGGAAGTCGGCGCCGGAGAAGGTCACCGAGCTCATGGGGGAGACCGCGAACACCTTGTCCTGCTGGACGAGTTTGCGGGCCGCGGCCAAGTTCTTGGCGGGGTCCTGGCCGTCGTCCTCGGCGCCGATGTAGTCGATCTTGCGGCCGTTGATCCCGCCCTCGGCATTGGCTCTCAGGTAGCGGGCCTTGGCCCCGAGATCGGTGTCCTTCTTGCTGTAGCCGCTGGCGCTGGTCATCGAGACGATGCCGCCGACCTTGATCGAGTCGGCGCTCACGCCACGGGAGTCGCCGGCGGCTCCGGGCTTGCCGGGGGAGGAGCTGTTGGAGGCGGAGTTGCAGGCGGAGACGAGCGCGAGCGCCGCCGCCGCGGCGGCCAGGGTGCGGATCGGTCGCAACATGTGTGGATCCCCTCCGGTCGGAATCCCCGCATTCTGTGCGCGACCTGACGCATCGTCAATATCAATGGCAAGTAAAGTGACGACCCGTCAGTCATCCCGTCAGTGCTGGTAGAGGGTCGCGACCTCCTTCGCGTAGGCCTTCTCGATCGCCCGCCGCTTCAGCTTCAGCGAAGGCGTCAGCAGGCCCCGCTCCTCGGTGAACTGCTCGGCCAGCACGCGGAACGTGCGGATCGCCTCCGCCTGGGAGACCAGGGTGTTCGCCGCCACCACCGCCCGCCGGACCTCCGCCGTCAGATCGGGGTCGAGCACCAGATCGGCCGCGGGCAGCTGCGGGCGGCCGCGCATCGCCATCCAGTGCGCGACCCCCTCCATGTCCAGGGTGAGCAGGGCGGCGATGAACGGCCGGTCGTTGCCCACCAGTACGCACTGCGAGACGAGCGGATGCGAACGGACCCGCTCCTCCAGGGCGGTCGGCGCCACGCTCTTGCCGTTGGAGGTCACCAGGATCTCCTTCTTGCGCCCGGTGATCGTCAGGTACCCGTCCTCGTCCAGGCGCCCCAGGTCCCCCGTCGCCAGCCAGCCGTCGCGCAGCACGGCGTCCGTGCCGCGCGGATCGTTGAGGTACCCGGCGAAGATGTGGCGGCCGCTGAGCCACACCTCCCCGTCCTCGGCTATGTGCACCGTGCTGCCGGGGATCGGCCGGCCGACCGTGCCGTACTTCGTGGCCCCGGGCGGGTTCGCGGTGGCCGCGGCGCAGGACTCCGTGAGCCCGTACCCCTCGAACACCGTGATCCCGGCGCCGTCGAAGAACAGCCCGAGCCGGCGCGACATCGCGGAACCGCCGGACATGGCGTGCCGCACCCGGCCGCCCATCGCGTCGCGGACCTTCCCGTAGACCAGCTTCTCGAAGAGCTGGTGCTCCATGCGCAGCTTGGCCGAGGGGCCGCCCCCGATCCCGAAGGCCTTCTGCTCGCGCGCCTCCGCGTACCGCACGGCCACGTCCACCGCCCGGTCGAAGGGCCCGGTCCGGCCTTCCGCCTCGGCCTTGCGGCGGGCGGCGGCGAAGACCTTCTCGAAGACGTACGGGACCCCGAGCACGAACGTCGGCCGGAACGCGGCGAGGTCCGGCAGCAACTCGGCAGCCGCCAGCACCGGTTGGTGGCCGAGCTTCACGCGGGCACGGATGGCCGCGACCTCCACCATCCGCCCGAAGACGTGCGCGAGCGGAAGGAACAACAGGGTGGAGGGCTGCTCGCCGGGCCCGGCCTGGAACACGGACTCCCAGCGGGTGACCATGGTGTCGGCCTCGAACATGAAATTGCCGTGGGTCAGCACACAGCCCTTGGGGCGGCCGGTGGTCCCCGAGGTGTAGATGACGGTGGCCGTCGCGTCGGGGGTCACCGCGCCCCGGTGCCGGTGCACGACGTCCTCGGCGACCTGGAGCCCGTCCTGCACGAGACCCTCCACCGCGCCCGCGTCGAGCTGCCAGAGCCGGCGCAGTCGCGGCAGCCGCTCGATCACCGACCCGACGGTCATCGCCTGGTCCTCGTCCTCGACCACGCAGGCCGTGCACTCGGAGTCGTACAGGATCCAGTGCACCTGCTCCACGGAGGAGGTGGGGTAGACGGGGACGGGCTGGGCGCCGATCGCCCACAGGGCGAAGTCGAAGAGGGTCCACTCGTACCGGGTGCGGGACATGATCGCCACCCGGTCCCCGAACCGGATCCCCTGGGCCAGCAGCCCCTTCGCGAGAGCGAGCACCTCGCCGGCCAGCTCGCGGGAGGTCACGTCCCCCCAGACCCCGTTCGTCTTGCGCCCGAGCACCACCCGCTCCGGGTCCTGCCGGGCATGTTGGAAGACCACGTCGGCCAGCCCGCCGACCGGCGCGTCTGTGACCACGGATGGGACGCTGAACTCGCGCAAGGCCCGCTCCTCCCCACGCGGCTACGCTCCGCGCGGCGCCGTGACGGTACCCCACGCGAGAGCCCGGCGGTGGGCAGTCGCCACATCCGTTGCGAACACATCACCACTGGTCAGGGCGGTGTTCACAGGGCCCGGGGAGGCGGTCGGCCGATCTCCACGAGATCTGCGCCGGGCATGCACCGGGACTCCATGGGGGAGGCGGTCACGCCGGGCGGCTGAGGCGGTCGCCGCCCGCGAGGACGGCGGCGGCCAGGGCGTCCGAGGCCGGGGTCGCGCGCCGGCCCTGGAGCAACGCGAACTCCACCGGCCCCAGCTCCGGCAGCCCGCCCACCCGGACCAGACCCGGCGGGATCAGCCCCCGGGTGTGGGCCATCACGCCCAGGCCCGCCCGCGCCGCCGCGATCAGACCGCTCAGGCTGCCGCTCGTACAGGCGATCCGCCACGGCCGGCCGTCCGCCTGCAACACGTCCAGCGCGCGGGCCCGGGTGATCCCCGGCGGCGGGAAGACGATCAGCGGAACCGGCCGGTCGGGGTCCACCCGCAGGCCCTCCGCCCCGATCCACACCATCCGGTCCCGCCACACCAGCCGGCCCCGCTCGTCCCCGTCCCCGCGCCGCTTGGCGAGTACGAGGTCCAGCCGTCCCGCGTCCAGCCGCTCGTGCAGGGTCCCCGACAGCTCCACCGTGAGCTCCAGCTCCACCTCGGGGTGCTCGTGCCGGAACCCCTCCAGGATCTCCGGCAGCCGGGTCAGGACGAAGTCCTCCGAGGCGCCGAAGCGCAGCCGCCCCCGGATCCGGGTACCCGTGAAGAACGCCGCCGCGCGCTCGTGCGCCTCCAGGATCGTGCGGGCGAAGCCGAGCAGCGCCTCGCCGTCCTCGGTGAGCTCCACGCTGTGGGTGTCGCGGAGGAAGAGCGGCCGGCCGGTGGCCTCCTCCAGCCGGCGTACGTGCTGGCTGACCGTGGACTGGCGGACGCCGAGCCGCGCCGCGGCCTGCGTGAAGCTCAGGGTCTGCGCGACGGTGAGGAAGGTGCGCAGCTGAACGGGGTCGTACATGCCGTCCAGCCTAGGGCCGGGGCCCCGGCCGCGCGCTTATCGGGCTTCGTGATGGCAGTCAGTGCGGTGTGCAGGTTTCCCGATCACCGCCGACCCCCGAGGATGGGAAAGGGCCCGACCGGACCGGCGACCCCTCTCCGCCCCCCGACCAGAGCAAGTGAGCACCCCCATGCGCCGCCGCCCGCACCTTCCCGCCCGGCTCCCCGTGGACCCGTTCATCCTGGGCCTGCTCGCCACCGTCGGGCTCGCGGCCCTGCTCCCCGCCCGTGGCGCGGCCGCCCCCGTGGCCGAGGGCGCCTCCACCGGGGCGGTGGCCCTGCTCTTCTTCCTCTACGGTGCCCGGCTCTCCACCCGCGAGGCCCTCGACGGCCTGCGCCACTGGCGGCTCCACCTCACCGTGCTCGCCTGCACCTTCGTCCTCTTCCCCCTCCTCGGCCTCGCCGCCCACACGCTGGTCCCCACCCTCCTGACGCCCCCGCTCTACAGCGGCCTGCTCTTCCTCTGCCTGGTCCCCTCCACCATCCAGTCCTCGATCGCCTTCACCTCGATCGCCCGGGGAAACGTCCCCGCCGCGATCTGCGCCGGTTCCTTCTCCAGCCTCGTGGGCATCTTCCTCACCCCGGTCCTCGCCGCCGGCCTGCTCGGCAACGACGGGGGCGGGTTCTCCCTCGACTCGGTGCTGAAGATCGTCCTCCAGCTCCTCCTGCCCTTCGTCCTCGGCCAGGTCCTGCGTCCCTGGGCCGGCGGCTTCCTCGTCCGCAACAAGAAGGTGCTGGGCTACGTGGACCGTGGTTCGATCCTGCTCGTCGTCTACACCGCGTTCAGCGCGGGGATGGTCGCCGGGATCTGGCACCAGGTCAGCGTCCCGCGCCTCGGCGCGCTGATGGCGGTGGAGGCGGTGATCCTCGCCGTCATGCTGCTGGTCACCTGGTACGGGGCGAAGCGCCTCGGATTCACCCGCGAGGACCGGATCGCCATCCAGTTCGCGGGGTCGAAGAAGAGCCTGGCCGCCGGACTGCCCATGGCCAGCGTGCTGTTCGGTCCGCAGGCGAGCCTCGCCGTGCTGCCGCTGATGCTCTTCCACCAGATGCAGCTGATGGTCTGCGCGGTCCTGGCCCGCCGCCGCGCGCAGGACCCGCAGGCCACCGGACCTGCCGAAGCCCCAGGAGCCGCCGAAGCCGCCGAAGCCCCCGGCCTCGCCGAACTCCCGGCCGACCGTGTGGCGGAGGTCTCCCACACCGCTCAACACCCCGCCCCGCAGGCCCGGTAACGTGCGGCGGTGACCTGGATACGCCCGCTCTCCGCCAACGCCCCGCGCCCCTGCACCCTGGTGGTCTGTCGCGGCTGCTGCTGCGGCGACCCCCGCAAGAACCCCGGCACCGACCACGCGGGTCAGCTGGCCCGGCTGCGCGAGGCCGCCGCGGCCTCCGAGGGGCGCCTGGCCGTCCGTACGACCGACTGTCTCGGACCGTGCGCGCAGGCGAACGTGATCGTGGTGCAGCCCACCACGGAAGCCCGCCGCCGGGGCGCCCGTGCCGCCTGGTTCGGCTGGGCCCTGGACGACACCGCCACCGACGAGATCATCGCTTGGGCCGAGGCGGGCGGCCCCGGCGCCACCCCGGTCCCGGCCACCCTCGACCTCCACCGCATCGACCCCCCGGCCCCGAAGGCGACGGCCCCGGCCTCCCGCCGAGGCCGCCGGGGGCGCTGACGGGTCCGCGTCGTGGCGCCGTAAGCACGGAGGGGGTCCTGGGGCTCGGAGCGTTAGAGCGGCGAAATGTCGCCTTCTCCTACCTTCGGGGTGTCAGTCGGACCCCCCACGGCAAGGAGCCCCTCCATGAAGATCAGCAAGCGCATCGCCGCCACCTCGGCCGCCGTCCTGCTCGGCACCCTAGTCCTCGGCGGCGGTGTCGCCAATGCCGCGGACGGCGGCGGCCACGGCCACGGCGGTGGCAAGGCCTCGCCGCAGAAGACGGTCGAGGCCGCCCCGGGCACCGACCACGTGGCGGCGAAGAAGGTCGAGCCCGCCTCGAAGGACAACCCGTACAGCCAGACCGTCGAGGCGAAGCCGGGTACCCCGCACACCGGCGCCGGGGTCCTGGCCGAGAAGCGGAAGTAGTCCGCTGCCAAGGGCGGGGCCGCACACCGGCCCCGCTCCCGCGGCGGTCTCACCCCGACAGGACGATCCGTTCCTCGCCCGCGTAGATGTTCATGTCCCCGCCCCGCAGGAACCCGATCAGGGTCAGCCCCGACTCCCGGGCCAGGTCCACCGCCAGCGAGGACGGTGCGGACACGGCCGCCAGGACGGGTATGCCCGCCATGACCGCCTTCTGCGCGAGCTCGAAGGAGGCCCGGCTCGACACCAGGAGCACCGAGCCCGCCAGCGGCAGCAGGCCGGCTTGCAGCGCACGCCCGATGATCTTGTCCACCGCGTTGTGGCGGCCCACGTCCTCCCGCGCGTCGAGCAGCTCGCCCCGCGCCGAGAACAGCCCGGCGCCGTGCAGCCCGCCCGTGCGGTCGAAGACCTTCTGCTCCGCGCGCAGCCGCTGCGGCAGCTCCCCGAGCAGCCGCGCGGGGATCCGTAGGGGATCGTCCGCTAGCCCCGGGTACCGGGTCGCCGTGCGCACCGCGTCCAGGCTGGCCTTCCCGCACAGGCCGCAGGAGGAGGTGGTGTAGACGTTGCGCTCCAGGGTGATGTCCGGCACCGGAACTCCGGCGGCCAGTTGTACGTTCACCACGTTGTAGGTGTTGGTTCCGTCCTCGGTCGCGCCCTCGCAGTAGGTCACGGCCTGGACGTCCGACGCGGAGGCGATCACCCCTTCGCTCGCCAGGAAGCCCACGGCGAGCGCGAAATCATCGCCCGGGGTGCGCATCGTGATGGCCAGTGGTTTGCCGTTCAGCCTTATTTCCAGGGGCTCTTCGGCCACCAGGGTGTCCGCCCGGGTACCCGCGACGCCGTTCCGGATCCGGACGACACGACGGCGTTCGGTGACCCGTCCCATGTGATCAGCCCACCTGTTCTGTCTTCGTCCCACGCCTGACGACCCCATTGTCCCGGATCCGCTTAGGGCCCCGTCCCGGCTGGACGATCCTCGGGAAGCTCCAAATTCAGGGCACTGAATCCTGTCGGGTCACGCGCCCCCGTACCCACGGGTAGCAGGCAAAGCTGGGACATCCTGACTGCCTTACAAGGGGGATCCTGCCCATGACCGGTTCACGCGTGGTGGCGCTAGGGCACTACCAGCCCGCGAAAGTGCTGACCAACGAGGACCTCGCGGCCATGGTGGACACCAACGACGAGTGGATCCGGTCCCGCGTCGGGATCAAGACCCGCCACATCGCCGGTCCCGAAGAGCCGGTGGACGAGCTGGCCTACCAGGCCGCCGGCAAGGCCCTCGCGAGTGCCGGCCTGAGCCCGGACGACATCGACCTCGTCCTCGTCGCCACCTCGACCGCGATCGACCGTTCACCGAACATGGCCGCCCGCGTCGCCGCCAAGCTCGGCATGGGCGGCCATCCCGCCGTCATGGACATCAACGTCGTCTGCTCGGGCTTCACGCACGCCCTGGCCACCGCCGACCACGCGATCCGGGCCGGCGCCGCCACCCGCGCCCTGGTCATCGGTGCCGACAAGATGACCGCGATCACCGACTGGACCGACCGCACCACCTGCGTCCTCACCGGCGACGGAGCCGGCGCGGCCGTGGTCGAGGCCTCCGACGAACCCGGCATCGGCCCGGTCCTGTGGGGCTCGGTCCCCGAGATGGGCCACGCGGTCCGCATCGAGGGCTCGCCGCCGGTCTTCGCGCAGGAGGGCCAGTCCGTCTACCGCTGGACCACCAGCCAGCTCCCCCCGCTCGCCCGCAAGGTCTGCGAGAAGGCCGGGGTCACCCCCGAGGAGCTGGCCGCCGTCGTCCTCCACCAGGCGAACCTGCGGATCATCGAGCCGCTGGCGGCGAAGATCGGCGCCGTCAACGCCGTCGTCGCCCGCGATGTCGTCGACTCCGGCAACACCTCGGCCGGCTCCATCCCGATGGCCCTGTCCAAGCTGGTCGAGCGCGGTGAGATCCCCTCCGGGGCGCCGGTCCTCCTCTTCGGCTTCGGCGGCAACCTCTCCTACGCGGGCCAGGTCATCCGCTGCCCGTAGCCTCCACGGCGGCTCCGGCGGAGCCCCGCGGCTCCTCCGGAGCCCCCGCCGCGTCCGGGTCCGCCACCGCGGCCACGGACGCGCTCCGGGCCTCCGCCGCCAGCGCGGCCAGCAGCACCAGGACCAGCCCGGTCAGCTGCCAGGCGCCGCCGAGCCGGGTCCCCGCCGCGGCGGTCGCCAGTACGGGCACCACCGCGAGCGCGCGGAACCGTACCGGCCGGATCCCCAGCACCAGCCGGAAGGCGACGTCCCCGGCCAGATAGCAGGCGACCCCGCCCGCGAGGGCGAAGGCGGGCCCGGCCGGCAGCTGCTCGCCCAGGTGCCCAATGCTCTTCTTCACGCCCGCCGAGAACCCCGCGATGCCCAGCAGCATCGGGATGAAGGCGTAGTAGTACGCGCGGAGCGCCAGCTTGAAACGCCGCTCGGTCGGGGTGCTCGCGAAAACGTGCTCGGCGCGCCCCTCGTCGCGCACGAAGTACATCCACCACAGGGTGGCCCCCACGGCCAGCGCCAGGAAGGCGCCCCCGGCGATCCCGGGGGTCAGGGGCAGCGAGCCCACCCCGATGCCGATCGCGATCACCGACTCGCCGAACACGATGATCAGCAGCAGTCCGTGCCGCTCCACGAAGTGCGCGGCGCCGATCCCGCCGAGCTGGTCGTCCATGGTGGTCCCGGCGGAGGCCTCCGCCCCGCCGGCCGCCGCCCAGCGGGAGATGACGGGGGTGGTGAACTGGAACACCAGCGCCAGCCCCCACAGGCCCAGCGACGCAGGCCCGTCGAAGAGCCCGGCGGCCGTCACCGACAGGGCGGACATCCCGTTGGGCAGCGCGAACCAGAGCACGCTGCGCCCGTACGCCTGGCTGTACAGGACGCTGTGCATCACCACGACGACCAGGTAGCCGAGCCCGAAGGCCACCCCGCCGGCCCCGAACGCGGTCGGCACGGCCAGCGCGCACACCATGAACGCGCCCATGGCGAGCAGGATCAGGACCCGCCGCACGGGCCGGTCCGGCGGCACCTGGTTGGTCAGGTACGCGTAGGCGCCGTACATCCAGAACAGCACCGTGAAGATCAGCAGCACCCGCCCGGCGCCCCGCACGGTGAGGTCGTCGGAGAACAGCACCGTCAGCTGGGTGATGGTGAAGACGAAGACGAGGTCGAAGAAGAGCTCCAGCGTGCTGACGCGATGCTCGGATTCCATATGTGATTCCCCCCTGCGTTCGAACATGCGGCGCCCATCCGACCGTCTGGGAACCCCGGTGTCCAGCCGGGTATCAGCATCCGGCGGCCCGCAGGACATGCCCGCAGGTCAGCGCGGCGCGTCGAACTCGGCCCCGAAGAAATACCTGGTCGGAACCCCGCCGAACCTTTGCTATTGTTGTCCATGTCGCCGCGGGAAACCGGGGCCGACCACCTAGTCCGGGTGGCGGAATGGCAGACGCGCTAGCTTGAGGTGCTAGTGCCCTTTATCGGGCGTGGGGGTTCAAGTCCCCCCTCGGACACCAGCAGGACCCCAGCTTCGGCTGGGGTCCTTTGCGTTTCCGGGCCGTGGGGTGACCGGCCGGGTGACCCGTCGCGTGACTGGGCGCTCAGTCGCCGAAGGTCCTCCGGTAGGCACCGGGCGTCGTGCCGAGGGCGGTTCGGAAGCGGCGTCGCAGGTTGACGGCGGAGGACAGGCCGACCCGCGTGGCGATGGCCTCGACCGACAGGTCGGTCCGCTCCAGCAGGACGCGCGTCGCGTCGAGACGCTGGGTGAGCAGCCACTGGCCGGGGCTCTGACCGAGCTGCTCGGTGAAGCGCCGGGCGAGCGTCCGGCCCGAGACCCCGGCCTGCTCGGCGAGGCGGTCGATCGTCAACTCCGCGCCGAGCCGGGACAGGGCCCATTCCAGCAGCGGCGCCAGCGACTGGTCGGTCCTGGCCGGGGCGGGCCGGGTGGCGTACTGGAGCTGGCCGCCCTCCCGGTGCGGCGGCAGCACCATGCTTCGGGCGATCGCGGCCGCGTAGGCGGCGCCGTGGTCCCGGCGGACCAGGTGCAGGGCCAGATCGATGCCCGCGCCGGAGCCGGCGCTGGTGGCCACGTCGCCGTGATCGACGTACAACACGTCCGCGTCCACCTCCACCTGGGGAAACGCGGCCGCGAACTGTTCCGCGCGCCGCCAGTGCGTCGTCGCCCGGCGGCCGTCCAGCAACCCGGCCCGCGCCAGCACGAACGCCCCCGTGCAGATGGAGACGACCCGCGCCCCGCGCCGGTGCGCCGCACGCAGCGCGCTCAGGATCTCCGGTGACACGGCCGCCCCGGTCGGCTGCCAGCCCGGAACGATGACGGTGTCGGCGTCCTCCAGCGCGTCCAGCCCCGCCTCGACGTGCCATGCGGGCCCGGTCGTGGCCGGGAGCGGCCCGGGTCGCCCGGCGCAGACCGTGAACTCGTAGCGCACCGGCAGGTCCGGCCGCACGGATCCGAACACCTCCGCGACGCAGGCGAGTTCGAACGGTGACTGTGGCGCGTTCAGCAGCGCGACCACGCGATGGCGGCTCATGGCAGGAATATACCTGGTGATGTCATTCGAGACTCTGGGCCGGGGGGCGCGCCTCGGGCGATCGTGAGTGCGTGAGTGAGACAACGCCTACGGGCCCGCTGAAGACCACCGTCCACATCGACGACATCGAGCCGGCCGACGTCGCCCCCGGCATCGTCCGCCGCAGGCTCCCGGCGACCGAGTTCGCCGGCGGCTGGCTGATCGACTTCGCCCCGGGCACCGAGTGGCCGGACATCGACGTCCACGAGAACGAGGAGCGGTACTTCGTCCTGAGCGGCGAGGTCATTGAGGGAGAGGAGCGCCACGGCCCGGGAACCTACGTGGTGTTCGCCCCGGGCAGCCGGCACCGCCCCCGCACGGAGGAGGGGGCGCGCATGCTGGGGGTCACGGTGCTCGCGCGCTGATCCTCGGGCCCCCTGCTGTTCGCAGGGGGCCCGAGTCGTTTCACGGTCCGACGGCCTGGCGGTCCATCGGCACAATGGTGCGTGACCCGGTGGGGACGAGCCGTTACGCGACCGGCTGCTGCTGGGTCACGCAGTGGATGCCGCCGCCGCCCCCGCCCAGGCTGTCGATGTTGAGCTGCTCGACGACCCGGCCCGGGAAGGCCCGCTGGAGGGTGACCTTGGCCGCCGCGTCCGCAGTGGTGTCACCGAACTGCGGGGAGATGACCGCGCCGTTGCACACGTAGTAGTTGGCGTACGCGCCGACGAAGTCGGGGTTGGTGGAGCGGATCTTGTTGTAGTCGGGGCCCTGGAGCTTGGTGACCGCGACCGGGTTGCCCTGGGCGTCGATGGTGGTGGACAGGATCTGGTACTGCGCACGTGCGTCGTTGGACCAGGCGTCGGTGTCGCTCGCGAGCGGCATCTGGACCAGGCCCACGCCCTCGGCGAGGAACCGGGACGTGGCGTCGACGTGGTCGTCGGTGATGTCCTTGCCGAGGACGCCCTTGAACCAGACGACCTTGGACGCGCCGAAGGCGTCGCACAGGGCGGCCTCCAACTGCGCCTGGGTCTTGCCGGGGTTGCGGTTGGAGTTGATGAGGGAGCTGCGGGTGGCCATGAGCGTGCCGGCGCCGTCCGTCTCCACCGCGCCGCCCTCGCCCACGAACCCGGCGGCGCTGAACGGAACCCCGGCGTAGGCCGCGATCCGGCCGGCCACCAGGGCGTCCTTGGCGTGGGTCTGCTTGTTGCCCCAGCCGTTGAAGTTGGTGCCGATCGCGTCCAGGCCGCCCGCCCCGTTGGTGCGGAACACCGGACCGGTGTCGCGCATCCAGCAGTCGTCGACCGGGATCGTGCCGATGACCGTGACCGCCGAACCGCAGGCGCTCTTCGCCTTGGCCACGCTCGCGGAGTTGGCACACATCACGACCGGCTCGTACTTCGCGATGGTCTTCGCGATGAGCGCTATGTTCGCCTGGACACCCGAGAGCTTGTTGCCCCAGATGGCGGAGCTGTCGGGCCACGCCATCCAGGTCCGGGTGTGCCGGACGGTGTCGATCGGGACGGCGAAACCGCCCGCGGTGGCGGCGGCCGACGGGCGGACGGCCGCGAAGGCCTGCCCGCCGACCGCCGCCAGCGCCGCGCCGGCGGCCGTGAGGCCCGCCGCCGTCAGGAAACCCCGTCTGTCCAGCGTCCGTACGACGTGCTCGTTCATCTCTGATCTCCGATCAGTCATGCGTGGATGCGCGAATGCGTGCAGTGGTGAACCGATGGGCCGTGGGCGCCGACGCGCCCACGGCCCCCCTCACAGGGCGCGGCGCGCGGCGGCGATGCTCCGCGGGTCCCACCCCGGGCGGGGTACGGACTCCAGGAGCAGGCGCGTGTAAGGGTGCTGGGGGTCGGCGAGCACCTGTGCCGTCGGACCCGCTTCGACGATCCGGCCGTGCCTCATGACGATCACGTCGTCGGTGACACAGCGCACTACGCCGAGGTCGTGGGTGATGAACAGGTAGCCGATGCCGGTCTGTTCGCGGATGTCGAAGAGCAGGTTCAGGATCTGCGCCTGCACCGAGACGTCCAGGGCGGCGACCGCCTCGTCGAGGACGAGGACGGACGGTTCGACCGCCAGCGCACGGGCGATCGCCACGCGCTGGCGCTGCCCGCCCGACAGCTGCCGGGGCAGTGCGTCGGCCTCGCGTGCTCCGAGGCCGACCTGGTCGAGCAGTTCGGTGATCCGGCCGGTGTGGTCGGTGCCGGGGAAGTGCAGCTTGAGCGTCTCCCGGATCGCCCCGCCCACGGTGATGCGGGGATCCAGGGACAGGAAGGGGTCCTGGAAGACCATCTGGATCTCGCGGGCCCGCTCCAGGCGCCCCGCCTTGCCGCGCCGGTGCTCCGTCCGGTCGCGGCCGTTGATCTCGACCCGGCCGCCGTCGGCGGTCTCCAGACCGACGACGATGCGGGCGGTGGTCGTCTTGCCCGACCCCGATTCGCCGACGATGCCCAGGGAGCCGCCTTCGGACAGCCGGAACGACACGTCGTCCACGGCCTGGACGCTCCCGTAGGCCCGGCTCAGGCCCGAGACCTCCAGAACGGTCTTCGTCGTGGTCGTCATGGGTGGAGTTCCTTCCGTTCCTTCGCCGCGACCTCGTCGCTGTGGTGGCAGGAGACGAGGCGGGCCGGCTCGGTGGCCAACGGGAGCAGCTCCGGGGCCTCCTGCCTGCACACGTCGGTCGCGAACACGCAGCGCGCGGCGAACGGGCAGCCGGTGAGCTCCTCGCGCAGGCTCGGCGGCCGGCCCTCGATGGCGGCGAGCCGCCCTCGCGGGGCGTCCAGCCGCGGCGTGGAGTTCAGGAGCGCCACCGTGTACGGGTGGCGCGGCCGGGTGAACAGGTCGTCGGCGGGGCCCGTTTCGACGATCCGGCCCGCGTACATCACGTACACGCGGTCGCTGATCGCGGCGGCGAGGCCGAGGTCGTGCGTGACGAACAGCAGCCCGGTGCCGAAGCGTTCGCGCAGATCACCGAGGAGGGCGACCACCTCGGCCTGCGTGGTGACGTCGAGCGCCGTGGTGGGCTCGTCCGCGAGGATCAGGGCGGGATCGCCCATCAACGCGGCCGCGATCATGACCCGTTGCAGCATGCCGCCGGACAGCTGTCCGGGATACTTGCGCAGGGCCGCGCCGGTGAGGCCGACGGCCTCCAGCATCGTCACCGCCCGCTCCTCGGCGGCGTCCTTGGCCATCTTCGCGTTCAGGCGCAGGCTCTCGGTGAGGAAGTCGCCGACGCGCCGCATCGGGTTGATGGCCGCCCGGGGATCCTGGAAGATCATGGCCGCGGTGCTGGTGCGCAGGACGCGCAGCTGCGCCGGGGTCATCGTCAGGACGTCGTCGCCGACCACCCGGACCGTGCCCTCCGTACGGGCCTTGTCGGGCAGCAGCCGCAGCACGCTGCGCGAGGTGAGGGTCTTGCCGGAGCCGGACTCGCCGACCAGGGCCACGGTCTCGCGGGCGCCGACGGTGAGGTCGACCCCGTCGAGGACGGGCCGGACGGTGTTCGGCAGGCTGAGCCGCAGCCCCTGGATGTCGAGGGTGTTCAGCGTGTTCATCGGTCCCTCCTGGCTACCTTGTCGGCCCAGCGCTCGCCGACCACGTTGAAGGCGACCACGGTGAGCACGATGGCCACACAGGGCACGATCGCCGAGAGCGGGTAGCCGGACTGGATGGCGACGTTGCCGTCGAAGACCATGCGGCCCCAGTCGGGGGTCAGGGCGGGGACGCCCAGCCCGAGGAAGGACAGGCCCGCGAGGTCGATCAGCGCGTAGCCGAAGTTGATCGTGGACTGGGCCAGCACCACGGGCGCGATGCCGGGGATGACGTGGCGCAGGCAGATCTGCAGCCCCGAGTGGCCCTGCACCCGGTACGCCTCCACGTACGGGCGAGCGCGCTCGGCCAGTACGAGGGAGCGGGTGAGCCGGCTGACGTAGGGGAGGTAGGCGATCGCCAGGGCGATGACCGGGGCCAGCAGCCCCTCGCCGTAGACCGAGACGATCAGGATGGCCAGCAGCATGCCGGGGAAGGCGAAGACCAGCTCGGTGCTGCGGGACAGCACCGAGTCGAGCCAGCCGCCCCGCCAGGCGGCGGCGGTGCCGATCGCGACACCGGCCAGGGTGGAGAAGACGACGACGCCGAGCGGGCCCAGGAGCGAGGTACGGGCTCCCAGGACCAGCCGGGACAGCGTGTCCCGGCCGGAGGCGTCGACCCCGAGGAGATGGTCGGCGGAGGGTCCCGCGAGGGCGTTGCCCAGGTCGATGGCGTTGGGATCGTAGGGGGCGATCCAGGGGGCGA
Organism: Streptomyces sp. NPDC059443; assembly: GCF_042750105.1. Classification (NCBI taxonomy): domain Bacteria; kingdom Bacillati; phylum Actinomycetota; class Actinomycetes; order Kitasatosporales; family Streptomycetaceae; genus Streptomyces; species Streptomyces sp. NPDC059443. The sequence continues at coordinate 339,272 of NZ_JBHYVM010000002.1, read as the reverse complement.
TCAGCGCGACGATGACGACGACGGCGACGAAGCCCAGACAGAGCAGGGAGAGGGGGGCGCGGGAGGTCCGGATCCGGGACAGGCCCGGCCGGCGCACCAGGACGGAGCTCACGCGGCCTTCTTCGCGGGGCCGAGGGCGACCCGGGGGTCGACCAGCGGATGGAGCAGGTCCACGACGAGGTTCACCGTCATGAACAGCGCGACCATGATGAGGGAGATGGCCTGCACGGTGGGGAAGTCCTTGGTCGTGGTGGACAGTTCGAGGAGCTGGCCGATGCCGCCCACACTGAACGCGGACTCCACCAGGACGGTGCAGACCAGCAGTGTGGAGACGATCAGCCCGCCCGTGGTGAGCACGGTGCCCAGCGCGTTGCGGAACACGTGCCGCCTGATGACCTGGCGCTCGGACACGCCCCGGCTGCGGGCGACCGTGACGTGTTCCTGACCCAGGACGTCGACCATCGCGGCCCGGGTGACCCGGGCGAGCATGCCGATCAGGTAGAGCGCCAGCGCGACGGCCGGCAGGGTCAGGTGCCACAGCATCGAGAGGAACCCGTCACCGGTGCCCCCGGTGGGGAACCAGTGCAGCGTCACCGCGAACAGGCCTTGCAGCATGACCGCCGCGACGAACGACGGGGTGCCGATGGCGAAGGTGGTGGTCACCAGGATCGCCGAGTCGGTCTTCCCGCCGCGGACCGCGCCGATCCAGCCCAGGATCAGCCCGAACACGAGGACCAGTACGAGCGCCATCGTGATCAGCATCAGGGTGTTGGGCAGCCGGTCGGCCAGCAGCCGCGACACGTCGGTGCGGTAGGTGATCGAGCGGCCGAAGTCGCCGTGCACCACCTGGCCGAGCCAGCGCCCGTAGCGGACCACGAACGGGTCGTCCAGGTGGTAGTGCTCGTTGATCGCTTGCAGAGCCTCCGGGGAGGCCGAGCGGCCGCCCAGGAGGAAGCTCGCCGGGTTGCCCGGGGCCAGGTACAGAGCGCCGAAGATGATGAAGGAGGCGCCGAGCAGGGTGGCTGCCATCTCGGCCAGCCGCCGTACGGCGAAGCGGAGGAAACTCATCGCGCGGCCGCCCCGACGTCCGCGGCCCAGGGGTAGTACAGGTAGGAGATCGTGGTGGGTGCGCCCGTGATCCGCTTGTTCAGGAAGACGGCGGTCGGCCATTCGGCGACCGGGATCCACAGCAGCTGGTCGGCCGCCTTCTTCTGCAGCTCGACGGCGGCGGAGAAGCGCTTGGCCGGGTCGTACTCGCCGCGGGCCTTGTCGGCGAGCGAGTCGTAGGCCTCGTCGCTGTAGCCGGCGTAGTTCTGGTAGGCCCCGGTCTGGAAGTTGCTCAGCAGGTCCATCGGGTCGGTGATGGAGTCGTAGTACGTCTCCGGGAACATGTCCAGGCCCTCGCGCGCCTTGGGGTCGGTGAACAGCGAGGTGAAGGCGTTGGGGGCGATGGTCTTCAGCTGGACGTTCAGACCGATCTTGGTGCCGGCGTCCTGGACCGCGGTGGCCAGCAGGGAGACGTCCTGGCCGATCGAGCTGGTGGCGATGGTGACCGTCTTGCCGGTGGCACCCGCCTCCTCGATCATCTTCTTGGCCGCCTCGATGTTCTGGTCGGGCGAGGGGAGCCCCTCGAAGGCGGCCTTGCGGAGGTTCTCGGGGGCCGTGGCCCAGACGCCCTTCGCGGTGAGCGAGGTGGTGACGGTGCCCGCGCCGCCCAGGCCCGCCTTGACGAACCCGCGGCGGTCCAGGGCCAGGGACAGGGCCCGGCGGACGCGGACGTCGCCGAGGGCGCCCTTCATGCTGGTGACGTTGACGTTGACCGTGCTGAGGCCCTCACCGAAGTACAGGGTGCCCGCACCGCTCTTGCGCAGCCGGTCGTAGCTCTCGGTGGGGATCAGGTAGCCGCCGTCGGCCTCGCCGTTGAGCATGGCGTTGGTCCGGGCGGAGGGGTCGGTCAGGAAGGTGAAGACGGCCTTCTTCGACTTGGCCTTGGTGCCCCAGTAGTCGTCGAAGCGCTGGAGCTCGATCGACTGGCCCTTGTTCCAGGTGCCCAGCTTGAAGGGGCCCGTACAGTCCAGGCTGCCCGCGGTGCCGTAGTTCTGGCCCGCCTTCTCCACGCCGGCCTTCGAGGCCACCACGCCGGCGGCCGTCGCCATGTACTGCGGGAACTGCGAGTCGGGCTGCTTCAGCGTGACCGTCACCTGGAGCGGGCCGGTCTTCTTGACCGACTCGACGTTGGCGAAGTTGCTGTTCCAGGCCGCCCCGAGGTCCGGGTTCATCTGGCGGCCGAGGCTGAAGACCACGTCGTCGGCGGTCATCGTTCCGCCGTCGTGGAACTTCACGTTCGGGCGCAGATCGTAGACCCAGGTCAGCGGGGTGGCGTTGGTGGCCTTCTCGGCCAGGCCCGGAGCCATGGTGAGCTGCGGGGTCCACTTCATCAGGCTTTCGCAGACGTTCGACAGGATCGTGTTCTGCGGGTAGTCGAAGGCCGAGATGTAGTCCAGCGTGGGGGGCTCCGCGTAGAGCGCCCAGGTGAAGGAGTCCAGCTCACCGGCGGCGGCCGGAGTGCCGGTGGACAGCTTGAAGGCCGCGTCGTTCGCGGGCGCTCCGCCCTTGGGCGGGCCGGAACAGGCGGCCACCAGGCTGACGGCGGCCAGGGCCGCGACGGGCAGCGCGTACCGGCGACGGGCGGACCGGGGCCGGGAGGACCGGGTGTCGGCGGACCGGGTGCCGGCGGACTGGCTGCGCGCGGAGCTGGTGGCTCTGGACCAGGGCAGGGATCTGGGCATCGGTGCTCTCTCTTCCATGCTGGGCGGGGGAGGTACGGGCCGGGCGGCCGACTGGGGCGAGGAGGGGGACTCGGGGGCGGGCCGCCGGCCCGTGCGCGGCGAAGGGGGCGAGCCGGTCAGGCGGTGCGGTGGGCGGAGGGTACCTGCTGGGTGATGCAGTGGATGCCGCCGCCGCCCCACGCGACCACGCGCGTGCGGACTCCGACGACCTTGCGGCCCGGCAGCGCGGCCGCGATGACCGCGAGGGCGCCCTCGTCCTCGGGGGTGTCGGCGACCGGTACGACGACCCCGCCGTTGGCGACGTAGAAGTTCATGTAGCTGACCTCCGTCTCCCGGCCGTCGACCTCGACGAGGTTGCTCTGCGGCAGGTCGATGATCTCGAACGGGCGCCCGGCGGCGTCGGTGGCCGACTCCAGGACGGCGCGGTTCACACGCATGCGCTCGTAGTCGGGGTGGGCGGGGTCGCTCGGCACGGAGATGATCACCTTGCCGGGGGCGACGAAGGCGCAGACGCCGTCCACGTGACCGTCGGTCTCGGTGTCCAGCAGACCGCCGTACGGCAGCCAGATCACCTTGGTGACACCGAGGCGGGCGATCAGCTCGGCCTCGATCTCGTCCTTGGTCATGTCGGGGTTGCGGTTCGGGTGCAGCAGGCACTGCTCGGTGGTGATCAGGGTGCCTTCGCCGTCGACCGTGATAGCGCCGCCTTCGAGGATCATCCGGGAGTCGATGCGGTCCACGCCGAAGTGGTTCAGCAGGGCCCCGGCGATCTTGTCGTCGGTGTCGTAGGGGAAGTGCTTGCCGCCCCAGGCGTTGAAGCGGAAGTCCACGCCCGCCCGCTCGCCGTTCTCGCCGAGGACGAAGATCGGGCCGGAGTCGCGGAACCAGGAGTCGTCGATCGGGAGCTCGATCACGGTGACGCCCGCCCCGCACAGCGCGCGGGCCTCGTCGCCACTGCCGGGCACGGCGACCATGGTGACCGGCTCGAATTCGGCGATCGCCGTGGCGACCTGGGCGTACTCCGCCTTGACCTCGTCGAAGACGTCGCCCCACAGCTCCTGCCGCGTCGGCCACGCCATCAGACAGCCTTCGTGGTCGGTCCACTCGGCCGGCATCCGGAACGTAGTCATGATCTCTCCTGTTTGAAAATTTAGTCAGTATTCGCGGCGAGGACATGGGCTCGCCGCGGGCAAGAGGTGTGGTGATGTGCCCGCATCCTCCACCGAACTGAAAATTCAGTCAATGGTTCTGGCCAAGCTGATGCGGAATCGGCCATGCCGGGTGTCAGGCGGGTCGGTCCCCGCCTTGCGCCCCGGTGGGGGACGAGGGGGAGAGGGGGTCGCAAATAGATATGATCGCGACATCTTCCCCGCAAATATCGACCCTGATGTTACGGTCAGGAAAAAGCCCCAGGTGGCGGCCCCGACGGGTAGAGTGACCCTTCGTGTCAGACCGTCGAACAGAAATACTCAGAGCCGCCACGCGAGTGATCGCGCGACGCGGCGTGCGCGGGCTCCGCGTGGGGGAGCTGGCAGCCGAGGCGGGCGTGTCCACCTCGCTGATCTACTACCACTTCACCGACCGCGCCGGGATTCTGCGTCGGACCCTGGAGTTCATCAGCGACCGCGCCGAGCGCTACACCGCCGAGCGCGAAGCGGGCCTGGACGTCCCCGAGAGCCCCCGCGTCGAGCTGACCCAAGTCCTGCTCCTCGAACTCCAGGACACCCCGGAGGTCCGCGAGAACAGCACGGCCTGGGGCGAGCTCAGGGCGAGCGCCGTGTTCGACCCCGACCTGCGCGAGGACGTCGCGAAGGCCACGCACAGCTGGGTCCACGAGATCTCCTACCTCCTGGCCCAGGCCCGGCCCACCGGCACCGCCCCGCAGCACGCGGCCGCCGCCGAACGGCTGACGGCCCTGCTCGAAGGCCTCAGCGTGCGGTGGCTCAGCGGCTCGCTGCCCCTGGAGCACGCACGCCGGCTCCTCGCCGACGCGATCGACGCGGAGCTGGACGCCTGAGCGGTTCCTCGGGATCCCTCGGGATCCCTCGGTCCGTTGGGCCCGTGGGCCCCTTAGGCTGCCGATCATGAAACCGGCAACCGAAACCAACGGCGAGCCCGCGGCGCTCGCCCTCCTCGACGCCCCGCAGCTGGCCTCCGACCCCGACCGGGCGGCCCGGTTCGCCGCGGAGGCGCACCGGATCCTGGCCGAGCTGGTGGCCGGGGGAGCGGCCCTGGGCTGGGTGGAGCCGCCCGCGCCCGAAGAGGTCGCGGAGATGCTCGAACGCCTCGTAGCCGCCGTACGCGCCGGGGACGCGGCCCTGCGCGCCGCCTATCTCGGCCCCCGGCTCGTCGGGCTGGGGTACTGGCAGCGCTACGCCCGACCGACCCACCGGCCGCACGCGGACCTGGAGAAGGTCGCGGTCGACCCGGAGATCCACGGCCGCGGCTGCGGCCGGGCGCTGACGGCCGCCCTGATCGAAGACGCCAGGACGGCCGGCATCGAGGTCCTCACCCTGGACGCGCGCGGGGACAACGCGCGCGCCCTGGGGATCTACGCCTCGCTGGGCTTCACCGAGTACGGGCGGCTGCCCGACTTCGTGGCCGTCGGTGAACGCCGCTACGACAAGGTGTTCTGCATGCTGGACTTCCGCCGGGCCCCGCAGGGCGCCCAGGGGTCCCAGGGTTCCTAGAGGAAGTACAGGCGGCTGAGCGAGATGGAATCGGCCGGCTCCGAGACCAGCGGTTCGCCGTCGAGCGAGACCAGACCCGTGCCGGGGTGCACGTCGACACTGCCGGTACGGGCGTTGCGGAGCATGTCCTTCGGGCCGATGCCCCGGGTCCCGCGGACCGCGACGCGGCGCCGCCGGGTGGGCATCAGGTCGCCGTTCTGGACGGCCGCCTCCGCGACGAAGGCCACGGATATATCGGCCGCGGTGGCCCCGTACGCGCCGAACTGCGGCCCGAGGACCAGGGGTTCGCAGCGGTCCGTGGACGCGTTCGGATCGCCGGTGACCCCGTAGGCGGGGAAGCCGCCCTTGAGCACCAACTGGGGCTTGGCGCCGAAGTATTGGGGCCACCACATGACGAGGTCCGCGAGCTTGCCGACCTCGATCGAGCCGACCTCGTGGACAAGGCCGTGCGCGATGGCGGGGTTGATGGTCAGCTTCGCCATGTAGCGCAACACGCGTTCGTTGTCGTCGCCGCTCTGCGCCGTGCCGTACGAGCCCTCGCCGTCCAGGGGGCCGAGCTCGGTCTTCATCTTCCCGGCCATGGCGAAGGTGCGGCGTACGGTCTCGCCCGCGCGGCCCATGCCCTGGGCGTCGGAGGAGGTGATCCCGATGACCCCGAGGTCGTGCAGGATGTCCTCCGCGCCCATGGTCCCGGCACGGATCCGGTCGCGGGCCATGGCGGCGTCGCCGGGCAGGTCGACCTTGAGGTCGTGGGCCGAGACGATCATGCCGAAGTGCTCGCCCAGCGCGTCCCGGCCGAAGGGCAGGGTCGGGTTGGTGGAGGAGCCGATGACGTTGGGAACGCCCGCCATCTTGAGGACGTTGGGGACGTGTCCGCCGCCGCAGCCCTCGATGTGGAAGGCGTGGATGGTCCGGCCGTCCAGCACGCGCAGGGTGTCCTCGACCGAGAGGCACTCGTTCAACCCGTCCGTATGCAGGGCGACTTGCACGTCGTGCTCTTCGGCCACCCGGAGCGCGGTGTCCAGGGCGCGGGTGTGCGCGCCCATGTCCTCGTGGACCTTGAATCCGGAGGCGCCGCCCTCGGCCAGCGCCTCGATCAGCGGGGCCGGGTCCGAGGACGAACCGCGGGCGAGGAAGCCGATGTTGACGGGCCAGGCGTCGAAGGCGTTGAAGGCGTGCTTCAGCGCCCAGGGGGAGTTGACGCCGACCGCCCAGACCGGCCCGAACTCCTGGCCGATGATCGTGGTGACGCCGGACGCCAGCGAGGCCTCCATGATGCGCGGGGAGAGCAGGTGCACGTGGGTGTCGATGGCCCCGGCGGTGACGATCATGCCCTCGCCGGAAACGATGGTGGTCCCCGTACCGACGACCACCTCCACCCCGTCCAGGGTGTCGGGGTTCCCCGCCCGGCCGATCGCGTGGATCCTGCCCTCGCGGATGCCGATGCTGGTCTTGCGGATACCGAGGACGGCGTCGATGACCAGGGCGTTGCTGATGACGATGTCGCAGGTCTCGCGGACGGCGGCGGCCTTGAGGTGCAGGCCGTCGCGGGCGGTCTTGCCGAAGCCGGCCAGGAACTCGTCCCCGGGCTTCTGGGAGTCGGACTCCACGCGCACGATGAGACCGGAGTCGCCGAGCCGGATCCGGTCCCCGGCCCGGGGGCCGTGGACCGCCATGTAGTCGTGCGGATCGGTGCTGTCCGCCGGGGCGGCGCCCGGACGGCCGTGGCAGCCCGCCGAGTCGAAGACGCTGGCGCTCATGACTGCTGCTCCTCCTGGTATTCGGTGAGGTACCCCGTGGCACGGGCCTTGGCCAGGGCGGCCTCGCGGGCGCCGGGCGCGTCCAGGGGGCCGTCGACCAGCCCCGCGAAACCGATGGCGACGCGCGCCCCGCCGATGGGTACGAGCTCCACCTCCACGGAGGCGCCGACGTCGAAGCGGACCGAGGAGCCCGCCGGTACGGAGAGCCGGGAGCCGTAGGCCGCACCCCGGTCGAAGGCGAGGCGCGGGTTCGCCTCGAAGAAGTGGAAGTGCGAGGTGACGCTGATCGGCACGCTGGAGGTGTTGCGCACGCGCAGCCGGATCGTCGCCTCGGCGGGCTCGTAACCCGCCCCGTCCCCGGGCAGTCCGGCGCCGGGGGCGTCGGCCCCGAGCGAACCCTCCTGCCGGAAGGGGTCGTCGATGACGCAGAGCCGCGTACCGTCGTCGAAAACGGCCTCGACCTGGATCGAGGTGACCACGTCGGGCACCCCGGGCAGTACGTCGCCGGCGCTCAGCACGTGGCGCCCCGCGGCGATCGCCTCGGCCAGCCTGCGGCCGTCCCGGGCCGCCTCGCACACGGTGTCGGTGATCAGCGCGGTCGCCTCGGGAACGTTGAGCTTCACGCCCCGGGCGCGTCGGGCACGAGCCAGCTCGGCCGCAGTGAAGATCAGCAGCCGGTCCCGCTCGGTCGGTGTCAGTCGCATACGGCCTCATCTGTGAAGGGGGTGGCCTCGCGGCCGGAGGTCCAAGGGGGTGTCTTGCTGATCGAGCCCGGCCTGATCGGCAAGACACCCCCTACGGGAGCGGCTCGTGCATCGTGGAGCAGTGGATGCCGCCGCCGCCGGCCATCAGGCGGTCCACGTTGAGCTGGACCACGGTCCGGCCGGGGAAGGCCGCGCCCAGGGCCTGCTTGGCCGCCGCGTCCTTCGCCTCGTCGCCGAACTGGGCGGTGATGACAGCCCCGTTGACCACGTGGAAGTTGAGGTACGAGTCCACGAACTGGGGGTTCTTCGACCGCACGGTGTCCGGACCGGCCACCTGAATGACCTTCAGCCGCCGGCCCCTGGCGTCCGTGGCGTTGGAGAGGATCGACAGCTGCTCGCGGGCGTCGCGCGCCCACACGTCATCGCGGTCCGCCGGAGGCACCTGCACCATCACGACGCCGGGCCCGATGAACCGCGAGGTCACGTCGATGTGGTCGTCGGTGATGTCCTTGCCCTTGATGCCGGGCACCCAGATCATCTTGTCCGCGCCGTAGGCGTGCAGGACGGCTTCCTCGATCTCGGCCCGGCTCATGCCCCGGTTGCGGTTCTTGTTGACCAGGCTGCTCTCGGTGGCCATCACGGTGCCGTCGCCGTCGGTCTCGATCGCGCCGCCCTCGCCGACGAAGTCCGTCCTGCTGAAGGCGAGGTAGCCGTCGTGCGCGATGAGCTCTGCGACGTCGGCGTCGTAGGCGTGGGTCTGCTTGTTGCCCCAGCCGTTGAAGTTCAGGCCGATCGCGTCAAGCCCGCCCCGGCCGTCCCGGCGGAAGACGGGGGCGATGTCGCGCATCCAGAGGTCGTCGGTGGGGATCGAGGTGATCACCGTGACCCCGGGGCCGCACCAGGAACGGGCGGTGGAGGCCGTGTAGGAGTCCGGCGCGCACATCACGACGGGCTCGTAGCGCGCGATGGTCTTGGCGATCAGCGCGATGTCCTCCTGGACCCCGCCGAGGGCGCGGCCGCCCCAGACGGAGGAGCGCGACGGCCAGGACATCCAGGTGCGCGCGTGGGGGACGTCGTCGCGGTCCACCCACCAGCGCGGCAGCGCCGGGTTCGCGGGCCGGGGCGCCGCGGAGGCCATCGAGGCCGCCGAACCGCCCAGCACCGCACCCGCCGCGCCGAGGCCGGCGGCTCCCAGGACGCGCCTGCGGGAGGGCGTGGCTCCGAAGAGCCGGCTGACGAGGGAGCGGCTGGCGCCGGGGGAGTCGCTCATCGTATTTCTCCAGATCAGGGGTACGTGCCGGTTTCGGCCACGGCTCGCACTCTGTCACTGACTGAAAATTCAGTCAAGCTTCGGGTCGTGGGTGGGCCCGGAGGCTGTCCGGAGGGGTCGCGATGGGTGCCGGGGGGTGTCGAGGGATGCTGGGGGACGCGATCGGCGGACCGGCGAGATCGGGAGCGACGGCGTGCCGGGCCGCCGCGGGCCGCCGGGGCCCTGTCAGCGGCGGGCGGCGGCCGGATCAGGTCCGGGCGAGGCGGTCCAGCTCAGCGTCGATGGCCGACACCATCAGCTCGCGGGCGTGCGCCAGGGGCAGGCTGCCGCTGAGCCAGCGCGAGCTCAGGCCCTCCACCAGGGCCGTCAGCCGCTCGGCGGTGCCGGCCAGCGCCGCCGCCCCGGCCATGGGGCGGACGCGGCCGAGCAGCTCGCCCACTTCCTGGACCCATACGAGCGTCGCCCGCGCGAGGTCTTCCCGCAGGTCGGGGTCGAATACCGCGCTGGCCCGGAGTTCTCCCCAGGCCGTGCTGTTCTCCCGCACCCCGGGCGTGTCCTGGAACTCCAGCAGGAGCGTCTGCTCCAGCTCGCCCCGGGCGTCCAGCGGCTCTTCGCCGGGATCGCGCTCCGTGGTGTACCGCCCCGCGCGGTCGTTGATGAACTCCAGGGTCGCGCGCAGGATGCCCGCGCGGTCCTTGAAGTGGTAGTAGATCAACGCCGTGGAAACGCCGGCCTCCGCGGCGAGCTCCTCCACGCGCAGGCCTCGGACGCCGCGCCGGACGATGACCCGCGCGGCCCCTTCCATGATTGCTGTTCGACGGTCAGCCACGATTCGACACCCTACCCGCAGCCCGGCCCCTCGGGAGGGGTCCGGATTGACTGAATATCTAGTCAGTGCAACAGTGGGGCCGGTCGGATCGGCAAATGCCGCATTCCGCATCCTGCTTTCGAGATCCCGCTTTCGAGGCACGGGCCGTGTCGCCGCCCGTCCGCTGCGCGCGCACGCTAGAGCTAAGTGCAGCCTGCTCAGTGGCGTCCCCCAGCGTCCCCCTGTAGCCCCCAGTCGCATGCCGGAGCTTCCTGTGTTGAATCCCCCCATGTCCCGCCGCACCGCACTGCGCTCCCTCGCCGGTATCGGCGGAGCACTCGCCCTCGGGGCGGCCGCCTGCGCTCCCTCCGAACCGGGCGAGGCGGAGACCTCCCCGGCCCCCGGAGAGTCGGCCTCGGGCCGCCGCTTCGGTGCCGAGTGGGAGAGCCACGCCCGCACCTTCATGTCCTGGCCGGCCCTGGAGCGGGTCTGGGGCGAGATGCTCCCCGGAGTCCGCGAGGACATCGCCCGGGTGGCGCGCGCCGTCGGCGAGTACGAGCCCGTCGTGATGATGGCCCGCCCCGAGCAGGTGGACGCGGCCCAGAAGGCCTGCGGATCACAGGTGGAGGTCATTCCGCTCGCGGTCGACGACCTGTGGGCGCGGGACACCGTACCGGTGTTCGTCGAGGAGCCGGGCAAGCTGCTCGGCGTCGACTTCAACTTCAGCGGCTGGGGCAACAAGCAGGAACACCGCAACGACGGTCAGGTCGGCAAGCTGCTGCTCGCGAAGTACGGCATCCAGCGGGTCCAGGCCCCGCTGGTCGCCGAGGGCGGCTCCTTCGAGACCGACGGCGCGGGCACGCTGCTGGTCACCGAGAGCTCCGTCGTCAACAAGAACCGCAACCCCGGGAAGAGCCGGGACCAGATCGAAGCCGAGCTGAAGAGCACCCTCGGCATCAAGAAGGTCATCTGGCTCGCCGGAGTCCGCGGCCAGGACATCACGGACGCGCACGTCGACAGCCTCGTACGGTTCACCGAGCCCGGCGTGGTCCTGCTGGACCAGGCGCACGCGGACTCCCCGCCGGACGTCTGGTCCCGCGCGGCCGACCAGGCGCGGTCGGTGTTCAAGGACGCGACGGACGCCCGCGGCAAGAAGCTGGAGGTCGTCGACCTCCCGCAGCCCGACCTGGAGAAGATCACCGGCCGCGGCGACGCGTTCGTCTCCACGTACGCGAACTTCTACGTGGCCAACGGCTCCCTCTTCATGCCGCAGTTCGGCGACGCCCAGGCGGACGCCCGGGCGAAGAGCATCCTCCAGGAGCACTTCCCGAAGCGCGAGGTCGTCATGGTGAAGATCGACACCATCGCCTCGGGCGGCGGCGGGATCCACTGCTCCACGCACGACGAGCCGGGGAAGCCGAAGGAGTAGCCGGTGGTGAGGGGGGGATCAGTTGTCCGAGGTGTGGATCGTCATGGACTGGGGCAGGGCTTCGATGCCGTGAAGCTGGGCACGGGGCACGTAGATGTGGAAGTTCTTCAGGGCGGCCATCCCTGCCAAGGGGGTGACGTCGATGGAGCCCTCCAGGGTCAGTCCGTTGGTGAAGTGGCAGCTGAGCAGTCCGGGGAAGGTGTGGGCCAGCCGGTCGACCACCAACTGTGTGACGCGGACTCCTACCTCGCCGAAGAGAAAAAGGCTCGTGACCTTTGCCAGGATCGGGCCGTCCGGAAGGTTCTCGAAGGAGTTTGCCTTAAGGGCGACGATGCCGAGAGCGGGCAGCCTGGAGAGCTCCCACCAGTCCTCAGCAGAAATCCGGCCGGGCGCGACGTTGATGAACGTGAGCCCGGTGCGCCGGCTGATTCCCTTGAGGCCTTGCCGGGGGAGCGTAGAGGCGGACAGCGTGAGGGCGTGAAGGGGTGCGTCGGTGTGCAGGATCTCGGTGGACCAGCTTGGATCGACGAGGCCTTCGAGTATCAGCGAGTCGAGCTGTGAGAGGTGCTCCAGGGGGCGCAGGTCCACGCCGGCCGAGTTCAGGATGGCCAGGCTCTTGAGCGGCAGCCCGCCGAGAGCCGAAAGGTCCAGCAAGGCGTCGCACGAAGCAAGCTCGACCGATGCGAGCTCGGTCTGACCGGCCAGGAACCCCAGATCCTTCGCCGGGTGGTTCGTCAACCGGAGTCCGGTCAGCGGATTTCGCGAGATGTACGAGCCGAGTGCGTCCAGGGACACTCTGCTCCTGACGTCCAGGGAGACAGGGGCTGTTACCAGGCGCTCCAGATGCGGCAGTTGTTCGTCGGACGTGATGCTGTACTGAAGCTTGTCCGGGTCCAAGCGGCTGATGATCTCGTCTGCGTACCGGGCGGTATCGAAGCGCGACCAGGCCCACGCGAGCTGGCGGCGCACGACATGGGAGGAGTGCCCGGTGAACCGGGCCAAGAAGGGCAGGGCGGCGTCCACCCCGACCCGTGAGGCCGCGATGACCGTGCAATGCGCGTCATTGTCGCTGAGGCCCTCGGGCCCGGGCAGCAGCTCCAGGATGAGCGGGCCCACTTCCGCCAGGTTGCGGGCCTCCGCCTCGTTGCGCGGCGGGATCAACCGGGCGGTGCGCTCTTCCACGGCTTCGCGGACCGACGGATCCAGGGTCGTGGCGTGTTCCAGGCAGGCGGCGGCGAGCAGGTAGACGCGGGCCTGCGTGCGCTCGTCGCGGGTGCGGTCGCCGAGTGCCAACAGTGACTCGAAGAGCCCCACGCGTTCGCGGGGGCGCGCGAGGGCCACCGCCATGCGGATGACGTCCTCCCACTGGTCGTCGGCGGCATGCGCGGTGAGCAGGCCGAAGTCGCCCTCCTCCACCGCGGCCCGGGCCCCCAGGAAGTCCTGGAAGGTGCGGTGTACGAAATCCACCGTGCCCGGAGCCGGTTCGCGCAGCAGGCCGCTGCGCTGGAGGAAGTGGTCGAAGACGGCCTGGGCCCCGCCCAGGGCCGCCGCTTCCGGGATGGCCGGCAGTGCCCGGCCGATGATGTCCTCCGCCTGCGAACGGTCCATCTCGGTACGGCCGTTCTTGATCAGCCAGTAAGCGAGCCGCTGGAGCAGATCGAGCTGCGGCTCCTCCCGGAGCTCGGGAACCACCATGTCGCGCTCCCGGTCGCGCCGGCAGATCAGCATCGAGAGCGCGGCCTCGTACAAGTCCCGGCGGCCGTGCGGGAGATAACCCCGCCGGTCGCGGTGGAGTGCGCAGATCAGCCCGCACATCAAGGGGTTGGTGGCCAGCCGGCCGAGATCGCCCTTGGTGCGGACCGCCGTGATGAGCTGCGCCTCGTACGCGTCGAGTTCGGCGGCCTCCTCCGCTTCCTGCACTTCGCTGCGGGCGGCAGTGTGCCAGCGCTCGATGAAGGTGGCGGTGTCGGCTGGACTCATGGAGGACAGGGCCAGTTCGCCGAAGCCGTCCTCGGCGAGCCAGTCCTGGCCGACGGCCGACGGGCGCGAGGTCACCAGCCAGCGGTTGGCGCCGTCGTACGCGTCGACCAGATCCCGCAGCCAGCGACGGGCCCGTGCCCGCTCGGGCTCGGGAATCTCGTCGATGCCGTCCACCAGGACCAGGCCCCGCCCGGCGGTCAGTACCCGGTGCTCCCAGCCGGCCGGCTGGGTACCCGTGAGGGGGCAGCCGATCGCGGTGAGGAAGTCCTTCGGTGCGGGCAGCCGTTCGCCGTGCCGGGTGAGCGTACGCAGGGGGAGGACGAAGGGGATGCGGTTCCTGAGGTACGCGGGCTGGTCCGCGCGGCCTTGCCGTGCGGCGGTGACGGCCAGCCACTGGACGAGCGTGGTCTTGCCCGAACCCGCCTCGCCCCGCAGGAGGACGCGGGGCGCCCCGGCCATGGCCTGATCCGCGGGCTGGCATCCGGGTGCATGGCGGATGGCGTTCCGGAGGTCGAAGGGGGCGTCTTCGGACGTGTTGAACAGGTTCTCCGCCGACTCGCGGGACTCCAGCGGCACCGCTTCCAGACTCAAGTACGCCACGTCCAGCGGCCATCTGGTCGGCGAATTGCTGAGGTCGATCCCGTAGATGGTGAGCTTGCCGTGCCTCTTCGCCACGTAGGGCAGGTACGCCGCCTCGAACGCGGCGTCCGCCGCGTCGGGGACCGGGGTTCGGCGGATCAACTCGTCGGTTTTGACCGTCAGTTCATCCATCGCTCGGGTCTGGCGGACCAGCGCGTGGGCCACGAACGTCTTGCGCTGGGTGAAGAACTCCAGGATGTGGTGGGCCGCGAGGGCGAGCAGGGCCTCGTAGAAGTACGTGGCGTCGGCGGAGAGTTGGCGCTCCGGTCGGTCGGCGGCCTGGCGCAGGGCGCGGGCGAAGGCCTCCGGGCCGAGGCGGACGGCGTCGACGTCCGTCATCGTGAGGTCGCCGAGGGCGTGCAGCGTCGAGGCGAGGGCGTCGGTGACGGCCTCGTGCTCGTCCGCCGGGACGTGGCGTTCGCCCGCGCGCACGGCCTGTTCGACGAGGGTGGCGGCCAGGCCGCGTACGTCGGACTCGGTGAGGGTGCGCTTCTCGCCCTTGAAGGAGACGTAGCCGGAGAGGCGGATCGGATCGTCGACCAGCCCCGCCCCCGGGGCGTCGGCCACGAAGAACTTCTTCACGAGCGGGCCGATGACGGACGATGCCAGCTTCAGTCCCATGGCTGTGGGATCCACGTGTGCCCCCCCGAAGAGCAGTGACCGGTGCCGTCACGATCCTAGGGCGCGGCGGCCCTGTCCTGCCGGGATACCGGCGCGGAGGGTCTGTGGCCGGCGGGCTGCGGCATCATGGGCCCTGGACCAGGTGAGGGGGAGCGCGGTGGCGCAGGACGAGGCGCGCGGCAGTGTCGTGATGGCCGGGCGGTACCGCCTGGAGGAGCGGCTGGGCCGGGGCGGGATGGGCACGGTCTGGCGGGCCGCCGACGAGTTGCTCGGACGGCCGGTCGCCGTCAAGGTGCTCCACGTGGGCGAGGGCGACGAGGACGGCGGCGTGGCGGCCGGCGCCCTGCGAGAGGCGCGCGCCGTGGCGCTCGTCCGGCACCCCCACGTCGTCGTGGTCCACGACGTCATCGAGCACGACGGGCGCCCCTGCATCGTCATGGAACTGGTCGACGGCGGCTCGCTCGCCGCTCTGATCTCCGCCGGGAAGACCCTCACCCCGGTCGAGACCGCCAGGACCGGGCTCGCCCTGCTCGGCGCCCTGACCGCCGCGCACGGCCGGGGCGTGCTCCACCGGGACGTCAAACCGGCCAACGTCCTCATGGAGGCGGGCACCGGCCGGGTGGTGCTCACCGACTTCGGCATCGCCCGCCTGACCGGAGCCACCACGATCAGCGAGACGGGTGCGTTCGTCGGCTCGCCCGAGTACACCGCCCCCGAGCGGATGCAGGGCGCCGAGGCCGGTCCGGCCTCCGACCTGTGGTCGCTCGGCACGCTGATGTGTGCCGCGCTGACCGGGGAGTCGCCCTTCCGCCGCGATTCGCTGGGCGGGATCCTGCACGCCGTCGTGTCCGCCGAGATCCGGCCGCCCGCGCAGGCCGGCCCGCTGCTCCCGGTCATCAGAGGCCTGCTGGAACGCGATCCGGAGCGCAGGATGACGGCGCCCGAGGCCGAGCGGCTGCTGTCGGCGTACGTGGCGGGCGGGGGCGGAGGCCTCGCGTCCGTGGATCGGATGCCCGTGGATCGGACGCCGGCGGACCGTTCGCCGGCGGACCGGGCCCCCGCGGACAGGGAGCTCGCCGGTCGTGATACCGCCGGACAGGTCAGGGCAGACGGGCAGTTGACGGCGCGCCAGCTCGCCTCCGCCCGACCGGCCCTGCGCATCGGGCTGATCGCGGCCGCAGTCGTCCTGGCGGCGAGCGGGGCGGTGGCCGCCACCTCGATGTTCGGCGACGAGGGGCGGGAGCCCGCAGCCGCGCGGGAGTCCCCGGCCGCAGCCCCCGGCCCGTCCGCGCCGCAGACATTCTCCAGCAATCCGGCGGCGAGCGGGAGTCCGGCGGTGAGCGCGCCGCAGCAGAGTGCGGCGCCGGGCGCGCCGCCCGCCGGGTACCACGCGGTCCGGGACCCGCAGGGCTTCGGCATCGCCGTACCCGACGGATACCAGCGGGCCACAGACGACCAACGCGTCTTCTACGTCTCCCCGGACGGTGCCTTCCGCATCGGGATCCGGGTGAAGATGCCGGTGTCCGGCGGGCCGCTCGGCGTGATGCGGCAGTCCCACGCGAACGGCCCGGACACCAATCCCGGTTACCGGAACGGCAAGGTCGTCTCCACGACCCACCAGGAACAGCCCGCCGCCCTGTGGGAGTTCACCTGGAACGGCTTCACGGCGGCCGAGGGGCCCCGGCACACCTATGACATCTGCTGGGACCAGAACGGCCGGATGTACGACATTTGGGTCTCCGCGCCGGTCGGGAACCTCGCGGAGGCGAAGCACCAGTTCGACACCGCCGTCGCCACCTTTGTCCCCGGCGCGCCCGGTTCCGTGGCCCCCTGACGGCTTCAGGTGCGCAGCACCACCAGGCCTTCGGCCGTCCGCAGACTGCCCGGGACCAGCGGCGCGAAGGTGCGGGGGAGCGCCAGGCCCGGGAAATCGCCCTCCTGCGGCGCGTCGAAGAGGTACGCCGCCTCCGAGGCGCTGTCGCTGACCAGATGCGGCCCGTTCGCCCCCTGAGCGGCCCGGGTCAGCGGAGTCCGGAAGAGCCTGCGCAGGTGGCGCAGCGTCTCCGCGGAGACGGGTACCGGCATCGGCGCCGGTTCCGGATCGGGCAGGGCGTGCGGCCCGGGCTCCCGTGTCTCCGTGCCGTCCCGGTTCAGGTCGGGGTCCGTGCCCGCGCCCCGGCCCGGTCCGGCAGCCGCGGCGGGGTCCGCGCCGGGGGCGGCGTCCGGCGGGATCGCCCCCGCCAGCAGCAGCGCCAGCAGGACCGGGACGGCCTTGCGCCGCAGCGCCTCGGTGGCCGTCCGCAGCCGGTGCGCGTGCGCGCCCGGCAGCGACAGCGCGAGGCTGCCGGCCGCGT
Source organism: Streptomyces sp. NPDC059443 (assembly GCF_042750105.1). Lineage (NCBI taxonomy): Bacteria > Bacillati > Actinomycetota > Actinomycetes > Kitasatosporales > Streptomycetaceae > Streptomyces > Streptomyces sp. NPDC059443. Next base: position 322,228 of record NZ_JBHYVM010000002.1, on the reverse strand, counting down.
CGCCGATCGCGAGGGGCACGGCCGCGCAGACTACGCCCGGGGAGTATTCGCGCAGGTCGAAGACGGGCGCGCCCGGGGCCACCGCGTCGAGCGCCGTGAACAGGGCCCGGCTGTCGGTGATGGTCCGCTCGGTGAGCCGGGCGGGCCGGTGCCGGGCCACGTGGTCGGCGCGGCCGTCGTGGTCGAGCTGGCTCAGCAGGCATTTGCCCACCGCGCTGGCGTGCGCGGCGTCCCGGAAGTCGACCCACTCCCGCACGGGCGGGGTGCCGGGCCCGTCCGCCATCTGGGTGATGCGGACCTCCCCCTCTGCGTACCGGCTCAGGTACACGGCCGCGCCCGCACTGTCCCTGGCCAGGGACAGGGTGTGCTGGAGCTGGCCCGCGAGGCCCCGGCCGAGGGCCGGCCCGGGGGCGTACACCCCGACGCCGGGCCGGTACGCGTACCCCTCCTCGCAGAGCATCGACAGCAGCGGCCCGAGCTCGGCCTCTGCCAGGCCGGCCTCGCGCCCCAGCCGCCCGGTCCGTACGCCGAGCGGCCGGCGTTCGAGGACCCGTACGAGGGCCAGGGCGCGGCGGGCCTGCGCCAGGGCCTCGCCGCCGCCGGGCTGTACGACGGTCCCGCGGGCCGCGGCCGTCAGCGACGGGTGGCGCAGCGGGCCCGCGCCCGGTCGGGGCGGCCGCACCGGAGCGGCCGACGGGGGCAGGAACGCCTCCAGCACCCCGGACAGCCCCGGCTTGGGCAGCGGCACCGGGCCCAGGTCGGGGTCGTCGAGCTGGTCGACGTAGCGCAGGACGGCCGCTTGGGCGCACAGCCGTACTTCCCGCAGGTCCCGGGGCCCGCCCGGCCGGAAGCGTCGGCGGCCCAGTTCCCGCGCCCAGATCCTGGCGTCGTGGTGTTCTCCGCGCCGGGAGTGGTCGAGGAAGAGGCAGTACGCGGCGTGCGTGGTCCGGGACCGGCCGGAGCCGGCCGCGAACTGCCACCAGAAACGGGCCCCTTCGCGCAGTCCGGCCAGGTGGAGCAGACAGCCGAAGACCACGGCTCCGGGCAGATCGGCGTGGCCGCCGGTCTGGAACGCGTCGAGTCGCTCCCGGGCCCTGGGCGCGCAAACGGAAGCCAGGCAGGCGGCCTTGAGGTCGAGCCCGGCCCGCTCGGAGTCCAGCGGCACGTCCCGCGCGGGGTCGCACCAGCCCAACGACCGGCGCCGGCCGTGGGTTCCGCGCCGGCGGGGGACCGGCTGCGGTGACGCCGGAGCCAGGACGCGCTCGCTCCGGCCGCCGCTGCCGCCGTCGCCCCGCAGCAGCCGGGCCTCCGCCGCGCCAAGGTCGTAGTGCGGATAGCGGTCGCGCACGCCCGCCCGCGCCAGGAACTCGTCCAGGGAGCGCGGGAGTCCGCCGTCCTCGCGCCTGGTCCCGTGGCTCGTGCCCCGGCTCATGACTCGGCCGAGGTGTCGAGCAGCCGGGCGAGGCGCCGCTGCGCCTGTCCGAGCTGCGAGCGGACCGTGGCCTCGTCCACACCCATCATGGCGGCGGCTTCGCCCGGGGTGCACTGGAGCCCGTACCGCAACAGCACGGTGTCGCGCTGCCGTTCGGCGAGCCGGGAGACGGCGGAGTAGAACCGGATGGTGTCGGTGAGCACCTCGTACTGGTCGGCTTCCACATGGGCTTCCTTGAGCGCGGCCTCGAAGGCACTGATGTCCATCGGCTCCGGCCAGGGGGTGCGGCGGTACTGGCGGTCGGCTATCCGCTGTTTGAGCACGGTCCAGGCGTAGGCGTCGAGACGGTCCATGTGCAGCATCCGCAGCCACTCGCCCATGATCGAGTCGAAGGCGGCGTCGACCGCTTCCTCGGCCGCCGCGTCGGTACCCAGCTGCAGGTACGCGAACCGCATGTAGGCCGGACGCCGGTCGGCGTGGAAGGCCCAGTACGACAGGCGTGCCGTCGGATCCCACTGGGTCATGGGAGCCGGCCGCCGTCGCCGGCTCGGCAGACCCACGGCCCCGCCACCGGACTCCTCCGGTCCGCTGCCATCGCTCACCGCTCCACCCCATCCCGTGTGCGCGGCCCAAGGAAATCAGCGCGGGCGCACTCGGAGGGCGCAGAGGCGGAAGCTGGAAGAATTACGTTCGGTGATGACCAGTAGGTGATCGAAGTCGATCGCGCAGGCGCTCAACCAGCGCAAACGCATATGCCGCCCTCCCGTGCGCCCGTTTCGTACCTCCGCCGGACGCGTACGGCGTGTGACCATCCCAAGATTCACTCGTTTGTCGGATCGTGGGCACAACACAGCGATTCCGCTCCACCGCCGTGGAGCAGGCCGAGGCCGTTCTCGTCGAGCAGTACCCCCAACTGGTGCGGCTCGCCTACGTGACCCTCCCGGTCTCCCTGGGCCGCCATACCCGGGTCCTCCTGGCGCACAAGGCCGTCCAGCGGGCCCTGCCGCGCGGTGGGCGCGGCAGCACCGGGGCCCCGGCCGGTCCCGACAGCCCGGGCAGTCCGCTCGCGGAGGTGCGGGTACGGGTCCTGCGCGCGAGCCTCGCTCCGACGGGCCGGGCCCGCGTCACCGCGGCCGCGCTGGGGTGGCCACCGGTCCCGCCCTTCGTGTGGGGGCTGCGGCTGTGGCCCCCGGCGGGCGGCATCGACGAGGCCGCCCGGCTGCTGGCGCAGGCCCCCGGACCGGTCCGGGCCGCCTTCGTACTGCACCGCATCGACGGCCTGCCCGAGGAAACGGCCGTCCGGCTGCTCGGCGCGGCCGGGGTGGCGGACCCGGCGGACGCGCTGCGCGAGGCGCTGGCGGTCCGTGCGGTGCCGGTGTCTCCGGCGGAGGGACCGGGGGCCGCGGTGTCTCCGGCGGAGGGACCGGGAGCCGGACCGGTGTCCGGGCCCGGGGCGGGCTGGGCTTCGGAAGTCGGGGTCCGGGGCGTGGGCCGGATCGGCGACGCACCCGGGGCCGGACCCCGGGCCGGTGCCCGCGCGGACGGGCGGACGGCCGGAGGGGCTGCCGGCTGGTCCGGCGACCGGGCAGGCGGCTGGTCCGGTGACCGAAACGGCGGCTGGGCCGGCGGGCAGGCGGGCGGGCGGCCGGGAGGTTCGGGTGGTCCGGTCGGTCCGGGTGGTCCGGGTGGTCCGGGTGGTCCCGGTGGTCCGGGTTCGCACGAGGTCGGGGGAGTTCTCGGTGAAACGCTCCTGCGGGGGCCGCGCGGCTCGGAGTTCGACGCCAGCGTGGTCAGCGCCCGCCCCACCGACCTGCTGCGCCGTCGCCGCCGGACCCGCGCGGCCTGGACCGCCGTGGCCGCGCTGGCCCTGGCCGCCGGGATCCTCGCCGCCGACGGATCACCGCCGCGCCCCGAGGCGACCCCGCTCGCCGGACCGGCCGCCGCCGGGGCGCTGGATCCCGCCCGGCTGGTCCGGGTGCCCGCCGAGGCCTGGGCGGACACCGCCCGGGTCGACTTCACCGCCTGGCCCGCGCGCGGCGGGCGCACCACCGACCGGGGTCTCCTCGCCCGCGCCCTGGCCGCCTGGGCGGCCCGGCCCCGCGAGGTGGCGGTCACCGCCGCGCCGGGCACGCCGACGGACCCACCGGGCCACGCGCCGCAGCTCCTGTACGCGGGGGACACCGGGGGCCGGGCCGTGGTCCTGCTGCTCGACGCGGACCGGGTGGTGCGCTACGGCGAAGCCGCCGATGGACCGCGCGGCCGGGAGCTCGCGTTCGCCCGTACCGACGGGGCCAACGTGACCACCGCCGCCGCGCTCGTGCTGAGCCGGTCCGGCGGGGACGGGGGCCGGGCCCGGTACCTGCTCGCGCCGTGGATCGCGAAGGCCGCCACCCGGGACCTGCTCCGGGCCGGGGACGAGGCCAGGCCCCTGGCCGTGTCGGCCGACGGGGTCACCGAGGAGACCGAGGTCCCCCGTACGGACGGAGCCTGCGAGAGCTGGCCCGCGCTGGAGCTGACCTCCTCCGCCCGCATCGTCGAGAAGCACGCCTTCGTCCTCGCCGACCCGGGCGCCGCCCTGACCCCCGTACACCTCACCTACACACCGCTGCCCGACGGGCCGACGGCCGTGGCCGCGCGGCAGCCGCGCGAGGCGACCGGCCCCGCCGCGCGGGCGGCCTGGGCGACGGCCGCCTGCCGGCTGCGGGAACTGCGCGGCGGCGCGGTACGGGCCGTGAACATCTGGGACTTCGCCGACTCCGAACTCCCCGACGGCGCCGGGCGGGCGGTCTGGTCCTGCACCCGGGCCTCCGGCTGGGCCGGTCCGGGCGACGTCCTGGTCCAGCTGCGGCCGCCGGCCGGGCCCCCGCAGGACGTGGCGCGGGCCCGCTCGACCGCCGCGTGCGGGCGCTTCGGCCAGAACCTGCTCGCGGGCACCCGGTGGCGTTCGCCCGCCGGCCAGTGGTACCTGCTGGCGGCCGGAAGCCGCGAGGTCACCGGGATCACGGCGGACGGTGCGGTCCGGGCGGAGGCGTCCGGCCGGGTCCTCGCGGTGCCCGTCGCCGGTCCGCGGAGCGCCCCGGTCGTCCTGACGGGCGCCCTGGCGAGCGGAGCCCGCATCACCGCGATCGACGGCGGCACGGGAGGCCGGGACTAGGAGGTGTCCGGCGGTTCGGCAACCGTGGACGGCGGTCCGGTGCCTCCTTCCCCGCCTGTACCATGGCCGCAGCGCGAGGGCCGTGACGCAGAGGTCACCACCCTCGCCTTTGTGTTATGGCCGCCCGTGGCCACCCACGTCCCGCCCGAAGAAATGCGGCACGCGGCGTTTCGGCGGTTGGATACGATGAACCGCACGTCACGTTGTAACCGGCATATATGAAATGGAGCATCCGAGGATGGCTCGACACCTGATCACCAGCGCGCTTCCCTACATCAACGGGATCAAGCACCTGGGCAACATGGTCGGGTCGATGCTTCCGGCGGATGTGTACTCCCGGTACCTCCGCCAGCGCGGCCACGACGTCCTCTACATCTGCGCCACCGACGAGCACGGCACCCCCGCCGAGCTCGCCGCGAAGGAGGCCGGTCTCTCGGTCGCCGAGTTCTGCGCGCAGGCCCACGACGCCCAGAAGGCGGTCTACGACGGCTTCGAGCTGTCCTTCGACTACTTCGGCCGCAGCTCCTCCGCGCAGAACCGCGAGATCACCCAGCACTTCGCGCGCCAGCTCCAGGCGAACGGGTTCATCGAGGAGCGCGCGATCCGGCAGGTCTACTCGCCGGTCGACGGCCGCTTCCTGCCGGACCGTTACGTGGAGGGCACCTGCCCGCACTGCGGCTACGACAAGGCCCGCGGCGACCAGTGCGAGAACTGCACCCGCGTCCTGGACCCCACGGACCTGATCGAGCCCCGCTCGGCCATCTCCGGCTCCACGGAGCTGGAGGTCCGTGAGACCACGCACCTCTTCCTCCTCCAGTCCAAGCTCCAGGGCGAGGTCGAGGCATGGGTCGCGGAGCACGAGGAGGAGTGGCCGCAGCTGGCTTCCTCCATCGCCCGCAAGTGGCTGACCGAGGGCCTGCACGACCGCGCCATCACGCGCGACCTCGACTGGGGCGTCCCGGTCCCCGCCGACACGTGGCCCGAACTGGCCGCCGACGGCAAGGTGTTCTACGTCTGGTTCGACGCCCCGATCGAGTACATCGCCTCCACCAAGGAGTGGGCCGACGCCGACCCGGCGAACCGGGACTACAAGTCCTGGTGGTACGAGGCCGAGGACGTTCGTTATACCCAGTTCATGGCCAAGGACAACGTCCCGTTCCACACGGTGATGTTCCCGGCCACCGAGCTCGGCACCCGCGAGCCGTGGAAGAAGGTCGACTACGTCAAGGCCTTCAACTGGCTGACGTACTACGGCGGCAAGTTCTCCACCTCGCAGAAGCGCGGCGTCTTCACCGACCACGCCCTCGAAATCCTGCCGGCCGACTTCTGGCGCTACTTCCTCATCGCCAACGCGCCCGAGTCCGACGACTCCTCCTTCACGTGGGAGCACTTCGCGTCCACGGTCAACAAGGACCTCGGCGGCGCCCTCGGCAACTTCGTCAACCGCGTACTGACCTTCTCCCGGAAGAAGTTCGGCGACGAGGTCCCGGCGGGCAGCCCGGCCGGCGAGGCCGAGGCCAGGCTGGGCGAGCAGATCGCCGAGCTGCTGGCCGAGTACGAGGGCCACATGGATTCCCTCCAGTACCGCAAGGCCGCGGCCGCGCTCCGCGCCCTGTGGTCCGCCGGTAACGGGTACCTCGACGAGAAGGCCCCCTGGCTGGAGGTCAAGACCGACCTGGACGGCGCCGCGCTCACGCTGCGCACCGCGATGAACCTCATCCACCTCTACTCGGTGGTCTCCGAGCCCTTCATCCCGGCCTCGGCGCGCGCCATGCGCACCGCGTTCGCGCTCGACGGGGACACGGCGACGTGGGTGACCCCGGAGCAGGCCAAGTCCCTGGACGCGGTACCGGCGGGAACGCCGTTCACCGTGCCGCCGGTGCTCTTCGCGAGGATCACCGAAGAGGACCTGGAGTCCTACCGCGAGCGCTTCGGCGGCAACCCGGAGGCCTGATCCGACAGGTATGACTCCGTGAGGGGCGCGACCCGTTGACACGGGCCGCGCCCCTCACGCGTACCCCCGGCCGGAGGGGTGCCGTTCGTCCCGGAGCGGGCCCGGGGGAAGATCGGTTCTTCGATTCGATCTCAGGGGGAGACACGATGAGGCGTTCGGTCCCGGTCATCGCCACGCTCGTGCTGCTGTGCGCGGCCGTCGGCTGCCGGCAGCAGTCCGACGCGAAGGCGTCCGACGGACCGGCGGCCGCCGGTCCGTCGGCCTCGGCGCGCCCGCTCACCGCCGACGAGGCGCGGGTCATCGTCGAGACGGTCAACAAGCGGGGGGACGCGGACAGTTCGGACCCCGAGGTGATCAAGGGGGCCGCCGAAGGGCCGTGGTTGGACGAGTTGCTCGCCATCTCCGAGAACGGCAAGAGGTACGGGACCGGCGCCCCGCCCCGGCCGACGAACTCGCCCGCGACCTCACCGGCCGTGCACGCGTGGGCCGGATCGGGCCCAGACGGCAAGGGCCGGTGGATCCTCGGCGCGTACGAGACGGCTTCGGCCGCGGTCGGTGCCACGGAGAACGCGGCGGAGCTGGTCTGGTCGCTCTACCACGAGGGGGCGGACGGGGTCTGGCGCAAGGCCCTCAAGACGTACGCGCCGTCGCTCACCGCTCTGCCCCAGCCCGCGACGGGTTCCGACGGCCAGGCGGTGACCGGAGGGGACACCGCGAAGCTCGCCGCCGACCCGGCCACCGTCTGTGGCCTCTACGACGACTACGTGTTCGGTACGTCGGGACCGGACACCGACGGGATCTCCTGGGGCGCGGGGATCGACGGCGCCCGCGTCGACAGGGCCGACGCGAAGAAGAGACTGCCGGAGAGGCTGAGCAACCCGGCTTCGCTGAATACCGTCTCCGATCCCACCCGCACCCCGTACGGGCCGCTCTGGCGGACGAGCGACGGCGGGGCGCTCGTGGCATGCCTCTCGCTGCGGACCACCACCGTCGACATGGGCCCGGGCCGCTACCAGGAGTTCAGCTACAGCGGCTGGTCCGGCACGACGGGCATCCGCTGGAGTTCGTACACCCAGAGCCAGTTGGGGATGACCGTGCTGAAGGTCCAGCCGGGCGCGGGCGAGGTGTCCGTCGCGGCCCAGGTGTCCTGGCCGTACAAGTTCGACGGCACCCGCCACACCGGGAACTGACCGGGAACTGTCCGGGAGCCCGGCCCGCCCTCACAGCGCGGCGCCCAGGGCCAGGAACGCGCAGATCAGCACGGCGAGGATGCCGAGCAGCGGCCAGACGAAGCGCAGGTACTTGTCGTAGCCGACCTTGGCCAGCGCGACGCCGCCGATGGTCACGGCGGTGGTCGGGACCCAGAGGTTCATCCAGCCGCTCGCCGCCTGCCAGGCCGTCACCATCAGCGCGCGGGAGACGCCCGCGAAGTCGGCGAGCGGGGCCAGGATCGGCATGGTGAGCGTGGCGTGGCCGGAGGTGGAGGGGATCAGGAAGGCGAGCGGGAGGTTCACGAGGAAGACGATGATCGCGAAGACCCCCGAGGAAGTTCCCTTGACCACGCCCTCGATGGAGTGGAGCACGGTGTCGGTGATCTTCGAGTTGTTCATGATGACGGTGACCCCGCGCGCCAGCATGATGACCAGGGCGGGCGAGATGAAGTCGGCGGCGCCCTGGATGATCGTGGAGCTGAGCTTGGCCTCGCCCATCCGGGCCACCAGGCCGATCAGCACGGCCGCGCAGATGAAGAGCGCCGCGAGCTGCGCGAAGGACCAGTCCAGTTCCCAGCCGTACGGGGTCGCGTCCGCCTTGCCGGTGAGCGCGCTCGACCAGGGCACCACCGAGAAGATCATGAAGGTGAACACCAGGACCAGCAGCACCAGCACCGTCTTGTGCAGGCCGGTCAGCTCGGGCTCCGCCTCCTCGTCGCCGGTGGCCTTCTGCTCCCGGTCGCCGGGCAGGAACCCGCACAGGGACTTGGCCGGATCCTTCTGGACCCGCCGCGCGTACCGGATGACGTAGAGGACGGTCACGGCGGTCAGCACGATCCACATCAGGAACCGCAGCCCGATCCCGTCGCCCAGCGAGATGTCCGCGGCCGAGGAGGCCACGCCGGTGGCGAACGGGTTGACGGTGGAGCAGAGCACGCCGACGCCGGCCCCGAGGATGGAGGCGCCGACCGCGACCAGCCGGTCGTAGCCGAGGGCCAGCATCATGGGCACGAGCAGGCCGTAGAAGCCGAGGGTCTCCTCGGCGAAGCCCTCCACGGTGCCGAGGATGGAGAAGACCACCATCACGGCGGCGATCAGCAGCGCGCCGCGGTTGCGCAGCCGGTGGGCGAGGCGGGCGATGCCGCGGTCGAGGGCGCCGGTGGCGAAGACGACGGTGATGAACGAGCCGATGGCGAGCACGAAGAGGAAGACCCCCGCGCTGCCGTAGAGGTCGCCGCTGAAGGTGGGCCCGACCTGGTGGGTGCTGGGGTCCTGGATGCCGTAGAGACCGTTGACGGGGGAGAGGAACAGGTCGTTCAGGCGGTCCGTGAAGCTCTGGGTGCCCGCGACCCGGTGGTAGGTGCCCGAGACGGGGGCGCCGCTGTCGTTGCGGTCGTACTGGCCGGCCGGCACGAGGAAGGCCAGCAGCCAGATCGCGACGGTGACGATGGCCAGCACGGTCAGGGCGCTGGGGAAGGAGTACCTCTTCGCCGGCGGCTCCTCTTCCGGAGCCGGTGCGGCGGGGGCCGGGGCCGAGGTGGTCACCGCGCGCCTCCGGAGGCCGCCGGGTCGTGGGGCGCGGGCGGGGCCGGGGGCGGGGAGGGCTCGAAGTCCGCCGCGTACTCCCGTACGAAGGCGGCCATCGCCACCACCGTGTTGCGCAGCTCCGACAGGAGCACCCGCTCGTTCGGCGCGTGCAGGTTGCACATGCTGTCCTGCGCGCCGAACAGCAGCACCTCCGCGCCCGGAGCCGCTTGCGCGAGGCCGTTCACCAGAGGGATCGAGCCGCCCGTGGCGACGTACGAGGCCTGCGTGCCCCAGGCCTCCTTGAGCGCGGTCAGCGCCGCCCGGTACGCCGGCCCGCCCGTCTTCGCTTCGAAGCCGGGGCCGGTGTCGCCGGGGGTGACGGTGAGCGGGATGCCGAAGGGCGCCTGCGCCCGCAGGTGTGCCACCAGCAGGGCGCGCGCCTCCCTCGGGTCCTGGTGCGGGTGGAAGCGGAGGTTCAGTTTGGCCCGTGCGTACGGGACCACGGCCGAGGCGGCGTGGTCCACGCTGGGCGCGTCCAGCCCGATGACCGTGATCGCGGGACCGCTCCAGAGCCGCTCGCCGAGCGAGCCGGTGCCGATCAGCGGCAGGTCCTGGAGGACCGAGGCGAGTTCGCGGAACTCCTCCTCGGTGTAGGTCGTTCCATCCCAGGGATCGCGCCGCAGCCCGGGCACGGCGACGTCGCCGTTCTTGTCGTGCAGGGTGGCGAGCGCGCGGAGCAGAACGAGCAGGGCATCCGGGGCGGCGCCGCCGAACTCCCCGCTGTGGCGCGGCTCGGCGAGCGTGCGCACCTCCACCGTCACCTCGCAGGCCCCGCGCAGACCGGTGGTCAGGGTCGGGGTGCCCGGCCGCAGATTGCCGAGGTCGGCGATGACCATGGCATCGCAGGCGAACCGCGCCGGATCGGTGGGCGGGTAGTCGTCGAAGGGGCTGCCGTACTCCTCCTGCCCCTCGATCACCAGCTTGATCCCGACCGGCGGGCGGCCGCCGTACACGCGCAGCATGCCCAGGTGCGCGATCACGTTCGACTTGTCGTCGGCGATGCCGCGCGCCCGCAGGCCGCCGGGGACCGGAGTCGGCTCGAAGGGCGGGGAGAGCCAGAGGGACGCGGCGCCCGCCGGCTGGACGTCGTAGTGCCCGTAGAGCAGCACGGTCGGGGCGTCCGGATGCGGGGGCGGGATCTCGCCGTAGATCACCGGGGCGGTGTCCGGGAGGTCGATCCGCTCGATCGACGGGACGCCCGCTTCGCGCAGGAGGGCGACGATCAGGTCGTGCGCCTCCTCGACGGGCTCCGGCGGATAGCCGGGGAAGGCGATCGAGGGGATCGCCGCGAGCCGTTCGAGGTCGGCCCGCAGGCCGTCCATCAGGGCGTCCACCTGTTCTTCGAGGCCGCGCCCGCCGTTCCCCTGGTGCCCGCCGTTCCCCTGGTTCCCGCCGTTCCCGCGGTGCCCGCCGTTCCCGCCGTCCGTTTCCACCCGCCACCGTCCCTGTGCTCCCGGGGAGACCCCGCCGAGCTGCGGAATCGGTTCTCCGATCATCGGGCGGGGTCGCGGCGGCCGCGTGGCGGAATGGGCCGGACGGGTGAGCCGGTCGCTGCGGGCCGGGTGGTGCGGGTGGCTTGAACTGAGTCCTCGTGGGCGGATCTTGACCTGTCTGCCGCGTATCGAACCCCCGCGGTGATCGTTTCTTCAGGCGTAACCCTCATCCCTGCCGCTGAATCGGGAGAACGCGCGGTGACCGCTTGGCAGTACTTCGCCGGGGCCGGCCTGGTGGCGGCGCTCTGCCCGCTGCACGGTCATGTGGAGGTCGCCGGAGACGGCCACGGCGGGCACGGAGCCCGGGTCGACCTGTGCGTTCCGGCCGGGCCGAAGCCGGCGCCGCCCGCGGCGGAGCCCTCCGCGCGGCCTTCGGCACGGGTGACCCTGTCCGGCGCGGCGGGGCCGACGGTGCTCCATCCCGGGCGGGGCCCGCTCCCGGCCGCGTCTCCGAGGCCGGGCGCGGCGGCGCAGCCCCCTCCGGGGCCGACGGCGGAGGCGGTGGCCGGGGTGGCGGAGCCGCCGGGGGTCGCGGTGGACGGGCCGGGGGGCGCGGAGGCGGCGCCGGCCGAAGGGAAGGCTCCGGTCCGGGGCGCAGCCGGGGCCGGGCCCGGGGGGCGGTTCCACGTGCGCCCGTACCACTCTTCGGCACTGGCGAGGCGCGGCCCGGACGGCATGTCCACCGTGATGCTCATGGTCGTCGTGACCACCCCGGCGGTCCTCGCGGCCGTCGCGCTGCGACCGCGTTCCAAGAGCCGCAGCTGAACGTTTCGTCCGTTCATTCCACCTACGGAACCTACATGACCTACGGAGAACCCTCGTGTCCGAATGGCTGGTCCTGGCCATCGCCATGGCGCTCGTCTGCGCCCTCGTCCTCGCCTTCACCGCGCTCCGGCACCGCCGGGTCGCCGCTGACGAGGACACCAGCGAAACCCCCGACGTCATCGAGTACATGGTGATGATGGTCGGCGTGGTCTACGCGATCGTGCTCGGCCTGGCCATCGCGGGCGTCTGGGAGGCGCGCGGCGCCGCCGAGGACAGCGTCCGCCGCGAGGCCCAGTCCCTGTACGAGGTCACCCAGCGGGCCGACGTCTATCCGGCCCCGGTCCGCGACCGGATCCGGGGCGAGGTCAACGCGTACGTCGCCCACACCGTCAGCGTGGACTGGCCGCGGCTGATCGCCGGAGCGCCCGCGTCCCCGGAGGGCGGCGAGCTGCTCGGCAAGCTGCGCGGCGACGTGACCCACCAGAGCCCGGGCAACGAGCTCCAGGCGCAGGCCTACCAGCCGCTCCTGGACCACATCGCGGCCGCCGACGACGCCCGGCACGAGCGGACGCAGAGCGACGAGTCGACGCTGCCGGGTGTGGTGTGGTTCGGGCTGGTGGTGGGCGGGCTGGTCACGGTCGGGCTGATCTTCACCCTGCAGATCCGGCGGTCGGGGCGGGAACTGCTGCTGGCGGGGCTGTTCAGCGCGCTGATCGTGTTCCTGCTGTTCATGGTGTGGAGCTTCGACGCGCCCTTCGGCCGGGACGGAATCGATTCCGCCGCGCCGTTCCAGGACCTGTTCCCGGGGCTGTCGCTGGCCGCCGGGCGCCCGTAGCGCTGGTGCTGCTCAGACCCCCGACAGCGACGCCTGCCGCCGGAACTCGGCCACCACCGGCGAGTTCCGCAGGGCGTGCGAGATGCGTACGAGGTCGCGCGGCCCGTCGGCGGCCGGCGGCGCCCCGTCCTCGCTGGCTCCGATGACCCGCCCCTCGGGATCGGCACGGCGCGCCCGTACGGCCGCCGCCACCATGGCCGCGTCGGCGACGGCCCGGGCGTTCTCCTCGTCGGCGCCGCGGGACAGGGCCCGCGCGAGGGCCTCGTCCCGGTGGCTCGGGTCGAAGTACGGGCCGAGGTGCAGGAAGCCGTCGTGGATGTCCGACTCGCGTTGGATCACCCGGATGTCGGCGGCGGACCACCAGGACATCCGCACGCTCACGGGCGCGTCCGCCCCGGAGGTGCGGACCTCGTGCCAGAGCGGGCCGAGACGCCGGTACGTGGTCCAGTGCTGCAGGCTGTCGGTGAGGCGCTGGCAGAGCAGCGGCAGCACGAAGCCGACAGCGCTGATGAGCGCGCCGACGGAGGCGAGCGGCGGGGCGACGTAGGTGCTCAGGCTGTCGAGGTCGTGGCCGAACCAGCGGGCGACGACGGCGCTCATCTTCGCGGCGTCGTAGCTGAGGTTGAAGAGGTAGCCGACGACGATGATCATCAGGCCGGTCCGCAGCCAGCCGCGCACCTGGAGCGACCAGCGCCAGCACATGGCGACCATGACGAAGGCGGCGACGTTGTGCGCCAGCAGGTACAGGGCGATCATCTGCCGCATGTACGGGGTGTTGGCGTAGAACGTGTCGAAGTCGCGCAGCCGCTCGACCGGGGTGTCGCCCAGCATGAACAGCACCATCAGGGTCGCGGTGACCGTGCCGTAGCCGAGGATCCAGCGCCGCGATATCCGCCGGGTCTGTTCGGGCGGGCCGCCGCGCCAGTTGACGATCAGGACCAGGCAGGACGCGCTGAAGGCGGTGATGAGGCAGTAGACCAGAGGGGCCGAGAAGTTGGTGACGCCGGTCCAGCGGTTGACCGCCAGGATGGTGGGCGGGGCGGCGAAGGTGAAGACCGCACCGGCCAGGATGAGCAGGGCGCAGACCGATCGCAGCAGCGGGTCACGCCAGTTGTGCCGTAGCGCGGGCAGCTTGAAGGCGAGCGCGATCGCCAGTGCGGCTGCCGGTATGTAGTAGTCCTGGCCGTTCAACGGTCGTTCCTGTGCCCCCGGTATCCGAGCGATGCCTCGATGCGGCCCGCCAGCTGGTCACGTTGTGCCGGTGCCCGGTGGCTCGCCGATCCGGCCAGCCACGTACGGCACCTGCTGCCCAGCAGTAAGCCGAAGGTCTCGGCTTCGGTCTCCTCCTGGACGTCGGCGCGGGTGCGCGCGGCCACGCGCCGCACGGTCTCGCCGATGTCGGCCTCGTCCGACAGCAGCCGGGCGGCGACGGCGGCGCCGTCGACGTGGTGGCTGCAGTGGCCTGCCTTCATGTGCCACAGCTCGTGACCGAGGATCACCAGCTGATGGTCGGGTGCGGTGCGTTCCTCGATGACCACGAGATCGCGGTCCGCCATGTCGAGCCACAGACCGCTGGCCGTTCCCGGCGGGAACGAGGCCATCCGGAACTCCACCCGGCGGCCGCGGTGCTTGCTCATGCCCTCGCAGAGGGCGGCGTAGAGGTCCACAGGTTCCACGGGCGCGGTCAGCGTGATGCCGGCCACCAGTTCCCCGCACAACCGCCGCTGCTCTCTGCCTATGCTCACCGTTCTCCCCGTCGGCGCGGATCCGGATCAGGACTCAAGGATCAGACCCAGACTTTCGACTGGGTCAGGATTCGTTCGGTTTGACGCTTTCGAGAAGCATGTCCAGCCATTCGGTCACCTTGTCCCGGTGCTTGTCGCTGGGCAGTTGGGCGGCCCGCCAGGCGATGCCGCGTACGCCGTGGTTCTGGAGAAGTCTTGCCAGCGGATCGCCGGTCGAAGCCGGCGCGGCGGGTACGGTTTCCCGGGCTCTTCCCGCGAAGTCCTGGAGCATCTGTTGCTCGGTCCGCTGGAGCGCGTCGGTCAGGGCGTCCGAGTCGTGGGCGGTGAGGAAGCCGGCGTGCACCCCGAAGAAGCGCTGGATCGCGTCACAGTGTTCCATGGTCGGCCGGCGGTCGCCGTTGATCAGGGCGCCGGCCTGCTGGCGCGACATGGCGGCGCCGTCCGCGATCTCCTGCTGCGTGTAGCGGCGGCCGTTGGGCTTGACCCGCGTGCGCCGCAGCAGGTCGAGGCGCTGGAGGAACCGGTTCTGGAGATCGGGTTCGCCGGCGGGCCGCCCGTCGAGCAGGGTCCGGACCACGTCGGCGGGTACGCCGGAGGCCTCGGAGAGGCGGCGCAGGTCGAAGACCTGGTTCAGGTCGCGGCCCATCTTGCCCGCGAGTTCGGCGACGCGCGTGACGGTGGCTGCCAGGTGCGCGTTGGCCACCGCGACGGGAGCCGGGAAGCCGTCTGTCACCAGTGGTTCTCCTAGATCGCGCGAGGTCGGGGTGCGGGCACGTGGCGGGCTCCTGGAATCTATCCGGTCTCACTCCGTAGGGCTAGAACTTGCCACAGCTGTGGCGCGAATGAGCTGTCAAGAGGCTGGAATTGCCACAATAGTTGACACTCGAATGAAGTCGGTAGCAGGATCGCCACACAGAAATGAAGATCCAGACCGTATTTAGCAAGAGGGGGAGCTCTCGGTGCCACATCTCGCAGCGGTGGGCCTGTCCGATGGCCTCGCCCACGCCGGTGGAGAGCGCCTGGCGGGCGAGGAATCCGCCCGCGGCGCCGTGCGCTCGGAGCGGCGCAAGGAGATTTTGCGCCAGCGCCGGGAAGAACTGGGGCTGAGCCAGGAGGACTTGGCGGCGCGCCTGCGGATCAGCGTGCGCGCCTACGGGAACTGGGAACGCGGCCTGGTCAAGGAGTGGACGGACCGCAAACTGCTCGCCCTGGCCGAGGCCCTGGAGATGAGCGAGCGGCAGTGCTTCTGGCTCTTCCGGGTCATGGTCGACCGGGACCCGCCGCACACCTGGCGGGCCGCCGAGGACAACCGGCTGCCCGAGGACCCGGCCCAGCGCGACTACCTGTGCGACTACGCGGCCCTGATGGAGGCCGTCCCCTACCCGAGCTTCCTGGTGGACCACCGCTGGGACGTGGCCCTCACCAACTCGGCGTTCGACCGGCTCTTCCAGTCGGTGCGCCCCCACCCGACCGCCCTGCCGGACGACAACTTCCTGCGCTTCGTGCTGTTCCACCCGGACGCCGCGGCCGTGCTGGAGGACCACGAACCGGCCTGGTGCGTACCGCTGCTGGCCCGCTTCGCGACCGCGCTGACGGCGGCCCCGGACGACGAGGGGCTGCGCAGCATCCGTCAGGAGGTGGCCCGCGACCCGTTCATGGAGGCGGCCTACCGGTACGGGGTGCCGCACTGGCTGACCACCAACGGGGTCGAGGCCGCCGAGCAGGACGGGGCGGTGCGCTCGGTGCGCCACCCGGACCCGAGCTGGGGTCTGGTGCGCTGCCGGATGGTGGCCGAATCCAGCCGGATGCTCGACAGCATGGGGCTGACCCGGATGACAATGGTCCTCTCGGCGCCGCAGGGCCTGCCGACGGGTCCGGTCCGGGGCTCCGCGGGAGCGGCCGCGAACCAGGCGCCGCGGCTGCGGGCCGTGCCGTCGCCGGTGGAGTGACCCGGCGGGGGACACTGGTGCCACGAAACGTGGCACTGCGAAGGGCGGTAAGGGCGTGCGGCTGACGATCCTCGGCGGGGGCGGCTTCCGGGTACCGCTCGTCTACGGAGCCCTGCTGGGCGACCACGCCGAGGGCAGGGTGTCGCACGTGACCCTGTACGACGAGGACTCCGGCCGGCTCGGCGCGATGGCGCGGGTCCTCGCCGACCAGGCGGCCGCCCACGGAGCCGCCTCGGGAGCTGCCCCGGGAGCTGCCCCGGGAGTCGCCGACCCCCCGGCCGTGACGGCGACCACCGATCTCGACGAGGCCCTGCGCGGAGCCGACTTCGTGTTTTCGGCCATCCGCGTCGGCGGGCTGGAAGGGCGGGCCGCCGACGAGCGGATCGCGCTGGCCGAAGGGGTGCTGGGCCAGGAGACGGTGGGCGCGGGCGGCATCGCGTACGGGCTGCGGACCGTACCGGTGGCCCGTGAGATCGCACGCAGGGTGGCCCGTACCGCCCCCGACGCCTGGGTCATCAACTTCACCAACCCGGCCGGGGTGGTCACCGAGGCCATGGCCGAGGAGCTCGGGGACCGGGTCATCGGGATCTGCGACTCGCCGGTCGGGCTCGGGCGGCGGATCGCCCGGCTGCTCGGCGCCCGGCCCGAGGAGGCCTGGATCGACTACGTCGGCCTCAACCACCTGGGCTGGGTGCGCGGGCTGCGGATCGGCGGCCGCGACGAACTGCCGCGGCTGCTCGCCGACACCGGGGCGCTGGAGTCCTTCGAGGAGGGCCGGCTGTTCGGCGCGGAGTGGCTGCGCTCGCTCGGGGCGATCCCCAATGAGTACCTGCACTACTACTACTTCAACCGTGACACGGTACGGGCGTACCAGGAGGTCAAGCAGACGCGCGGGGCGTTCCTGCGCGACCAGCAGCGCGGGTTCTACGCCGAGGCCGGACGGCCGGATCTGGCCGTCGGGGCGGCGCTGAGCGCCTGGGACCGGACCCGGGCCGAGCGCGAGGCCACGTACATGGCCGAGAACCGCGAGGTCGCGGGGGTCGGCGAGCGGGACGAGAGCGACCTGGAGTCGGGCGGGTACGAGAAGGTGGCCCTCGCCCTGATGCGGGCCATCGCCCGGGACGAGCGCGCCACCCTGATCCTCAATGTCCGAAACCGTGGCACGCTCGCGGCGCTCGACGCGGAGGCGGTCATCGAGGTGCCCTGCCTGGTCGACGCCAACGGGGCGCACCCGGTGGCGGTCGATCCGCTGCCGCTGCACGCGGTGGGACTGGTGACCTCGGTCAAGGCCGTCGAGCGGGAGGTCCTGGCGGCCGCGGCGAGCGGATCGCGGGCGGCGGCGGTCAAGGCCTTCGCGCTGCACCCGCTGGTGGACTCGGTCGGGGTGGCCCGCCGGCTGGTGGACGGGTACGCGGCGGAGCACCCGGGGCTGGGGTACCTGCGCTGACCCGCGCGGATCCGTACAGCCGCGCGGATCCGTACACCCGCAAGGATCCGTACACCCGTACGGGCCAACGCCGCATGCGGCCGGGCGGGCGCGCTGTGAGAGTGCGAGATGTGACCACTGCCTCCGCGATACCCGCCACCGCGCCCCCCGTGCTCGACCGGCGCAGGCGCAACGTCGTCTTCGGCACGATCATGCTGGGAGTGCTGCTGGCGGCGCTCGACCAGACGATCGTGGGAACCGCGCTGCCCACGATCGTGGCCGATCTCGGCGGCGGGGACCACATGTCGTGGGTCGTGACCTCCTACCTGCTCACGGAGACGGTCGCGACGGTGCTCGTCGGCAAGTTCGGCGACCTCTTCGGCCGGAAGCTGATCTTCCAGCTCTCCGCCATCGTCTTCATCACCGGCTCGTTCCTGTGCGGCCTGGCGAGCAACATGACCCTGCTCATCGCGTGGCGGGGCGTTCAGGGCATCGGCGCCGGCGGACTGATGGTCACCTCGATGGCGCTCATCGCCGACGTGGTCCCGCTGCGCGAACGCGGCAAGTACCAGGGCGCGATCGGCGCCGTCTTCGGCGTCGCCACGGTGATCGGGCCGCTGCTCGGCGGACTCTTCACCGACCACCTGACCTGGCGCTGGGCCTTCTACGTCAACGTCCCGATCGCGATCCTGGTGGTCGCGGCGGCCGCGAAGACGATCCCCTCGGTACGCGCGGCGGGCAAGCCCGTCATCGACTACCTGGGCATCGCGATGGTCGCGATCGGCGCGAGCGCGCTGATCCTGGCCACGAGCCTGGGCGGGAACGAGTACGCCTGGACCTCGCCGCTCATCATGGGGCTCTTCGCGGGCGGCGTCGTGGCACTGGCGCTGTTCTGCCTGGTGGAGAGCCGGGCCGAGGAACCGATGCTGCCGATGCGGCTGTTCCACAACCCCGTCTTCGCGGTCTGCTCCGTCCTCAGCTTCGTCGTCGGCTTCGCGATGCTCGGCGCGATGACCTTCCTGCCGACCTACTTGCAGTACGTGGACGGGGATTCGGCCACCGTGTCCGGCGTACGGACCCTTCCGCTGGTCATCGGCCTGCTGATCGCGTCGGTCTTCAGCGGCAACGTCACGAGCAAGACCGGCCAGTACCGGATCTTCCCGATCGTGGGCTGCGCCGTCATGGGACTCGGGCTCTACCTGCTGTCCCGGATGGGTCCGCAGACCAACGCCTGGCTGGAATCGCTCTACATGTTCGTGCTCGGCGTCGGCATCGGCCTGTGCATGCAGGTGCTGACCATCGCCGTGCAGAACACCGTGGACTACGTCGACCTCGGCACCGCGACCTCGGGCGTCACCTTCTTCCGTACGCTCGGCAGCGCCTTCGGGACCGCCGTCTTCGGCACGATCTACGCCAACACCCTCAAGCCCGCGCTGGCGTCGGCGGTCGCGGAGGCGGCGCGCGCCACCGGGCAGGACGCGCAGCTGCTGGGCAAGGCCGCGCAGAGCCCGCAGGGCGTGAAGGGGCTCGATCCGGCGGCGGCCGGACCGGTCGTCGAGGCGTACGCGGACACCCTCCAGACGGTGTTCCTGTGGACCGTGCCGGTGGCGGTGGTCGGCTTCGTCGTCGCGCTCTTCCTCAAGCAGGTCAAGCTGCGCGACAGCGCCCGCGCCGGTTCCACGGACATGGGCGACGGCTTCGGCTCGCCGGCCACCGCCTCCGGGGACTCGGCGAAGCTGCTGGAGCTGGCGGTCGGCAAGCTGGTGCGGAGCATGGGGGCGGAGACGGCGCGCGGGATCGTGGACGCCTCGGACACGCGGCTGGACATGGCGGGGGCGTGGGCGGTCATGCAGGTGGACCTGATGACCCGTACGGTCGGCCACGCGAGCCTCGGATTCATGGCGGCGCGGCGCCACCTGCCCCCGGAAGTGCTGCTGCCGGTCTTCGAACGGATGGTGGAGGAGGGCTACCTGACGCGGCAGAACGGCTTCTACGCGCACACCCCGGCGGGGGAGCGGGAGGCGGGTGTGATCTCGGCCGCGTGGGCGCAGTGGCTGGGGGACCAGCTGGAGAAGGACCGGGGGCGGCCGCGCAGCGCGGAACTGCGGGCGGCGGCGGACGCGATCGCCAAGCGGCTGCTGGCGGAGGACCTGGGCGACGGCAACTTCGCGCCGCGTGCGATGGCGGGGCGGCCGTAGCGGCCGGAGCGGCCGTAGCGTTCGGGGCCTCGTGCCGCCGGCCGTGATCGTTCCGTCGTTCCGTCATTCCGTCATTCCGCCATTCCGCCATTCCGTTAGGACAGTTGTGCGGGTTTCGGCCAGGCTCCGCCCGCGCAGGCTTCCGGCGGTCTGATCGTCGTACGTTCATCGGCTTGGGGGCGCAATGGCACATGTGCTGGTTATCGGCGGGGGCGTCGGAGGGCTGGCCACCGCGCTGCTCGCGGCACGCCACGGACATACCGCCGAGCTCTTCGAACGCGATACGAGGGCCCCCGGCACCGCGCTCGACCGGGACTTCTTCGGCTGGCGCAGGCCGGCCGTACCACAGGCGAACCAGCCGCACGCGCTGCTCGGCGCCGCACGCAACGTGCTGCGCGAGGAACTGCCCGATGTGCACGCCGAAATGCTCCGGCTGGGCGCGCGCGAGCGGCACGAGCTGGACTGGTTCGACGTGCGTCCGCCCGCCCGGCCCGGCGACGAGGACCTCGTGATGCTCCAGGCCCGGCGCATCGTGCTGGAGAGCGCGCTGGCCACGGCCCTGAGAGCCGAACCGGGCGTGGTCTGCCGGTACGGGGAGCCGGTGGGCGGGCTGATCGCGGCGGGGGACGGGGCCGCCGGGGGCGGGGCTCCTGGGGGACGGGCTTCCGGGGGCGGGGCTTCCGGGGTTCGTGTGACGGGAGTGGCCACCGAGGCGGGAACGTACGAGGGGGATCTCGTCGTGGACGCGGGCGGGCGGCGCGGCGGCGCCGAGCGCTGGCTGGCGGCCATCGGCTGCCGGCCCGGCACCGTGGAGCGGCACCGCACCGGCCTCGCCTACTTCTGCCGCTGGTACCGGCTGCCCGAAGGCCGCGAGGAAGGGCCGCGGCGGCCCTGGGCGGTGACCGGCGGCAGCTTCGCCGGATGCGCGGTCTTCCCGGCCGACAACCGGGTGTTCGCCGTGACCCTGTTCGTGCACACGGCGGACGCCACGCGCTCCGGACTGCGAAACCCCGCCGTCTTCGAGGCCGCCGCACGGTCCTTCCCGCCCGGCGCGGCCTGGCTGGGCCTGGGCGCCGAACCGCTGTCGGACGTACTGGCCACGGCGGGGCTCGACAACCGCTGGAGTTCGCTCGTCGACGAGCGGGGGCCGGTGGTGACCGGGTTCGTACCCGTCGGCGACGCCGTCACCCACACCAACCCGACGCTCGGACAGGGCACCTCGCTCACGTTGTGGGCCGCGCACCGGGTGGCCCGTACGGCGCACCAGGACCCGGGATCGGAGCGGTTCGCGGCCGAGTACCACGGGTGGGCGGTACGCACCCTCAAGCCGTGGTTCGACTTCCAGGTCGTCGCGGACGGGGCCATCGGGGAACGGTTCGCGACCCGGGCCGGGCGGACGGGGACGGCCCGGGAGGTGGCGGCACTGTTCGACTGCGCGCTGGAGGATCCGGAGGTGATGCGGGCGCGGGCCAGGGTCCGGCACCTGGCCGATCCGCCCGAGCGGGCCTACGCGGATCCGGAGATCAGGGCGCGGGTGGCGCGGTGGCTGTCGGAGCACCCCGACTACGTCCCGCACGAGGCCGGGCCGAGCCGGGCGGAGTGGGAGAAGCTGACGGCGGGCTGAGCGGCGGGGGGTCGCGGCTCGGGGGATAAGGGGCCGGCTCAGCCGGCGGCGGCGGGCCCGAGCACCTCGGCGAGGTCGTAACCGACGACCTCCTCCAACTGGGCGTACTGCGCGTGACAGGGACGTGTCCGGCCGGGAAGTTCACCTCTTCAAGCGCCCCGCCCTCGGGCCCTGGTCTCGTCTCGGCTGACGGAGTTGACACCCGAACCCGCGCGGGTAAGGCCCACGCGGAGCTGCTCGCCATGGTCGGTGGGTGGGAGTGGGAAGCGATCCAGGAGCGGAACCGGGACTCCCGAGCGCGCGCTCGGGAGGCTGGCCGCTGGCACGGAGGAACGGTTCCGTACGGCTACCGAATCACAGGTAGCAAGGGCAACTGGAGGCTGGTACCGGACACGGTGCCGCTCTTCTCTACCGTTGCGGACCGTCGGACATGGTCCCCCGTAGATGTCCTTCAGGGGCAGTGGAACCACCGCACGGTGAAGAACATGCTCCGGTCACGCGCGAACCTCCTTGGCGAAGACAGCCACGGCAACAGCCGAGCCAAGCCGCTCATCACGATGGGGCTCTTCCAACAGGTGCAACGCGAGATGGACGCGCGGGCGCGCACGATCAAGCCGCCACGAGCTAACGCCAACCCGCTTGCCGACGTCATTTGGCGCCCTGAGTGCACTAAGAAGTTTCACTACCTACCGCAGCCCAATCATGCGGACGGTACGGAGTACCTTGGCCGCTACCACTGCAACACGCTGAACTGCCCGGTGAAGACGATTGCAGCTAATGAGCTGTGGGAAGTCCTTGACGCTTACATACGCCTGATGGCGTCCGGGGTAGAGCGCCACCTGCTTGAAGTGATCCCGGGCGTTGACTACACCCCGGAGATCAATGACTTGAAGGGGCGAATGGAGGTCGAACCGGTCGTTCCGCAGTCCGAGCAGTGGACCCCGACGGGGGAGACGTACGGGCGCTTCTGGGAAGGGGCGACACTGCTTGAGAGGGGCGCTGAGCTGCGCCGCATCGGCGTGAAGCTCTGGGTGGATCCGAGGAAGCCCAAGGGCATCGGTACCGGTCGCATCAACGTTGACGCCCCGTCCGGCTGGCTGCGGTGGGGTCTCCTGGAGAAGTCTCGGTCACGCAATGCGATGGCTTAGATAAGGCCGCATCGCTAAGCAAGTCGCCTAACCGACTAAGCTCGAATAAGGCTTATCTCGCTAACTGGGCCAAGCGTCACTAAGTCTTAGTCCCTAAGTGCTGATGACTGTTAGAGCTAGCCGGATAAGGCTTATCGCTAAGCGGGGGATAGCCTCACCATTGCATCAATTTGCGAAATTCGGCCATCTCGTGCTTCCATGAATCCCGCCACCCCTGCATGAACTCCGAAAGGAATCCGAGATGAAGGCTGCCCTGAAAGGGACCGGAACCACTTTTCACTACGACCTGACCCGCGAGGAAGCCGAGGCCCTGAGGGCCGACGCAACGTTCCTAGGCCCGAACCTTCACACCAACGACGGTACCTGGTACGCGATCACTGAGGGGGAGCCCGCTGCATGACCACCATCAACGTCTTCAACCCCGCCAAGGGGAACAAGTGGCTGTGCGTCGAGATGGTCCGCCAGCGGCGGACGGACGGGGAGCTTGAGATCAGCCGCAACGGGATGGAGTACGTCCTGGGCATCCTCACCCACCTGAACAACGCCAGCGGCTCGCTGCTGGTGCCGCCGTCCCTGCGCGAG
This sequence comes from Streptomyces sp. NPDC059443, assembly GCF_042750105.1. Classification (NCBI taxonomy): domain Bacteria; kingdom Bacillati; phylum Actinomycetota; class Actinomycetes; order Kitasatosporales; family Streptomycetaceae; genus Streptomyces; species Streptomyces sp. NPDC059443. Next base: position 299,125 of record NZ_JBHYVM010000002.1, on the reverse strand, counting down.
GAGTACGAGGAGCTGCACCTATCCACCCGTCGAGTGCAGATCGAGGCCGGTTCTTCCCCCCCCGGAGGGGAACTAACTCGTAACTCGGTACTCGTGACCCCTGACTCGGAACCCTCATCTCGTGACTCGTGACTCGTGACTCGTGACCCGCGACTCAGGACGCGGGACCCGTGACTCTCGACCCGGAACCCTCCGGGGAGAGGCTCGGTCACATTCCCGACCTTGTTGCCTGTAACGGCACCTGGAACGGATGCGACCACGCGGAGTGCGTGACTCTCCGAGATCAAACCAAGGCCACTCCGAAGCGAATCTCTAGGAGGCTCGCAGCTTGAGCCCCTCCCCCTCCGGGAGGGGCCGGCCATCGGGTCATCAAGGGGCATCAGACATACGGCCGCCTCGTCCGCTTCTTCGACGAGTAGCGGGGAGGCGGCCGGGTGGGGTCTAGCGCTTCTTCCAGAAGGTCATTAGCTCAGCGAGAGCCCGGATGATCTCCGGACGTGTCCGAGGCGGCGCCTTATAGAGGGCGATCGTCAAGCACACGATGAGCATGAGCGCTAGCACGGTAACGAACCACAGGAGCATCCAACCGCCAGAAACGGCAAGCTCTTGCATAACGGGCCACACAGCGCCTCCCCGGACGCCTAAGGCCGTCTTCGATGGAGGGGTGCCCGACGCTGCGACAAGGCAGCGCATGACGACCTCAACGAAGACAGACGAATCTGTCGAAGCACGACGCCCGCACGGCCGTGCCCCACCCGGTTGGGTGGTGTTCGTTGAGGTCGGGTGAATAAAACTCCGACGCTCCTGTGCAGCAGGTACTACAGCTGCGGGCTACCCATCGCACAAATACATCATGCAAAGGGCACGCTTGAGGACCAACTGTGGTCCTCCTTGGGTCATCGTGGCCCAAGAAATGGTGGATCGCAGCCGAGTTGGCATCACTACCGGCCCGGCGCAAGAAGACATAGAACATGGAACATAGAGGAAGCAGTTGTGAGGTCAGGTGCGACCGACGAATCCCCGAATACGGGTAGGGCCGATCGTCCCTAAGACAACTACTCATCCTGACTGTAGCCGGACATCCCACCCGCTACAAACATGCAGGTGGGCAAGGAGATTGAAGATCAGCGTCAAGCAACGACCCGACTGGGTGAGTTACTTCATCGGCATAGCCGAGGTCGTCGCGGCCCGAGGGGACCGCCACTGCTCGAAGGTCGCCGCCGTCCTCGTCGGCCAGGACCGCTGTATCCGCTCGACCGGCTGCAACGGCACCCCCGCCGGGGACCCCTCGTGCACTGCCGGCTCCTGCCCGTGCTGCAACTCGGGCCAGCTATCGGCCCCTCCACGAAGGCCTGAAGGGGTAGCCCCACGAACCATCAAGAGGCCGAGGCTGGTACCTACGCGGCTGGACGCGTGGAAGCGTCAACAGCCCAAGTACCACGAGGTGAGTACGTGGGCCGTACCGAAGGCTGGTGAGCGGGTTCTCGGAGCCTCGGGGGAGGCTCTGCTGCCGGTCTACGTGCTGGACGTGCCGCAAACCGTTCCTGGTGTCCGTATGGCTTCCAGCAACGTCATGGGGTCCGGGAGGTGGCATCAGGACTGTTCAGGCTGCGAGGGAGCTAAGAGCAGGGCTCACGATGCTGGGGCCCCGCGTGCCGGCCAGCACAACCCAGGCGCCAACCATCCAGACCTCACAGAGGAGTTACCCCCATGACCCACCTTGCTTGCCGTCGCCCCGGGTGCCCCTTCATCCGGTCCCCTCGCAACGACTCCAAGGGCGGCTACCGCCCTTACGGCTCCAGCCCTTGCTCGCTTTGGGTGGCCCTCGCTAAGCGCATCCTGCCGAGGGAGACACCGTTAGGGCCCGAGCCCTCATGAAGGCCGAGACCACCCTTGATGCCCGGACACGCAAGGGAGAACATGTGCGACTTCCTGAAAATGTCTTCAAGGCTTAAGGCCTTGCACCGCAGCGCTAAGGCTTAACGCTTAAGGCTCTGCATCACAGGCAGGTTGTTCATGGCCTGCCAACGATCACGGATCACTGCGGTCACGAAGGCGAGTCGGCCCAGGTCTCCGGGCCTCCCCCGCGCCACTCGAAGAGCGCTTCGTCCGTGCGGTCTGCGGCGTCTGGGTCTGGGTGTCCTGCTTCCCGCAGGAACTCGACCACGTCGCTCGCCTGGTAGGCGGTCCCGAGTATCTGCTCGTCGTACCGGACCTTCCGCCACCCGCGCTCATCCGGTGGATACACGACTGCGCGTCTCTCCATGGCCCCAGCCTCCGGCAGGGCCGCCCCACCCGCATCCCGACCTTGAAGGAGTTCCACCATGGCCAAGCGTGGACCAGTCCCCAATCGATCCGATGAACTTCTCGGCCATCGCTCGAAGTCCCGCTACGTGGTGCCTGGCAGCACCCCGGCCGCCGTCCGCATTTGGCCAGCAGCTCGGACTTACCCAGAAGACTGGTGCAGCTTCCACATGCACGCCCACCCAACCCGCCGCGAGGCCTGCGAGGCCTGCGTGGACGAAGGGCGACTGATCCGATGACGAACGAAGCCTTGCCTTCTCATCTGGCCCTGAGCCGAGTTGGGTCGGGTTTCGACGGTCACCATGTGCCCGCAGCGCGGCCCCAAGCTGTGCTTTGTTCACTCGCCGTACTTGGCCCACCAGTCGGTGAACGGCTCCGCGTGGGCGAGTGCCGCTTCCCGGTAGGCGACGTAAGCGGCGGCTTGCTCTTCCGGCAGAACATCAGTGCCGAGGTACCCCCGGCATCGTCGTACCGCATGACGGCCGTGTCCTTGGAGTCGAAGAGCCAGAAGTCCGGGGCGGCTTCGAGAGGGTTCGGGGCGTCCGTCACATCGAGGATGAAGAACTCTTCCCCGCCGGTCATGTTCGTCCGGTAGCCCCAGCCGACTTCGAAGCGGAGGTAGTCCGTGAGAGGCCGCTTGAGGACGTGCACGCGGTACACCCACTTGCCCTCGTGGGCGAGACCCCGGAGTTCTTCGACCCATCCGGCGTTGTAGCCCTCCGGCTGCTCCTGGCCGGCCCGGAAGGCTCGGTAGGCATCGACGTTTCCCGATCCGCTGTAGTCGTCCAGGGTCTTCAGGCGGAACGCCTCGTGCTGGAACCGCTCGAAGAGCTCGGCGAGGGTGCTAGATGAGGCCATCGGCAATGGCCTTCTTGATCAGCTCGACGGGGATCTCCACGAGGGTTTCGTGGGCGGGATCTTGAGTCCGTGGTCGGTGGGCGTCTCACCCTGGACGAGGAACGTGCCCCTGTCGGTCGCGTAGATCGTGGGGCAGTCCTTGAGGTCACAGGTGCTGATCAGCTTGGTCACCTTCATGGCTTCCGGTTCCCCTCTCCCGTGCGGCGGAAGTGCCGCGTTCGATGCTCCCGAGCCAGAGTCATCAGGGTCAAGGGATCATGGTTGAGAGAACGGGAAACCGGGCGTGTCTACGTGTCCTTCAAGCCGAGGACTTCGTCCAGGTCGTAGCCCACCACTTCCTCAAGCTGATCGTAGGTGCAGCTCTCGGGGGTTCGGTCGGGCCGCCAGCGGCGCCACCGGGCCGTATGCCGGAACCTTCCCGGACCGCTCGCTTCCTCTCCCTCTATCCTGTTGGTAAGGGTGTCGTACGCGACCTCGCAGACCCACTCGGGGCGCAGCGGCACCCAGGACAGGTCCTTCTTCCCCGTCCAGCGGCTCTGCGCCCCGGGCAGCCGGGCGCTCTCGTGGGCGGCCTCCTCGGCCCAGGCGGCCCACGGATGGCCCTCCGGATCGGGCATCCGGAGCGGTGCGAGCTCGTCGACGAGTTCGGCGCGGCGCTTCATGGAGAAGGCGGCGCAGACGCCCACGTGCTGGAGGACGCCGTGGGCGTCGTACAGGCCCAGAAGCAGCGATCCGACAATCGGACCGCTCTTGTGGAAACGGAATCCCGCGATGACGACGTCGGCCGTACGCTCGTGCTTGATCTTGAACATGAGGCGGGCATCGGGCCGGTAGGGAAGATCGAGGGGTTTGGCGACGACCCCGTCGAGCCCGGCGCCCTCGAATCGCTCGAACCACTCCTGCGCGAGCGCGGGGTCGGTGGTCGCGGGCGCGAGATGCACGGGGGGACGGGAAGTGGAGAGCATCCGGGTCAGGGCGGTACGGCGGTCGGCGAGCGGGGTGTCGAGGAGGGACTCGTCGCCTAGAGCGAGCAGATCGAAGGCGACGAAGGCGGCGGGCGTCGTCTCGGCGAGCATCTTCACCCGGGAGGCGGCGGGATGGATCCGCTCGCTGAGCCGGTCGAAATCGAGCCGTCCGCCGTGGATGAGGACGATCTCGCCGTCGACGACGCAGCGGTCGGGCAGATTGGCCTTGAGCGCGACCACCAGCTCGGGAAAGTACCTGGTCAGGCTCTTCCCGGTACGGCTGCCGAGCTCGATCTCCTCCCCGTCGCGGTGGACGATCGCCCGGAAGCCGTCCCACTTGGCCTCGTACTGCATGCCCGGCGGGATCTTGGCCACGGACTTGGCGAGCATCGGCTTCACGGGCGGCATCACCGGCAGATCCATGTCTCCGATTCTGCGGTGGCATGCCCGGACCTGCTCGGTGTGCGGCCCCGGCCGGGCCCGCCTACCGTGGCGCACATGGGTGCTGCGGGCAATGCGATCGAGCTGGAGGCGGGTGGCCGGGCGGTCCGGCTGTCCAGCCCGGACAAGGTGTACTTCCCGGAGCGCGGACTCACCAAGAGGGACGTGGCCACCTACTACCTCGCGGTCGCGGACGGCATCACGCGCGCCCTGCGCAACCGGCCCACGACCCTGGAGCGGTATCCGGACGGAGTGGAGGGCGAGTCCTTCTTCCAGAAACGGGCCCCGAAGAACCTGCCCGACTGGATCCCCACCGCCCACATCGCCTTCCCGAGCGGGCGCACCGCCGACGAGATCTGCCCGACCGAGCCGGCCGCCGTCCTGTGGGCCGCCAATCTGGGCTGCCTCACCTTCCACCCCTGGCCGGTGCGCCGGGACGACACCGACCGTCCCGACGAACTGCGCATCGACCTGGACCCGCAGCCGGGCACCGACTACCACCACGCGGTGGCGGTCGCCCACGAACTGCGCGCGCTGCTGGAGGAACTGGGGCTGCGCGGCTGGCCCAAGACCTCGGGCGGCCGCGGCCTGCACGTCTTCGTTCCGATCGCGCCGCGCTGGACCTTCACCGAGGTCCGCAGGTGCGCGATCGCGATCGGCCGTGATCTGGAGCGCCGGATGCCGGGGAAGGTCACCACCGCGTGGTGGAAGGAGGAGCGGGGCGAGCGGATCTTCGTCGACTACAACCAGACGGCGCGCGACCGCACCATCGCTTCGGCCTACTCCATCCGCCCGCACCCGCACGCCCCCGTCTCGGCACCGCTGCGCTGGGACGAGTTGGACGCGGCGGAGCCGCGCGACTTCGACATCGTGACGATGCCGGCGCGCTTCGCGGAACTGGGCGATCTGCACGCGGACATGGACGACCACGCCTTCTCCCTCGACGCCGCACTGGAACTGGCCGACCGCCACGAACACGACCACGGCCTCGGCGACATGCCGTACCCCCCTGACTACCCGAAGATGCCCGGCGAACCGAAACGCGTCCAACCGAGCCGCGCGAAGCACGACTGAGCCCGAACGGTCAGGAGCGGCGGCGTGAGAAGAGGCCGGCCCGTAGGTGGTGCGCGAGGTTTTCGAGGATCTCGCGCAGCCATGGGCTTCGGACGGCCGGCAGCCGGGCCAGGGTGTGCCGGAACGCTTCCAGGTCGGCCCGGAACAGGTGACCGGGGCGCGGCGCGGGCGGGTCGTCGCGGAGGACCTTCCGGGTCGGGCGCGGGCCGGGCCGTCCCGGCCCGGCCCGGCTATGGCGGCGTGCCGCGCCGGTGGACCCGCGGGCAGCAGGGCGTCGAGGGCGCGTTGGAACACTTCCTTGACCAGGCCGTCGGGGACCGTGACCGGCCGGCCTTCCGAGGCCGCCAGCAGGTGGGCGAGCGCCTGGCCGGCCGCGGCCTCCCACTGAGGGCTCCAGGACCACACGTGGTGGGACCAGTGGCTCGACTTCAGTCGCGACCCCCACGTGGCCATCGGCTCGAACGGCGGCGTGCCCTTCCCCTGCGCCATCAGCTCCGCCCAGGAGAGCGGTGCGCCGTCGGCGCCGTCGACGGGGAGGCGGCGCACGGCGTTGGGGGCGAGCCACACCGCCCGCCAGAGCGAGCAGTCGTCGATCCGGCTCGCCACGGGCAGGCTGCACACCGCGCAGGCCATGTTGGGGCCATCGGCCCCGTCGAGGCCGCAGCAGTAGCCGCCGGCCTTCTCCGGGATCAGCAGAGTGCCGCGGGCGTCGCCGGGTGCGATGACGACCGCGCCGGGCGCGCCGTCGGACAGGGCACGGACCGGTGCGTAGACACCGCGGCCGGCCGCCTCGTCCAGATGGATCTCCTCCCATGTCCGCCACGGCGGCCCCCAGGGCTCAGGGTCCACGGCGAACGTGCCCGGCTCCATGAGCACCGGGAGCTGAATGCCGTTCCCGTACTTCTGATGGGCGTGGGCCGGCAGGGCGACCCGGGCCAGCGGGGTCGTCAGCTCGGCGCCGCACCTCGAACACACGAAAACGGACAAATGCCCTCCGCCCCGGAAACAGAGGCATCATCGCAGCCCGGCCACGGCCGGCCGATCGGTTTCGCGCAGGGCCTCTGCCGCGGTGCGGTGCGGTGCGGTGCGGTCCCGGTGCTCTCCGCAGGCGACTACATCCTTTGGCCTACTGAGCTTTCGGCCCTGTGGAGGACGATCTTGCGACACCGCCGCGAGAGGGTTGATCCGTGCGAACAACCATCGGATACACCGTCGAAAGCATCGGCTACGTCATAGGAGCCCAGGGGCTCGTCAGCTTCGCTTCGCAGGCCCTCTTCGGCACGGAGTGGGGCTGGATGCACAAGGTCGTCGACCTTCCGTCCACCGCTTACCTCGGCATCGCCGTCGTGGGGCTGGCGCTCATCGTCGGCGGGGTGAAGACGCGGAAGGCGCCCGAGCATCAGGAGGTCGCCTGACCCGCGCTTGCGACGGGCGGCCTTGTGGTGGCTCTGTGCCGGGCCGGTCGCCAGCCAAAAAAGAACACGAACGGTCGTGCTAATATGTGGTCGACGTCTTGACCTCGCCATCTTTGTGGTGGCCACTCTGAGGAGATCCGGAGAACCGGGCATGCATCCCATGGCTTCACTCCTGAGCACCACCCTCAACATCACCGCCCGGGCCGCCCCGGGCGCGGTCGGGCGGGTGGCGTTCGCGCTGTTCGTGCGGCCGCTCGGACGGCCGCGGGTGCGGGCCGGTGAAGCGGAGGTCATGGCTCGGGCCGTGACCGGGCGGATCGTCGTGGACGGGATACCCGTGACCACGTACCGCTGGGGCGAGGGCGGGCGGCCCGTCCTCGTCGTGCACGGCTGGACCTCGCGCGCCTCGCGGTTCACCGGCTTCGTCGAGGCCCTGCGCGCGCAGGGCCGGACCGTCGTGTCCTTCGACGCCCCCGGCCACGGTGAGTCCGGCGGCCGGGCCACCACGATCCTGCGGCAGCGCGAGATCATCCGGCAACTGCACGCGCGGTACGGGGACTTCTCGGCCGTCGTGGCCCACTCCTTCGGCGTGGTCGCCACCTTCTTCGCGCTGCGGGACGGGATCCGGGCCGACCGGATCGTAGGCATCGGGAGCGTCGCCGAATTCGACTACCTCGCCGCGCAGTTCCGCGCCAACCTGGGTGTGAACCAGGCCGTCGAAGACGCCCTGCGGCGCCACGTCCAGCGCCGCCTCTTCCCTGCCGAGCCCGATGTCTGGCCCCGCTTCGACGCGTGCCGCCACCCCGAGGAGATCCCCTCGGACATCCTGCTCGTGCACGACGTCGACGACGACACCGTGGACCCCTCCCAGTCCCGCGCCCTCGCAGCGGCCTACGGGGAGCGGGCCCGCCTGATCGAGACCCGCGGGCTCGGCCACCGGCGCATCCTCGCCGACCCGGACATCATCGCGACCGCCGCCGAGTTCCTCGCGGAACCTGCGGACGGTACCGGTACTCCCGTCGAGGTTCCCGCTGAAGCCCGGCCCCCGGCTACGGATGCGACCGGGATTTCGGCGGGCGCGCGATGACCGCAACCCGGCCGGATGTCGACGCTGACATCCCCCCTGCCCCCGCCCCCGACCCGGGTGCCGGGGAGGGGCCCGGGGTCGGGCGGATCCTGGGGCTCGCCTCCGCCGTTACCTTTCTCGCCTTTCTCGACGCCACCGTCGTCAACGTCGCCTTCCCCGATCTGCGGCACGCCTTTCCCGAGGTGTCGCTGGCCCGTCTGACCTGGGTCGTCAGCGCCTACGCCGTGCTGTTCGCCGCCCTGCTCGCCGCAGCGGGCCGGCTCGCGGACACCCTGGGCCGACGCGTGCTGTTCATCGGCTCCGCCCTCGCCTTCACCCTCACCTCGCTCGCCGCGAGCGCTGCTCCCAGTGCCGAGCTGCTCATCCTGGCCCGCGCCTTCCAAGGGGCGGCCGCCGCCGGGATGCTCCCGGCGGCGCTGGGCCTCGTACTCGCCCACACCCCGCCCGCCCGGCGGGCCGCGGCCCTCGGCGCCTGGTCGGCGGCGGGTGGTCTCGCCGCCGCCGTCGGCCCCAGCATCGGCGGGCTGCTGGTCGAGTGGTGGGACTGGCGGGCCATCTTCCTCGTCAACGTGCCGCTGGGCCTCGCGCTCTGCTGGGCCGCCGCCCGGGTCATCCCCCGGGAGCCGCGTACCGGGCACCGCCTCCCCGACCCCGTCGGCACGGTCGCGCTCGCCCTCGGCATCGGGGGAGTGGTCGCCGGGCTGTCCCAGGGCGCGGAGTGGGGCTGGACCGACCCGAAGGTCCTCGTCCTCGTCGTCGGCGGCGCCCTGGCGAGCGCCCTCGCGCTGCGCCGCTCGGGCACTCATCCCGCCCCGGCCGTGGACCGGGACCTGTGGCGCGACCCGCTCTTCGCCCGCGCCAACATCGCCGCCCTGCTCTTCGGCGCCGCCATGTACGCATGGCTGCTGACCGGCCCGTCCTACCTCATCGGCCGCTGGAACTACTCGGTCCTCCAGGCCGGGTTCGGGGTCACCCCCGGCGCCCTGTTCGCCATGGTCGGCGCGCTCGCCGTCGGCCGCCGGGTCCCCGCCCGCCTCCAGTGGGCGGCCGTCACCCTCGGATCCCTGATCTTCGCGGCCAACGCCCTGCTGCTGTGGGGCTGGGTCGAGGACTCGGCCTCCTACGCCCAGATCTTCCTGCCGGCCGGGCTGCTCGGCGGGCTCGGCATCGGCGTGGTCGTGACCGCGATCTCCACGGCCGCCTCGGCCGGCCTTCCGCCCCGGCGCTTCGCGGCCGGCACCGGCCTGCTGATGACGGCCCGCCAGCTGGGCGGCGCACTCGGCGTCGCCGCCACCGCGGCTCTGCTCACGGGGGCGGGTACGGGTACGGGTACGGGGGCGGGCGCCGGGGAACACTGGCGCGGGGTCTTCATGCTCACCGCGCTCACCGCGCTGGGTGCGGCCGTCGCGGGCTGCTCGATGCGCCTCAGCGGCCGGAATCGGCAGGGAGAGGGAGGCTGACGGCGGGAACGCCGGCGGCGGAGGAGCCGAAGAGCGGGAAATCGATCGTGGGCGGCCGTTCCGGGAGTTCCTCCGGGGCGGCCGTCGCCGCGCGCAGCCGGGTGAGGATGCCGCGGCTCGCCCGCGCGTAGCCCACGGCGTCCTCGTGCAGTACGGAGTGCGCGTTGGCCAGTTCCATCAGGGCGATGATCTCGAAGGCCAGCTGCTGCACGTCCGTGAAGTCGGCCGGCTCGCGGAACCCGCCCGCCAGCCGGGCCTCGTCCAGCAGCCCTTCCACGTAACGCGTCCAGTCGTCGCGGTTCTTGGCGACCTCGTCGCGGACGTGCCCGGGGCGCGAGTCGAACTCGGCGGCGGCGGCGTAGAAGAAGCAGCCGCCGGGGAAGACCCGGCGCCCGGAGTAGTCGAGCCAGCTCTCGCACAGCCGCCACACCTTGGCGATGCCGGCGGGCTCGTCCCGTACAGGCCGGACCACCTGCTCGACGAAGACGGACCTGGCGGCCCGGACGGTGGCGAGCTGGAGGTCCTCCTTGGAGCCGAAGAGGGCGAAGACGCCGCTCTTGCTCAGCCCCAGGTCCGTGGCGATCTTCCCCAGGGAAAGGCCTTCGAGACCGTCCACCGAGGCGATGCTCATCGTCCGCTCCAGGACGGTTCGCCGCGTCTGGTTTCCGCGCTCCACGCGTCCGTCTGCCATGCCCCCATCGTACCGAACTCATCGAACGCACGGTCGTGCACTCTGCGAGGGGGACTTCGTGCGTGAACGGTGTTGATCAGTCGTTGATGAGACGTCCATCGCCGCCGACCAGGCTCTGCGGCATGTCGATGAACACCACCGCAACCCTCACCGCCGCCGCCCCCGCCCCCGCCTGGTACGAGCTCGCGCTGTGCGCTCAGACGGGCCCGGGATTCTTCTTCCCGGAGCCCGGCTCCTCGCTGCGCGACGCGAAGCGGCTCTGCGGGGCGTGTGAGGGTCGGAAGGCCTGCCTTGAGTACGCGCTGTCCAACGACGAGCGCTTCGGCGTCTGGGGCGGCCTCTCGGAATCCGAGCGCCAGGCCCTGCGCCCGCCGCTCCGGCCCTGAGCGGGGCCGCCGCACCTGACGCGGAACACGCGGACGACGCGGACGAGGGGGGGGCCCCCCCCCCGGGCGGCGCGCGGGGGGGGGGGGGGGGGGGGGGGGTGTGGGGGGGGGGGGGGCTGGGGGGGGCTGGTTTTTGTTTTTACCCCCCGGGCGGGGCCCCGGGGGCCCGCGGGGCCCGCGGCGGACCCCCGCCAGAGCGCCGCTCTGCCGGGGTTCCGCGTCACGTACAGCTGTGGCGGCTGTGGCCGTCAGGCCTTGCGGGCCGCGATGCGCGCCGCGCGGGCGGCCAGGCGCTCGTCGAACTTGCGGGCCTCGGAGTCCAGGCCGTTCATGAAGAGCCCGAGCTCTTCCTGGGCCTTCTGGCCCTCCGGGCCGAGACCGTCGATCTCCATGATCTTCAGGAAGCGGATCACGGGGCTCAGCACGTCGTCGTGGTGGATCCGCAGGTTGTAGACCCCGCCGATCGCCATCTGCGCGGCCATCCGCTCGAAGCCGGGCATCCCGTGTCCGGGCATCCGGAAGTCGACCACGACGTCCCGTACGGCCTGCATCGTCAGGTCCGGGGCGATCTCGAAGGCCGCGCCCAGCAGGTTGCGGTAGAAGACCATGTGCAGGTTCTCGTCCTGCGCGATGCGCGCCAGCATGCGGTCGCAGACCGGGTCACCGGACTGGTGGCCGGTGTTGCGGTGCGAGATGCGGGTCGCGAGTTCCTGGAAGGCCACGTACGCCACGGAGTGGAGCATCGAGTGGCGGTTGTCGGACTCGAAACCCTCCGACATGTGCTGCATCCGGAATGCTTCCAGCTTGTCCGGGTCCACGGCGCGCGAGGCCAGCAGGTAGTCGCGCATCACGATGCCGTGGCGGCCCTCTTCGGCGGTCCAGCGGTGCACCCAGGTGCCCCACGCGCCGTTGCGGCCGAAAAGGGACGCGATCTCGTGGTGGTAGCTGGGGAGGTTGTCCTCCGTGAGCAGGTTCACGACGAGCGCGATCTTGCCGATCTCGGTGACCTTGGACTGCGCCGGGTCCCAGGCTTCGCCGTCCTCGAAGAAGCCGGGGAAGTTGCGGCCGTCGCTCCACGGAACGTACTCGTGGGGCATCCAGTCCTTGGTGACCTTCAGATGGCGGTTGAGTTCCTTCTCGACCACCTCTTCCAGCGCGAACAGCAGCTTGGCGTCCGTCCACGCCTCCGAGCTGCCGAGGTGGGGAGAGGTGATCGTCACGGGTGCTCCTGAGTGCAAAGCGAATTACCTACGGTTCCGTAGCCTACGGAGTCGTAGGTTAAGCGCGACATCAAGGCCAGCCAAGCCCCACCCGGACATCTGTCCGGTTACGTCCCGTTATCTGCGCAGTTTGAAAGGGCTCAGAAGGGGTTTCGGAGGGTCCAAAGTCACGCGAGCAGGTGGTCCGCGGCTCCCGCCTTGACGGCGGAGATGAGTGCGCGGAGGGCGTCGATCGAGTCGGTGACGTACGCGGCGGACTCCGTGGTGCCGATGTAGGCCTTCCCCTCGGCGTCGAGCCCGAAGCGGAAACAGTTCGCGCCCTCGCTGCAGAAGGCCTCGTCCCACGCGATGCCGGGCGCCGCCGGGGTGGCCGCCGGCGCCGTCGCCGGAGCAGCCGTGGGTGTGGTGGTCGCGCTCATGTCGTTCTCTCGTCTCCTCTTCGGATCCGGTCAGGTGGTCAGTCAGCCGGTCAGCCGGTCAGAGGCTCTGCGCGATGGCGTGGATGAACTCGCGGGACCCGGAGGCCGGCAGCGCCAGCGAGCGCAGTCGCTCCAGCAGCCCGCGGTAGCGGAGCAGCTTCATCTGCGAATCCAGCAACATCGAGCCGTGCGAACTGTCCAGCTGTACGGTGTCCAGCTCGCCGATCGCGGCCGCGGCGTACGTGAAGGACTGGCCGGCGCCGGGGAAGCCGCCGGCGGTGAACGGAATCACGCGCACCGTCGTACGCGCCCGCTCCGACTGTTCCAATATGTGCTCCAGCTGTGCCCGGGCCACCTTGGGGCCGCCGAACTGCATCCGCAGCGCGGCCTCGTGCACGACCGCCTCGTACAGCGGCGGCGCCTCGCGCCCGAACACCTGCTGGCGCTGCATCCGGAGCGCCAGCCGGGACTGGAGGTCCGGCTCGGGCAGCGGCGGGTCGGCGGTGTCGAAGACGGCCCGCGCGTGTGCCTCGGTCTGCAGCAGCCCGGGTATGTGCGTGGTCACGGCGGTGTGCAACTCGACCGAGTGGTGTTCGAGTTCGCAGATGTCCAGGAGCGCGGGCGGCAGCATCCCCCGGTGCTGCTCCCACCACCCCTTGTCCCGCTCCTGCGCCATCGAGGCCAGCAGGTCGACCAGCCCGGTGTCGGGGCAGTCGTAGTTGAACGCGAGGGTGCGGACGCGCTCGGCGCTGATGGCGATCCGGCCGGATTCGATGTTCGGGATCCGGGTGCGGTCCACGCCCAGGAGCGCGGCGGCCTGCTGCACCGACGTGCCCGACTGTTCGCGGAGTCTGCGCAGCTCGGAGCCCAGGCGCTGCTGTCGCGCGGTCGGCGTACTCCTCGGTGGCACGGGTCCCCTCTCCTCCGGTCGTGGGGCATGCGGGAAACCCGCCACGAGTCCGGAAATGCCATGAGAAAACATCAAGTCGTCATACAAGTAGTAGCACTGTGCACCACGTTGCGCTACGGTCGGTAGCGCAAGTCTCACACGGGGCGACCTTGAGGTCTTGTATGACCACGGCTGTGACCACGGCTTTGATCACGGGGCGTATGACCACACGGCTCTTGATCGGGCCGCGGTCCTCAGGCCCCACGCATTCAGAACCTTGGAGCAGCACGATGACGGGCACTCTCCGCGGCCTGCGGTCGGTCCACGAGTTCCGGCAGGTCCCGCCCGAGGCGGAGAAACTGAGCTACTCCATAGGCCTCCCCGGCGGCGCCTACTGCGCGGGCAGCGCCCGGGGCGCCGTACGGTCCCTGCTCACCCGGCACGGGCTGCCCGACCTGTGCGACACCGCGGCCCTCGCCGTCTCCGAACTCGTCACCTGCGCACACCGGTTCACACCGGACAAGGAGATGATGCTCAAGGTGCGCTGGCAGTTCGACGCGCTCAGGATCGTCGTCTACGACCAGCACCCGGCGCACTCCTCGCCCGAGGCGAGCGAGGAGTGCAGGCGGCGGCGCAGCCGCGGGATGTGGCTGCTCTCGGCGGTCGTCGAGGCGTGCGGCGGGGACTGGGGGCTCACCCCCGTCCTCACCGCCATGGGGGGCACCAAGTCCTGGGCCTTACTCCCGCTCCCGCTGCCGCTTCGGTCGCCGGTGTCGGGTTAGGCCGGCGCCCGCCTCACAGGTGCCACAGCGACTCCCGGACCTCCTCGGCCGTGGTCGGCCGCATCCCACCGCCGCCGCCATCGGCGCCCCCGGCGTCGTCGAGCAGCAGCCACCGCGTGATGCCGATCGACTCCAGGAACGGCACGTCATGGCTGGCGACCAGGAGCGCGCCCTCGTAGGAATCCAGCGCGTCCGTCAGCTGCTTGGCGCTCGCCAGGTCCAGATTGTTCGTCGGCTCGTCCAGCATCAGCAGCTGCGGAGCGGGCTCCGCGAGCAGCAGTGCGGCCAGCGTCGCCCGGAACCGCTCGCCGCCCGACAGGGTGCCGGCCGCCCGGTCCGCCCGGGCGCCCCGGAACAGGAAGTGCGCGAGCCGGGCCCGGATCAGGTTGTTCGTGGCGTGCGGGGCGAAGTGCGCCACGTTCTCCACGACCGAGCGGTCGTCGTCCAGCAGGTCGAGCCGCTGCGGCAGCAGCCGCGTCGGCACGTGCGTCTTCGACTCGCCCGACACCGGGGCCAGTTCCCCGGCGATCGTCCGCAGCAGGGTCGTCTTCCCCGAGCCGTTGCGGCCCACCAGTGCGATCCGTTCCGGACCGCGCAGCTCCCACTCGCCCGCCACCCCGGCTCCGTGGACCGGGCGCAGCTCGCTCAGGGTGAGCACGCGCCGGCCCGGCGGGACCCGGGTGGCGGGGAGTTCGATCCGGATCTCGGCGTCGTCCCGTACCGCCTCGACCGCGTGGTCGAGCCGTTCCCTGGCCTGCGCCAGCTTCTCGGTGTGCATGATGCGGTGCTTGCCGGCCGATTCCTGAGCCGCGCGCTTGCGGGCGCCCATGACGATCTTCGGCTCGCGCTTGTTGTCGTTCATCTTCTGGCCGTACCGCTTGCGCCGGGCCAATTTGGCGTGTGCGTCGGCCAGTTCCCGTTTCTGGCGCTGTACGTCGGCCTCGGCCACCCGGACCAGCCGTTCGGCCGACTCCTGCTCGGCCGCGAGCATCTCCTCGTACTCCGTGAAGTTGCCGCCGTACCAGCGCACTTCGCCGTCCCGGAGGTCGGCGATCTGATCGACCCGCTCCAGCAGCTCCCGGTCGTGACTGACCAGGACCGTCACCCCGGACCAGGACTCGACGGCGGCGTACAGCCGGCGCCGTGCCCGCAGGTCGAGATTGTTGGTCGGCTCGTCCAGCAGTAGAACGTCCGGACGGGCCAGCAACAGGGCGGCCAGGCGCAGCAACACGCCTTCACCTCCCGACAGTTCGCCGACGGTGCGGTCGAGCCCGATCCGACCGAGCCCGAGCTGATCGAGCGTGGCCAGGGCCCTTTCCTCCACGTCCCAGTCGTCCGCGACGGCCGCAAAGTTCGCCTCCGTGGCCTCGCCCGCCTCGATGGCGTGCAGGGCGGCCCGGGTGGCGCGGATGCCGAGGGCCTCGTCCACCCGTAGGGCGGTGTCGAGGGTGACGGTCTGCGGGAGGTGGCCGACCGTCCCGGCGATGGTCAACTGACCGTCAGAAGCGGCCAGTTCGCCGGCCATGAGTTTGAGCAGGGTGGATTTCCCGCAGCTGTTGAGCCCGATCAGGCCGGTGCGGCCGGGTCCGACCGCCAGCTGGAAGCCGTCGAAGACGGGGGTTCCGTCGGGCCAGGTGAAGGACAGGTCGGAGCAGGTGATGAATGAGGGAGCAGGACTCATGGAGGCCTCCAGGTTGCGTGAGTGGTGAGTGCAACGCGGGGAGACAGCCGGCCGTGGGCGATGGCCTGACGGTGGTCGGTGTCTCGGACCTCAGAAGAGCAACGTCCTGCTCCGTTTCGACGGCGATGGGGCGTCTACGAAGCTACGGGCGGGCGGGAGCCGCCCGCAAACGAATTAGCGGGAACGGGAAGGGGAGCGGCGCGGCGCGCTCAGCAGGAGTCGCGCATCAGCTCGGCGAGACTCTGGTCCATGTCGAGGTACAGGTGTTCCAGGCCGGGCGGCACGATCGTCGCGGCCCGTTCCAGGAACCGGTGCAGGTCGGCCGTCACCATCAGCACGATCGCGACGCCCTCGGGGGCGTGGAACTCCACGGTGGTCCGGTCGGCGTCGTACGGGCGCACCCGCACGTCCCCGCAGCCGGCCGGGCGGTCGAGTCCGGCCTCCAGCAGCTCGCGCGAGAAGGTCCACGAGACCTCGACGCCCTCCAGGGTGGCGGGCGCGGGGAAGGCCATGCGGACGGCGAAGGGATCGGCCCGGTCGTAGCAGAACGTAACCGGTACGGTGTCGACCTTCGGCGCGGTGGCGACCAGTCGGGCCTGCACGGCCTGCTCGATGACAGTGATCAAGGCTCGCTCCCTTGCGGCGGATCAGGTGCCGGGTTGTGGGGTCGGACCCGGCAACGGGATAGACGCCGGAAACGGCGATTCAGTGCACGCGCGGTTGCGTGAGCTGTGTCACCGAATGGCCTGATCCTTTCTGTGTGATCGCACAGGGTGACGGGGGCGCCGGGTCCCCGGCCCTGCCCGCGGGCTCCGGAGTGGTCACAGTAAGGCTGGTTCCCGCTCACTCCACAAGCGCAAGGCGGCTCACCGTCCGGTGCGGTAGCGCCCCGGCGTGGTCCCGAACTCCCTGTTGAAGGCGTGCGAGAGGGCGTACGGGGTCCCGTAGCCGACCCGGCCGGCGATCGTGGCCAGTGAGTCCGGGGTGTCGCGGAGCAGGGCGGCGGCGTAGGTCAGGCGCCACCAGGTCAGGTACGCCATCGGGGACCGGCCCACGAGGGTCCCGAAGCGGCGCGCCAGGGTCGGGCGGGAGACGCCCGCCTCGGCGGCCAGTAGGTCATTGGTCCACGGGGCCGCCGGGTCCGAATGCAGGGCGCGCAGCGCGGCGGCGGTCACCGGGTCGCCGAGCACGGCCGGCCACGCCCCGGCCGGGGCGCCGCCGGCCGCGCCTCCGGTCAGCCAGGAGCGGATCATGTAGACGAGGAGCAGGTCGAGCAGGCTCGGGACGGCGATGCAGGCGCCGGGCCGCCGCCCGTCCAGCTCGCGCCCCAACAGGTCGATGGCGGAGCGGAGTTCGAGGTTGACGCCGACCCGGTTCGGCAGGTGGACGACCTCCGGGAGCTCCTGCATGAGCGGGTGCGCGCGGCTTCGGTCGAGCCGGTACTTGCCGCACAGCATCTCCACCTCACGGGAGGCGCCCGGGGGTCGGCGCGACTGTCCCGCGTCGGCCCAGCGCTCGAACGGCACCGCCTGCGCCACGGTCGCCGCGTCGGCGGCGGAATCGGCGATCACGTGTCCCGCCCCGTGCGGCAGGAGCACCGCGTCACCGGCGCCGAGGGTGATCGGCGTCCCGCCGTCGGGCAGCAGCCAGCAGCTGCCCTCCATCACCACGTGGAAGCCCGCGCCCTCGTACGGGGCGAACCGGGCGCACCAGGTGCCATCGACCCGCACCCGGTTGGAGGAGGGCCGCCCGATGCGCACGGCGGAGATCGCGTCGCTCACCACATCCATCGCGCCAGGGTATCCGCACCCTCAATACTGACCATCAATACTGAGAGCTTCAAGCATTCAGATGAGCTGAATGAGCATTGATCCGCTCACCTCGCCCTCCCTAGGGTCGAGGACATGACTAGTAGCGAGAGCGAGCAGAGCATCGTCCTGGGCGATGTCGAGGTCAGCAGGGTCGTGGAGTGGCGCGGGGCCTTCACCCCGGCCCGTGACCTCGTACCGGACTCGGCGGCCCGGACCTGGAAGGACAACGAGGACTGGCTGGCGCCGGACCACTGGGAACCGGACACCGGCAGGGCGGTGCTCGCACTCCAGACCTGGGTCCTGCGCAGCGGCGGACGGACCGTCCTGGTGGACACCGGCGTGGGCAACGGGCGGGAGCGGCCCGGCTCGCCGCTGTTCCACCACCGGCAGGGCGACTTCCTCGGCAGCCTGGCCCGGGCCGGCGTCCGGCCCGAGGACGTGGACGTCGTCGTCAACACCCACGTCCACGGCGACCACGTCGGCTGGAACACCGTCGGCGTCGGGGGTGCGGGGGAGGGGCGGGAGTGGGTGCCGACGTTCCCCAACGCCCAGTACCTCATCCCGGCCGCGGACGACTTCCACTTCGGCCCCGGCAACGCGTACGGGAACGGCCTCCGCGAGGACGACCGGCTGATCTACGAGGACAGCATCGCCCCCGTCCACCGGGCCGGGCAGGCCGTGCTGTGGGAAGGCGCCCACCGGATCGACGAACACCTCACCCTGGAAGCCGCCCCCGGCCACACCCCCGGCTCCTGCGTGCTGCGGCTCGCCTCCGGCGGCGACCGCGCGGTCTTCGTCGGCGACCTCCTGCACAGCCCGGTGCAGATCCTGGACCCCGCCTGCAACAGCTGCTTCTGCCTGGACCCGCGGGCGGCGGCATCGAGCCGCCGGCGCATTCTCGAACGCGCCGCCGACCAGAGGGAGTTGGTGGTCCCGGCGCACTTCGGCGGCACGGGCGCCGTGGAAGTCCGCCGGAACGCGGATGGATTCGCTCCGGTCCCGTGGGGCGGTCCCGTCGGTTAGGCCGAAAGGGACGACCTAGAGCGCCGGGTTCTCCCGGACCGTCGACAGGTCCGCCGAGGTCTTCGTCGCGATGAATTCGGTGATGCGGTAGGCGCAGACGCCCGCCACCGTGAAGGGGTCCTGGGCGGCGATCTTCTCGATCTCCGCCCGGGAGACCCCGCCGGCCAGGATCATGCCGCCGTCGCGCGGGACCTTGCGGCCCGAGGCGAGGAAGATGCCGGCGGCGTAATAGCCGTCCAGCCAGGCGATGTGCGCGTCCATCTCTTCTTCGACGGCTTCGATGGGCGCGGTGTAGGTGAGCTCCATGACGAACATGATCGCCAGGCTACTCTCGCACCACTATGACGAGTGCGAAGATGCCCGCAGACGAGGCCGAGGCCGAGGCGATACAGGACGAACTGCGCGGACGCGTGGTGCTGACCGAGACCGGGCCGCCGCCCGGCGCCGGGCTGATCGCAGGTGTGGACGTCGCCTACGACGACGAGCGCGACCTGGTCGCCGCCGCGGCCGTGGTCCTGGACGGCGCCACCCTCGAAGTCGTGGAGGAATCCACCTCCGTGGGCCGCGTCAGCTTCCCCTACGTGCCCGGGCTGCTCGCCTTCCGCGAACTGCCGACCGTACTCGCCGCACTGGACGCGCTGACCGTCACGCCCGGCCTCGTCGTCTGCGACGGCTACGGGCTCGCCCACCCGCGCCGCTTCGGCCTCGCCTGCCACCTCGGCGTGGTCACGGGGCTCCCCGCCATCGGTGTCGCGAAGAACCCGTTCACCTTCACCTACGGGGAACCGGGCGCCCGGCGCGGTGAGTTCTCCCCGCTGCGCGCGGCCGAGGGCGATGTCGTCGGGCGGGCGCTGCGCACCCAGGACGGGATCAAGCCCGTCTACGTATCCGTCGGGCACCGGGTGTCACTGGACAACGCCTGCGCGCACGCCCTCGCGCTCAGCCCCCGGTTCCGGATCCCCGAGACCACCCGGCACGCCGACTCGCTGTGCCGGCGCGCCCTGCGCGAGGCCACCGGCTGAACCACCGGTTGAACCACCGGGTGCGCGCCGCCGTCAGCCGGCGGACGCCACCCGGAAGCGGATGCCCGCCTTCTGGAGCCGGTCCAGCAGGGCGTCGCCCATGGCCACCGCGGTGGTCAGCTGGCCGGAGACCTCCGGCAGGGCGTCGTAGGCCAGGCAGAGCACCGACTCGGCCAGCATCTTCGCGGTCTCCCCGTAGCCCGGGTCGCCGCCCGAGACCTCGGTGAAGACCCGGCGCCCGCCGCCCTCGCCCACGAACCGCACGGTGAACCAGCTGCGCGCCCGCCGCTCCGCGTCCGGGCCCTGGCCGGGCTCCCACCGGTCCGCGAGCCACTGGCGCACCGGCGGGATCTGGGCGAGCGCGGCGGTCGCGCCGACCGCCGCCGTACCGCCCACCGCCACGGGGAGGTGGCGGACGGAGGCGTAGTGCCGGTAGCGGAAGTCCGGACCGTACCGCTCCAGCGAGGCCGCCGACCGGGCCACGATCTGCGGGTCCAGCGTGGGCAGCGGCAGTGCCCACGCCCCGGTCTCCCGGCTGAAGCGCGGTGCGCCCACGGGCCCCCGTACCCGCCGGCCCAGCAGCCGGGGTTCGTGCAGCCGGCGGGCGCGGGCGGCCGCCAGGTTCTGCGGACCGCGGCTCATCGCGGTGAGCAGCGTGGTCAGCGTGCCGCCCGAGAAGAGGGCGTTGGAGCGCAGGAACCCGTCCACGCTCAGCGGGACCCCGGCCGGCAGCTGTCCGACGGTGAAGTACGCACCGAGGTCGGCCGGGATCGAGTCGAAGCCGCAGGCGTGGACGATCCGGGCGCCGGTCTCGCGGGCCCGCGCGTCGTGTTCGACGTACATCCGGTCCACGAACTCGGGCTCACCGGTGAGGTCGGCGTAGTCGGTGCCCGCCGCGGCGCAGGCGGCCACGAGTCCGGCCCCGTACCAGACGTACGGTCCCACGGTCGTGGCCAGCACCCGGGTGGAGGCGGCCAGTTCGCGCAGCGCGCCGGAGTCCTGGGCGTCGGCGCGCAGCAGCGGCAGGTCCGCGCAGCGCGGATCGAGGGCGGTGAGCCGTTCGCGCAGCCGCTCCAGCTTGGCGAGGTCGCGGCCCGCGAGGGCCCACCGGCAGTCGGCGGGGGCGTGGGCGGCGAGGTACTCGGCGGTGAGCGCGCCCACGAACCCGGTGGCGCCGAAGAGCACGATGTCGTACTCCCGTGCCGCGGTGCGCGGTTCGGGTCGAACACTTGCGTTCATCGGGCGCCTCCCGGGCGGTGTCGGTGTCGGGGGTGGTGTCGGTGGTGGCTGAGGCTAGCGCCCGCGACCGCCGTCCGTGCGGGCGGGTGTGATCCGTGGCGAACGGGCGGCGTCCCGACGGCAGGCCATAGCGTGAAGACCGGCTGTCCGCGCGAGCGGGCGCCTCCCGTGGTGAGCGGTCGTGCGACCCGGGGTGAGTGGCGGACGGAGGCGTCGGTGAAGGCAGCGGTGCGCAAGTGGGAGGCGGTCCGGGAGTTCGCCCGAGGGCTGCCGGAGGCCGGGGAGGAGTTCCCCTGGGGCCCCGAGGACCGCGTGGTGAAGGTCAACAAGAAGATCTTCGTCTTCCTCGGGAACGCGGACGGCCCGCAGCCGCCCGGAATCTCCGTGAAGCTCAAGGACGAGGCGCTGCACGGCCACGCCATGACCGCGCCCGGAGCGGCGCCGACCGGGTACGGGCTGGGGAAGGCGGGCTGGGTCAGCGTGCCGCTGGGGGACAAGGCGTCGCCCTCCGTAGAGGTGCTGTGCGAGTGGGTGGAGGAGAGCTACCGGACGGTCGCCCTCAAGCGGCACCTGAAGGAACTCGACGCGCGAAACGGGCCAACCGACTAAGCGCTTGCTCTTGTGCTGAGTGGAACAGGTTCCTAGCATCGCTGGTGTTACATCAGTTGTGTCACACCGTGGCCGCAGTGGTGCCACCGGATGCTGGGGGCTCGATGGCAGTGACAGGGAACGTGCCAGGAGACGTGCCAGGAGACGTGCCGGGGTACGTTCCCGGGAGCGGCGGCGGCCCGCTCGCGGGCGTGCGCGTCGTCGAGCTGGCGGGCATCGGGCCGGGCCCGTTCGCCGCCATGCTCCTCGCCGACCTGGGGGCCGACGTCGTACGGGTCGACCGCCCCGGTGGCGGGGGCCTCGGGGTCAATCCCGCCTACGACGTCACCAACCGCAACAAGCGCTCCGTCCTCGTCGACCTGAAGTCCGCCGAGGGCCCCGCCCGCGTCCTGGACCTGGTCGAGCGCGCCGACGTGCTCATCGAGGGCTTCCGCCCCGGGGTCGCCGAGCGGCTCGGCGTCGGCCCGGCCGACTGCCACGCCCGCAACCCCAAGCTGGTCTACGGCCGGATGACCGGCTGGGGCCAGGACGGCCCGCTCGCCCACACCGCCGGGCACGACATCGCGTACATCGCCGTCACCGGCGCCCTCGGGATGATCGGCAACCCGGACGAGCCCCCGGCCGTCCCCGCCAACCTGGTCGGGGACTACGCGGGCGGCTCGCTCTACCTGGTCATCGGCGTCCTCGCCGCCCTCCAGCACGCCCGCACCCCCGGCGGCGCGGGCCAGGTCGTGGACGCGGCCATCGTCGACGGGACCGCCCACCTCACCGCCATGATCCACGGCATGGTCGCGGCCGGCGGCTGGCAGGACCGGCGCGGGGCCAACCTCCTCGACGGCGGCTGCCCCTTCTACGGCACCTACGAGACCTCCGACGGCCGGTACATGGCGGTCGGCGCGCTGGAGCAGCAGTTCTACGACACCTTCGTGGAGCTCCTGGGCATCGCCGGCCAGGCCCCCGCCCGCAAGGACCTGGCCCGCTGGGGCGAGCTCCGCGAGGCCGTGGCCGCGCGCTTCAAGACCCGTACCCGCGAGGAGTGGACGACGGTCTTCGAAGGCACCGACGCCTGCGTGGCCCCGGTGCTCTCGCTGCGCGAGGCCCCGCACCACCCGCACCTGGCCGCCCGGGGCACCTTCGTGGAGGCCGCCGGGATCACCCAGCCGGCCCCCGCGCCCCGCTTCTCCGCGACCCCGGCCGCCGCCGTGGGCGGCCCGGCGCTGCCGGGCGCGCACACCGCATCGGTCGCGGCGGACTGGGACGTACCGGCCCTGCTGGGGAAGGACGGCCGAGCGGAGTGAGCATGCTCGACGTCAGGCCCGCCGGCCCGGGCCGGCCCGGCGCACCGAAACCCTCAAGAACTGGCTCCAGGAGGCCCACGAAATGAAACGCCGGCTCTTCGACGCCGACCACGAGGCGTTCCGCGAGACCGTCCGCACCTTCCTGGCCAAGGAGGTGCTGCCGCACTACGAGCAGTGGGAGAAGGACGGGATCGTCAGCCGCGAGGCCTGGCGGGCCGCCGGCCGGCAGGGGCTGCTGGGCCTGGCCGTCCCGGAGGAGTACGGGGGCGGCGGGAACACCGACTTCCGGTACGCGGCGGTGATCGCCGAGGAATTCACCCGGGCGGGCGCCGCCGGGCTGGCGATCGGCCTGCACAACGACATCATCGGGCCGTACCTGACCTCGCTGTCCACCGAGGAGCAGAAGCGCCGCTGGCTGCCCGGCTTCTGCTCGGGCGAGATCATCACCGCCATCGCGATGACCGAACCGGGCGCGGGCTCCGACCTCCAGGGCATCCGGACCACCGCCGAGGACGCGGGCGACCACTGGGTGCTCAACGGCTCCAAGACCTTCATCTCCAACGGGATCCTGGCCGACCTGGTGATCGTGGTCGCCAGGACCACCCCCGAGGGCGGGGCGCACGGCATGTCGCTGCTGGTCGTCGAGCGCGGCACGGAGGGCTTCGAGCGCGGCCGCAACCTCGACAAGATCGGCCAGAAGGCCCAGGACACCGCCGAGCTGTTCTTCAACGACGTGCGCGTCCCGAAGGAGAACCTGCTCGGGGAGCTCAACGGAGCCTTCGTCCACCTGATGACCAACCTCGCGCAGGAGCGGATGGGCATCGCGATGGCGGGCATCGCGGCCGCCGAGTACCTGCTGGAGATCACCACGCAGTACGTGAAGGAGCGCGAGGCCTTCGGGCGCCCGCTCTCCAAGCTCCAGCACATCCGGTTCGAGATCGCGGAGATGGCCACCGAGTGCGCGGTCACCCGTACCTTCCTCGACCGCTGCATCACCGACCACTCCAACGGGGAGCTGGACCACGTCCACGCCTCGATGGCCAAGTGGTGGGCCACCGAACTCCAGAAGCGGGTCGCCGACCGCTGCCTGCAACTGCACGGCGGATACGGATACATGACCGAATACCGGGTCGCGCGGGCCTTCACCGACGGCCGCATCCAGACCATCTACGGCGGTACGACCGAGATCATGAAGGAGATCATCGGCCGTTCCCTGCTGGGCTGACCGCCGGCACCGCCGGGCCGACCGCCGCGAAGCACCCCTCCCCGACCTCGCCTCCGCACCCCCGAAAGGCTTGACCAGTGAGCACCGAAGCTTACGTATACGACGCGATCCGCACCCCGCGCGGCCGCGGCAAGGCCAACGGCTCCCTGCACGGGACCAAGCCGATCGACCTGGTCGTCGGCCTCATCCACGCCCTGCGCGAGCGCAACCCCGGACTGGACCCCGCCACCATCGACGACATCGTGCTCGGCGTCGTCGGCCCGGTCGGCGACCAGGGTTCCGACATCGCCCGGATCGCGGCCATCGCGGCCGGGCTGCCGGACACCGTGGCCGGCGTACAGGAGAACCGCTTCTGTGCCTCCGGCCTGGAGGCCGTCAACATGGCCGCGGCCAAGGTCCGCTCCGGCTGGGAGGACCTGGTCCTGGCGGGCGGCGTGGAGTCCATGTCCCGCGTCCCGATGGCCTCGGACGGCGGAGCCTGGTTCAACGACCCGATGACCAACTGGGACGTCAACTTCGTCCCGCAGGGCATCGGCGCCGACCTGATCGCCACGATCGAGGGATTCTCCCGGCGCGACGTGGACGAGTACGCCGCCCTGTCCCAGGAGCGGGCCGCCGCCGCCATCAAGGACGGCCGCTTCGCCAAGTCCGTGGTCCCCGTCACCGACCGCAACGGCCTGATCGTCCTGGACCACGACGAGTTCGTCCGCCCCGGAACCACCGCCGACACCCTCGCCCGGCTCAAGCCCTCCTTCGCGGACATCGGCGACCTCGGCGGCTTCGACGCCGTCGCGCTGCAGAAGTACCACTGGGTCGAGAAGATCGACCACGTCCACCACGCGGGCAACTCCTCCGGCATCGTCGACGGCGCCTCGCTCGTCGCCATCGGCTCCCGGGAGGCGGGCGCCCGCAACGGCCTGACCCCGCGCGCCCGGATCGTCTCGGCCGCCGTCTCCGGCTCCGAGCCCACCATCATGCTCACCGGCCCCGCCCCGGCCACCCGCAAGGCCCTCGCCAAAGCCGGGCTGAGCATCGACGACATCGACCTGATCGAGATCAACGAGGCCTTCGCCGGCGTCGTGCTCCGCTTCGTCAAGGACATGGGCGTCTCCCTCGACAAGGTCAACGTCAACGGCGGCGCCATCGCGCTCGGCCACCCGCTCGGCGCCACCGGCGCGATGATCCTCGGCACCGTCGTCGACGAACTGGAGCGCCAGGACAAGCGCTACGGGCTCGTCACCCTCTGCGTCGGCGGCGGCATGGGCGTCGCGACCATCGTCGAACGCCTCTGAACCGTCCTGATCCCAGATCCCTGATCCCACCCCGACACGGAAGTAGCGAAAATGAGCGAGTCCACCACGATCCGCTGGGAACAGGACGAGACCGGCGTCGTCACCCTCGTCCTCGACGACCCCAACCAGTCCGCCAACACCATGAACCAGGCCTTCAAGGACTCCATCGCGGCCGTCGCCGACCGCGCCGAGGCCGAGAAGGACTCCATCCGCGGCATCATCTTCACCTCCGCCAAGAAGACCTTCTTCGCCGGCGGAGACCTCAAGGACATGATCCGGCTGCGCCCGGAGCACGCGCAGCTCGCCTTCGACACTGGTACCCAGATCAAGAGCTCGCTGCGCCGCATCGAGACCCTCGGCAAGCCCGTGGTCGCCGCCATCAACGGCGCGGCCCTGGGCGGCGGTTACGAGATCTGCCTGGCCTCCCACCACCGTGTGGCCCTCGACGCCCTCGGCTCCAAGATCGGCCTGCCCGAGGTCACCCTCGGCCTGCTCCCGGCCGGCGGCGGCGTCACCCGCACCGTCCGCCTGATGGGCATCGCCGACGCGCTGCTCAAGGTGCTGCTCCAGGGGACCCAGTACAGCCCCCAGCGCGCCCTGGACAACGGCCTGGTCCACGAACTGGCCGCCACGCCCGAGGAGATGCTCGCCAAGGCGCACGCCTTCATCGACGCGAACCCGGAGTCGAGGCAGCCCTGGGACGTCCCCGGCTACCGCATCCCGGGCGGCACCCCGTCCCACCCGAAGTTCGCCGCCAACCTCCCCGCTTTCCCGGCCAACTTGAAGAAGCAGCTGAACGGGGCCCCGTACCCGGCGCCGCGCAACATCCTGGCCTGCGCCGTCGAGGGCTCCCAGGTGGACTTCGAGACCGCGCTGACCATCGAGGCCCGCTACTTCACCGAGCTGGTCACCGGACAGACCGCCAAGAACATGATCCAGGCGTTCTTCTTCGACCTCCAGGCCGTCAACGCCGGGCGCAGCCGCCCGCAGGGGATCGCCCCGCGCAAGGTCACCAAGGTCGCCGTCCTCGGCGCCGGGATGATGGGCGCGGGCATCGCCTACTCATGCGCCCGCGCGGGCATCGAGGTGGTGCTCAAGGACGTCACCCCCGAGGCCGCCGCCAAGGGCAAGGCGTACTCCGAGAAGCTGCTCGACAAGGCGCTCTCCCGCGGCCGTACGACCGAGGCCAAGCGCGCCGAGCTGCTGGCCCGGATCACCCCGACGGCCGAGCCCGCCGACCTGGCGGGCTGCGACGCCGTCATCGAGGCCGTCTTCGAGGACACCGCCCTCAAGCACAAGGTGTTCCAGGAGATCCAGGAGTTCCTCACCCCCGACGCGCTCCTCTGCTCGAACACCTCCACGCTGCCCATCACGGGCCTGGCGGAAGGGGTTTCGCGCCCCGCGGACTTCATCGGCCTGCACTTCTTCTCGCCCGTGGACAAGATGCCGCTGGTAGAGATCATCAAGGGGGAGCGGACCGGCGACGAGGCCATCGCCCGCGCCTTCGACCTCGTGCGCCAGATCAACAAGACCCCGATCGTGGTCAACGACTCGCGCGGCTTCTTCACCTCGCGCGTCATCGGCCAGTTCATCAACGAGGGCGTCGCGATGGTCGGCGAGGGCATCGAGCCCGCCTCCATCGAGCAGGCCGCGGCCCAGGCCGGGTACCCGGCCAAGGTGCTCTCCCTGATGGACGAGCTGACGCTCACCCTGCCCCGCAAGATCCGCAACGAGACCCGCAAGGCCTTCGAGGCCGAGGGCCGGGCCTGGGCGGAGCACCCCGCCGACACCGTCATCGACCGGATGGTCGACGAGTTCGGGCGCCCCGGGCGCAGCGGCGGCGGCGGTTTCTACGCGTACGACGAGAGCGGCAAGCGCGCCGGGATCTGGCCGGGGCTGCGCGAGCACTTCACCGAGCCCGGGTACGAGATCCCCTTCACCGACATGAAGGAGCGGATGCTCTTCTCCGAGGCGCTGGACACCGTCCGCTGCTTCGACGAGGGCGTCCTCACCTCGTACGCCGACGCCAACATCGGCTCCATCATGGGCATCGGCTTCCCGGCCTGGACCGGCGGCGTGATCCAGTACATCAACGGCTACGAGGGCGGCCTCGCCGGATTCGTGGCCCGTGCGCGGGAGTTGGCCGCGCAGTACGGGGAGCGGTTCACCCCGCCGGCCTCGCTGGTGGCGAAGGCCGAGCGGGGCGAGACGTACGCCGACTGAGCGGGCGCAGCGCGCTCTGGCGGTTGCCCGGCCCCGGATCCCGGGGCCGGGCGACGGCGCGGAGCGGGCCGGCGCGGGTCAGCTCAAGTCGGCGCCGGTCAGCGCGCGTCGAGGGAGGCGAACACGCCCCGGTGGGCGGCCCCGTCCGGGGTGGTCCAGTGCGCGATGACCTCGCCGAGGTGTCCCGCCGCGGCGGTGTCGCTCAGCACGCGGACCACGGTGAGCTCCGGCCCGCCCTCGGCGCCCGGGACGCCGGGCCCTTCGTACCGCGCGGTGACCTCGCGGTCCGGGGTGTCGCTCAGGCTCTGCGCCTGCGGCTCGGCCAGGCCCCGGAACAGCGCGTGCAGCCGCTCCACCAGCACCGGGTCGTGCGTGCCGTCGTACACCCACCGGAGCCCGAGCTCCCCGTGCTCGGAGGTCCCGATCAGGCCGGCCTCCGCCCCCTCCAGCGGCGCGCCGCGGTAGGTGACGGGGACGTGGTACGCGGTCGCGGAGCCGCGCGAGGAGTCGGTGACCACCATGAATTCGATGCCCACCTCTCCCTCCGGATCGTCGAGCCGGAAGCCGCCCGCGCGGGCCAGGTCCGGTGCGCTCCCCGTGGGGAGGTACCAGGGCTGGGCCGGCAGCCAGGCGGCAAGGAGCTCCAGCTTGCCGGGGTTCATCGTGGTCCTGTGGATGATCGCCATGACCGAGAACCTACCCCTCCGGGGCGAACGCGGCCTTCAACTCCTCCTTCAGCGACCGCTGGAAGGCCGTCACCAGGGCCTGCACCACCATCGGCTGCATGTGTGCGGACAGCGCCTTCATCGTCTCCACCCGCTCCGGATCGCTCTCGCCCTCCGTGAACGGCCCCCACACCTCGTCCCGGAACAGCGCGGTCAGCTGGTGCGCCGCCGTCCGCGCGTGGTCCAGCAGCACATCGCGCGCGGCCAGGATCGTCTCGTGCGAGATCGGTACGTCGAGCAGCGCGACCCCGAGCCGCAGCAGCCCCACGTCCACCCGGAAGCCCTCGGCGGTCGGCGTCACCACGTTCATCGCCGTCAGCCGCCGGATGTCGGTCTCCGTCAGCGCCCGCCCGGCCCGCTTCTCCAGCTCCCCGAGCGAGGATTCCAGCGCCGCGTCCGGCGCCCAAGTCGCCACCAGCGCCCGGTGGATCGCCAGATCGTGCGCGCTCAGGTCGTCGGGGAGGGCGTCGAGGTAGCGCTGACAAGCCGACAGGGTCATGCCCTGGTGCTGCAACTCCTCGATCAGGGCCAGCCGGGAGAGGTGTTCCGGGCCGTACCGGCCCACCCGACGAGGTCCGATAACAGGAGGGGGCAAAAGGCCGCGGGTGCTGTAGAACCGTACGGTGCGGACGGTCACGCCCGCCCTGGCCGCCAGCTCGTCGACGGTGAGCGAAGTCGGCTCGGGCGCCTGGGTGGTCATGGTCTCCGCCTCGCTCTCTGATCAGCACGGTTCGTGTTCAACAGTATTGCTGTCGCACCAACGATGTGAAACGGCCAGGAGCTGCCCATGAGCACAGAACTGCGACTGCCCGCACCTCCCGAAGAGCTGACCCTCCCCGTCCTGCTGGCACGCAACGCCGCCGAGCACGGCGATCTCCCCGCCCTCTCCTGGCGGGACGGCGCCGGCTGGTCCACCCTCAGCTGGTCGGATGTCCGCCGCGAGGTCGCCGTCCTCGCCTCCGGCTACGCCGCCCTCGGCGTCGAGCGCGGCGAGCACGTCCTGCTCATGATGGGCAACCGCCCCGAGCACTGGCTGACCGATCTGGCCCTCGTCCACCTCGGGGCCGTGCCCGTCACCGTCTACGGGACCTCCGCGCCCGAGCAGATAGCCCACATCGCCCGCCACAGCCGGGCCCGGCTCGCCGTGGTCGAGGGCGCCCGCGAGCTGGCCCGGTGGGAGCCGCTGCTCGCCGACCCCGGGGTCCCGCTGGAACGGCTCGTCGTCGCCGAGGCCGCGGAGGCCGGCCCGCACCGGACCTACGCCTCCCTGCACGCGAGCGGCGCCCGCGTCCACCGCCCCGAGGCCTTCGAGAAGGCCTGGCAGGAGGCCCGCCCCGAGGATCCGCTGACCGTCGTCTACACCTCGGGCACCACCGGAGACCCCAAGGGCGTCCGCCTCACGCACCGCAACATCATGCTCCAGGCGGTCCGGCTCGACCGGAACGTCGAGCTGCCCGAGCACGCCGAGCACATCTGCTACCTCCCCTTCGCGCACATCGCCGAACGGGTCCTCGGGATATACCTTCCGCTGCTGCGGGCCGCCCACGTCCGGCTGTGCGCCGACCCGGCCGCCGTGTCGGTCGCGGTGCGCGAGCTGCACCCGGTGCAGTTCTTCGGCGTGCCCCGGGTGTGGGAGAAGCTGGCCGCCTCCGTACGGGCGGTGCTCGGGCGGCTCCCCGAGGAGCAGCGCCGCGCCATCGAAGCCGCCAACGACCTGGCGCGCGCCCGGGCGGGCCACCGGGAGCGCGGCGAGGAGATCCCGGCGGGGCTCGAAGCCTCGTACGCCGCCGCGAAGGAGCGGGTGCTGGATCCGCTGCTGGCCCTGGCGGGCCTGGACCGCCTGGTCTGGACGGCGAGCGCCACCGCGCCGATGCCGATCGACGTGGTCCGCTTCTGGGCGGGCTGGGGGATCACCATCATGGACGCGTGGGGGCTCACCGAGACCTCGGGGGTGTGCACGGTCAACAGCCCGGACGGATTCCGGCTGGGCTCGGTGGGCCGGGCGATCGAGGGGCTGGAGCTGCGGCTCGCCGAGGACGGGGAGATCTTCACGCGCGGGGCCACGGTCTTCGGCGGCTACCTGCGGCCGGACGGGTCGGTGGAGAGCGCCTCCGACGGGGAGGGCTGGTTCCCGACGGGGGACATCGGCCGGCTCGACGAGGACGGGTTCCTCTGGCTGACCGACCGCAAGAAGGAACTGATCATCACCTCCACCGGCAAGAACGTTTCGCCGGCCCTGGTGGAGAACACCGTCAAGGAGCACCCGCTGATCGGCCAGGCGCTGGTGCACGGCGACGGCCGCTCCTATCTCGTGGCCCTCCTCGTCCTGGACCCGGAACTGGCCCCCGCTTGGGCCGCCGCCCGCGGGATCGAGGCCGCCACGCCCGGCGAGCTCGCCGCGCACCCGGCCGTGCGGGAGGAGGTCGCCCGCGCCGTCGAGGCCGCCAACGCCCGGCTCAACCGCACCGAACAGATCAAGCGCTACCGGCTGCTGACCGAGGAGTGGGGCCCGGAGTCGGGGGAGCTGACCCCCTCGCTGAAACTGCGCCGACGCGTGGTCCGGGAGAAGTACGGGGCCCTGATCGAGGGGATGTACGAGGAGCCGTACGAGGTCTCGTAGCAGGTCGGCAGGGGCCGCGCGCGAAGCCTCGTAACCCGTATGGCCCTGTCCGGTGAGCGGTGTGCCGCTCACCGGACAAGGGTGAGGGGATGTGGATATCAGCTCTGCTTCCCTCTCCCGGCAAGGCCGGCTGACCGCCCATGGGTGTGCTCCGTGACCACCCCGAACTCGCCCTCTTCCTCTGCCTCGCCGTCGGCTACCTCGTCGGCAAGGTCCGCGTCGGCCCGATCACCCTCGGCGGCATCTGCGGCACGCTGATCGTCTCGCTACTGCTCGGCGCCTGGGCCAAGATCGAAATCGACGCCGACGTGAAGACGATCTTCTTCGCGCTCTTCATCTTCGCCCTCGGCTACATGGCCGGACCGCAGTTCTTCGCCAACCTCAACCGCAAGAGCCTGCGCTTCTTCGCCCTCTGCTTCATCGAGCTCGTCAGCGTGCTCGGCCTCGCCTACCTGCTCGCCAAGGCCTTCGGCCTCGACGTGGGCACCGCCTCCGGCATCCTCGCCGGCGCGGCCACCGAATCGGCCGTCGTCGGCACCGCCACCGAGGCGATCGGCAAGCTGCCCGGTCTGACCGCGGACCAGATCTCCTCGTACCAGGGGCACGTGGCCACCGCGTACACCGTCTGCTACCTCTTCGGCCTCGTCACCATCGTCATCTACACCAGCCAGATCATGCCGATGCTGCTCCGCATCAACCTGCGGGACGCCTCGCGCCAGCTGTGGGAGAAGATGCGCGGGAGCGGCGGTGGCGGGCTGGAGAGCGACGAGCGCGAGGCGCTGCCCGGCCTGGTCGGGCGGACCCACCTGGTCACGCTCGCCGACGGCCGCACCCTGGGCGACCTGGAGGCGGCCTTCGGCGGCCGGGTCACCGTGGAGGCGGTCAAACGCGGCTCCAAGACCCTCACCCCCGCCCCGGACCTCGAACTGACCCTCTCCGACCTGGTCCTCGTCGTCGGCCGCCGGGCCGACGCCATCGCCGCGGGCCGCGCCATCGGCCCCGAGACCCCCGGCATCCCGGGGGTGGACACCCCGCTCGCCACCAGCCAGGTCGCGATGACGGACCCGTCGGTCGCCGGCAGGACGCTGGACTCGATCCGCTCCACGCACCCGGAGTTCGCCCGCAGCGGCGTCTACGTCACCGACGTGCTCCGCGGCGAACAGCACCTGCCGGCCAACGGGGAGACCGTCGTCGAACGCGGGGACGTCATCACCCTGGTCGGCGCCCGCTCGGGCCTGAACCGGATCGTCGCGAAGATCGGCACGGTGGCCAAGAACGACGCCACCGACTTCATCTACCTCGGCCTCGGCATCGCGCTCGGCTCGCTCCTCGGCCAGCTCGTCGTCCGCCTCGGCGGGGTACCGCTCTCGCTCGGCACCGGCGGCGGCTGCCTGATCTCCGGCCTGCTCTTCGGCTGGTTCCGCTCCCGCCGGCAGACCTTCGGTGCCTTCCCGCCCCAAGCCGCCACCACCATCAAGGACATGGGGCTCGCGGTCTTCATCGCCTGCACCGGACTGACCTCGGGCCCGCAGGCCTGGCCGCTGCTGAAGGAGTACGGGGCCCTGCTGCCCTTCGCCGGGATCGCGATGGTCCTCGTACCGGCCACGATCTCGCTGGTCGTCGGACGCAAGCTGCTGAAGATCGAGAAGCCGCTGCTGATCGGCGCCATCGCCGGACAGCAGTGCTCCACGCCGGCCATCACCTCGGTCACGCAAGTGGCCCAGAGCTCGGTGCCGATGCTCGGTTACACGATCACCTACGCCCTGTCCAACTTCCTGCTCCCACTCACCGGACCGATCCTCGTCGGCATCCTCGGCGCCTGACCGCCGCTTCCCCTCAGGACGGGCATCTGCATGATCGACTTCCTCAGCCGGAACATCTTCAAGCCCCATCCGGAACTGCTCGTCTTCATCACGGTGGCCTTCGGCTTCCTCGCCGGGAAGCTGCGTTGGAAGGCCATCGGCCTGGGCGCCGTCACCGGCTGCCTCGTCGTGGGCCTGGTCTTCGGCGCCCAGTTCAAGATCACCATCGACGGGACCGTGAAGAACCTCTTCTTCACGATGTTCCTCTTCGCCCTCGGCTACAAGGTCGGCCCGCAGTTCTTCCGCGGGCTCAAGAAGGACGGCCTGCCCCAGGTCCTCAACGCCGTCATCGTCTGCGTCACCGGCCTGCTGGTCTCCTGGGGGTTCGCCGCGCTGCTCGGCTACGGGCCGGGGCTCAGCGCCGGTCTGCTCGGCGGCGCGCTCACCCAGTCCGCCGTCATCGGCGTCGCCCAGGACGCGATCGGCAACCTCCCCGGGCTCAGCGGGGACCAGATCACCGAGCAGCAGAACCTGGTCGCGGTCGGCTACGCCGTCACCTACCCGCTCGGCACCATCCTCTGCGCGCTGCTCCTCGCCAACGTGCTGCCCCGGCTCTACCGGCGCGACCTGGCGGCCGAGAGCGCCCAGCTCGCCAAGGAGCTCGACGCCCCCGGCGACAACCCCGACCTGCACGAGGGCTACTACGAGATCGTCCTTCGGGCCTACACCATCCAGCGGCCCGATCTCGTCGGCCGGACCATCGAGGACTTCGAGAACCAGCAGAAGGCGCTGGGCCACCGGATCTACCTCACCCGGATCCGGCGGGACGGGTCGATCCTCGACCACACCCAGCAGACCGTGCTGCGCGAGGGCGACGTCGTCGCCGTCAGCGCCCTGCGCGGATCGCTCGTCGAGTTCGACGCCCGGACGCACATCGGCGCCGAGACCGACGACGTGGAACTCCTCGGCTACCAGACCGAGAACCTGCACGTGGTCGCCTCGGAGAAGGCGCAGCTCGGCAAGACCATCGCCGAACTGCGCGCCGAGCCCTTCATGGTCGGGGTCTACATCGACAAACTGTTCCGCTCCGGCGCGGAGTTCCCGTACCGCCTCTCCACTCCACTGGAGCGCGGCGACACCCTGATCCTCTCCGGTCCCAAACGGCTGGTGGATCCGGCCGGGCGGGCCATCGGCAAGCCGGTCCCGACCAGCTTCGCCACCGACATGATCTGGGTGGGCCTCGGCATCTTCCTCGGCGGTTGCCTCGGCATCCCCGCGCTCACCGCGGGCGGGGTCCCGATCTCGCTGTCCACCTCGGGCGGCGCGCTCATCATGGGCCTCGTCTTCGGCTGGATCCGGGGCAAGTACCCGACGTACGGCAATGTCCCGCCCGGCGCCCAGTGGTTCATGGACACCCTCGGGCTCTGCCTCTTCGTCGCGGTCGTCGGCCTCAACGCCGGGCCGAGCTTCACCAGCGGCCTCGCCAGCGCCGGCTGGGGGCTGCTGCTCTTCGGCGCCATCGCCACGCTGATTCCGCTGCTGGTCGGCTTCTTCGTGGGCCATCACGTCCAGAAGATCCGCTTCCCGATCCTGATGGGCGTACTGGCCGGCGGCCAGACCACCACGGCCGCGATCGGCGCCGTGAACGAAGAGTCCAAATCGCAGGTGCCGACGCTCGGTTACACGATCCCCTACGCGATCAGCAACGTACTGCTGACCATCTGGGGCGCCGTCATCGTCCTCCTCCACCACTGAACGTCCCCACTGAACGTCCCCACCGAAAGGAACGAACCACCGTGCCGGAGACCAGCTTCAGCCGCGAGGAGATCCAGTCCTTCGCGCAGCTCAGCCCGTTCGAACTGAAGGACAAGTTCATCCAGCTCGCCACCGCCGCCCAGGCGGACAAGCCCGGCCAGAAGGACACCACCGCGCGGGCCATGCTCAACGCCGGGCGCGGAAACCCGAACTGGATCGCCACCGGACCGCGCGAGGCCTTCTACGCGCTGGGCTACTTCGCGCTGGAGGAGTCCCGGCGGGTGTGGACCGCCGACAACCTCGGCGGGATGCCGGAGAAGAAGGGCATCGGGGAGCGGTTCGACTCGTGGGCCCGCCGCCACCCGGAACTGCCCGGCGTGGAGATGCTGTCCGCGTGCGTCCAGTACGCGCTCTCGCGCTGGCCGTTCGACAAGGACGCCTTCGTGCACGAGCTGACCGATGCCATCACCGGTGACAACTACCCGGTCCCGGACCGGATGCTGGTCCACGCGGAGCAGATCGTGCGCGGCTACGTCGCCGACGAGATGTTCGACAAGCGGCCGCCGCAGGGCAACGACCTCTCGCTGTTCGCGACCGAGGGCGGCACGGCCGCCATGTGCTACATCTTCGATTCCCTGATGAAGAACGGGATCCTGGCGAAGGGCGACAAGATCGCCCTGATGACCCCGGTGTTCACCCCGTACATCGAGATCCCCGAGCTCGACACCTTCGAGTTCGAGGTGGTCAACGTCTCCGCGAGCCTCTTCGCCGAGACCGGAGTGCGCCAGTGGCGCTATCCGGAGGAGGAGGTCGCCAAGCTGGCCGACCCCTCGGTGAAACTCGTCTGCCTGGTCAACCCGAGCAACCCGCCCTCGCTCGCCCTGAGCGACCGGGTGGCGAACCAGATCAAGGACATCGTCGCCACCAGCAACCCCGACCTGCTGATCGTCACGGACGACGTCTACGGCACCTTCGTACCGGGCTTCCGCTCCATCGCCGCCGACCTCCCCCGCAACACCCTCCTGGTGTACTCGTACTCCAAGCACTACGGCTGCACGGGCTGGCGGCTCGGCGTCATCGGCCTGCACGACGACAACGTCATCGACGAGATGATCGCCCGGTTCCCCCAGGACCAGAAGGACCGCCTCGCCAAGCGGTACGGCACCCTCACCCTGGAGCCGGAGAAGATCCGCTTCATCGACCGGCTCGTAGCGGACTCCCGCTCGGTGGCCCTCAACCACACGGCGGGACTCTCCCTGCCCCAGCAGACGATGATGACGCTCTTCTCGCTCTTCGACATGCTGGAGGAGGGCCAGGCCTACAAGGAGCGCATCCGCCAGATCGTCCACCGACGCCTCGACCTCCTCCTCGAAGGCGCCCAAATGAAGATCTCCGAGGACGACAAGCGCGCCGGGTACTACATCGAACTCGACCTGCTCGCCGAGGCGGAACGGGTCCACGGCAAGGACTTCGCCGACTTCCTGGAAAAGAACTACGAACCGGTCGACCCGTTGTTCCGCCTCGCCGAACAGACCTCGGTGGTCCTCCTCAACGGCGGCGGCTTCGACGGCCCCCAGTGGTCGGTCCGCGTCTCCCTGGCCAACCTCGACGACCTGGACTACCTGAAGATCGGCCACCACCTGCGGGAGATCTTCCAGGACTACGCGAGCGAGTGGCAGCGCTCGAAGGCGACCGGCTGAGCGACCCGCCAGACCCGTACCGCAGGTGCCCGCCGGATCACGGCGGGCACCCGTCGGTGTTGGCTCAGTGACCGATCAGCGGGGCGGTCGAAGGGGTCAGCGCGTGATGACGAAGCCCCGTGCGGGCTGCCGCCGGCGCGCTCCCGCTACCTGGGCGAGTGCGTAGGCCGTGATGTCCTGGCCGGCCTCGTCGACCACGTGCCAGGTGCCCGCGAGGTCCGACGGGTCCGTCGGTTTCACGGCTCCGGGGATTCCGAGCTGCCTCATGGCGGCGTGCAGCTGGTAGGCCTCGTCCGCAGTCATGCCCTCACCCTTTCGTCGGTGTCCGGAGAGGCTACTCCCCGTCGCCGCCGCCACCGTGCGTCGCGCAGCCGCCGGGGTTGATCGGGCCGCAGCCGCCGGGCACCGGGGTGTGCGAGCAGTTCGCGGCGACGGTGACGAGCGCCTTCCCCGGACCTGCCCACAGTTCGGAGTCGGGCGTGTACCCGGCCTGCTCGATCAGCGCGACCGTGCGGGTCATGACGTCGGGGTCGTAGCGGGACGGAGCGATCCGCACCGTGGGGAACTGGGCTGCCGCCACGGTGAACTTGAGGGCCTCGACGAGATCCGGCCGGCGATGCTGATGTCCATGCCCGGGTTGTTGTCGAGGACGGTCGCGAGGACCCCGTTGAACTGGCTGTCGCTGAGCAGGGAACGCGGGTTCGCGGGTGCGGTCGGGGTCGCTGTTCCAACAGTCGAGGGCTTCGGGTCTCCGGGCTTGCTGATGCAGGGCGGCGGGACGGGGTTCGGTACGGGACTGGACATGCTTCTCCCCAGGTCGTGTGCAGGAAGGTGCGGGTCAGCAAGTGCCGATGACGATGGCGGCGAGGATGCCGAGCACGATCAGGACGTAGCAGATCTGGTGCGGGAGCCCGGTCACCCGGCCGCCTCGATGTTGCGTACGGACGTTGTCAGCTCGCGGCCGGACGGCATCCGGATGTACGCGGTCGGTGCGTACTCGGCGTCGCCGCGGACGCGGCGGACCTCTTGCCGGACAACGGCCATCAGCTCGCCCTCCGTACCCGAAGCGACATCACGGACCAGCCGGCGCAGGAGCGGATGATCCTGGTACTCGAAGAGCTCAGGCATCGGACGTGTCCTCATCCGTGCCGGCGAACCGCGCGAAGCCGACCTGCGCCCGGTCGAGGAGATCAGCGCTCGGCTCGCGCACCTCGGCCATACCCAGGCCGTGCGGATCGTCCGGGGTATCGATGCTCCATACGCCACGGGCGCAGCTGCGGATCATGCTGGTCACGGTCACTCCCTACCGTCGTCAGCGGGTGGTAGGACGACGGTAGGGCCGTTTCGGTAGCGACAAGGGCACAGATTGTGCCCCCTCGTTCAGGCCGTCAGAAGCCCCAGGCGTGAGGCCAGGTCTGAGGCTCGGCGGCGGCGTGCAGGGCTCTTCGCCTCTGCCTCTTCAAGGATGATTCGGCGTGCGTACCCGTTGTATTGAACCGTCTCCGGTGCGGCCTCGTGGGCCTGCGCCAGCGTTGCCAACGCCACGTCGGGCTGTGCGTCCAAGTGGTAGGCGCGAGCCTGCTCGATTCGGTGCCGGGCCCGGCGCGGCCGGGACGGAATTGCCTCCGCCTCCGCGCGGGCCGCCTGCCGCGCGGCTTCACCGCCCGCATGCAGTTCCACGGCCACCGTGACCGCGTGCGCGCCAATGACCGCCCGCGAGAATGAGGTGACCGGATGGAAGTAGCCGGCGGGCAGGGTGTCTGCCAGTGCGCGGGCCTCGTCCCAGTAACGCCACGCAGAGCCCGTCTCCCCACGCCTGGCCGCCGTTAGGCCAGCCTCGACGGTCAACGCCCCGGCGACCGCCCGTACGTCCGCGCCAGCGTCTGGGAGGAGCGGCTCCAGGAACCGCAGCGTCTCCAGGTTGACGGCGTCCGCAGCATCGTAGTGGGCGCTATCGCGGTGGGCTTGGGTGGTGAGCCACGCGGCGAGACCGATGGCGTGCGGGTCCTCCGAGTCCTGGGCGGCCATCATGCCGCGTTCGGAAACGCGCCAGACAAGGGGCGCGTCGGGCTGATAGGCGCAGAAGAATTGGGCAAGGAAGTACACCTCAGCCAGCGAGGCTTGGGCGGCTTTGCGGTCGGCGACCGTCTCGGTCTGGCGGACGGCGGCCTGCGCGTCACGGATCAGGTCCGGGAGAAGGGCGCCCACGACATCGCGGTGGTTCGGCGCCGAATGCCGAGCCGACCATGCGCGGGACAAGCGGGCCGACAGATGTGCGGCAGGAGGGGCTTCCCGGCCGGTGCCGAGCTGGAGAGCGTTGAGGGCCTCGCGGACTGCGGCGAACCGAGGGTGCCCGGGGCCGGTGAACAGGGCGGCGTGCATGGACTGGTCCCCCGTGAGGTCGGACAGGTCCCGGACGCGCAGTACTTCGGCGATCCGTAGGATCACGGGCAGCGCTGGTGTCTTAAGTCGGCCGGTTTCGATGGCCTTCACCCATGACCCGGACCGGGCGACGAGGCCGCCGAGTTGGTCGCGGGTGAGGCCTCGGCGGTTTCGCAGGATCTGAAGTCTCTGGCCGAACACCAGCGGGTTGGCGTAGGGGTCCGGGGTGGCATCGGTAGACATGGGCCTTGCCCTTCTCCTTGCAGCTTCGACACCTGCCAGCGTAGAGGGCGAGGCCGCTCTCATGTGATCGAGAACGCACCAAAGCGCCCCCTCCCGTAGCCCGAAGGCCGGAGAGGGGGCGTTGCACTGCGCGATCACGAGCTGCCGTACCCCCGGCTGGCTCAGCCGGTGTGGGCCGCGGCGGACGAGGTGCCCGCTGGGGAGCCCATGGGAGGCTGACGGGCCTCGACTACGGGGTTACGACCCCACGAGCGGGTAGTGGTCGGAGAGGTTGGTGTAGGTGTAGGAGGTGCCCCAGCTGGAGACCGTCCAGGGGGCGGACTGCTCCTTGACCACGTTGTTGTCCCAGTTCGCCGGGCGGGCGTTGCCCTTGCGGTAGAGCACGTAGTCCAGGTCCTCGCGCGGGTCGGTCGGGTAGCGGTAGTTCGCTATCGAGTTCAGCGCGGTGTCGAAGGAGTACGGGTGCCCCGTGCGGGTGTCGGACGGGGCCAGGTCGGCGTTGGCCAGCATGGAGGCGTACTCCGCGCCGTGCGAGTCGATGTTCATGTCGCCCGCCACGATGACCTGTTCGTCCGCCGGGATGTTCTTGGCGTCGAGGAACGCGTCGATGGTGCGGAGCTGGCGGGCGCGGTCGTCCGCCGCCTCGCCCGCCTTGCAGCCCGTGTCGGTGGACTGGGTGTGGGTGCCGACCACGTGGACCTTGGTGCCGTTCACGGTCAGCACCACGTAGGCGAAGCCCTTGTTGGAGTACCAGTCGGAGCCGCAGGCGTCCTTGTAGACGACCTGCTCCTTGCGCAGGATCGGCCATTTGCTGAGGATCATGACCCCGCCGTCCTCCGGGGTGGTGGAGGAGTACGCGCCGCCCGTCGCGTCCCAGCCGCTCTTGCTGCGGCCCACGACGGGGGTCTGGTACGGGTACTGCGCGGAAGCGTTGGACTTCAGCGCGTCGGAGGCGCCGTTGTCGAAGGCCTCCTGGAGCACGACCACGTCGTGGCCCTGGAAGAAGGAGGCCTTCGGGATCTCCGTGGCCCGGTGGTCCTGGCCCCAGTTCGGGTAAAGGTTCTTGCTCATCAGGAACGTGTTGTACGTCAGAACACTGAGCCGCGGCGCGGTGGCGCTCTCCGCGGCGGTGGCGGCCGGAGCCGTGGTGGCGGCGATCGCGCCCGCGGCGATCGCGGCGACGATGGCGGCGGCGCGGACCTTGCGGGGCTGGCTGTACGGCATGGAGGTCTCCCTCGTTCCTGTGGGGGAAGATCGGCTCCGCAATCCAAGCAGCCACGGTTACCTCTGGGTAACACCCGTGACAAGACTTTCTGTCCGCGCCACGGCCATCAGTCGTCGGAGGCGCTGTGGCCCGGCCGGACGGGAGTGACAGACTGGAGTGACGGATGAGATGGATGAGACGCATGTGAGATGTACGGGGGTACGCGGATGACCACGGAGACGCGGCCGGCGACGGGCAGCGGCCGGACCGACCCCGAGCCCCCGCCGCCCGGCGGAGTGCTCTGGAGCATCGCCGGTGACGTGCGGACGCTGCTCATGCTCCCCGCCGCCTTCACCATGCAGGTCGCGCACCCCGCGATCGGGGCCGGCGTCGACCAGTACTCCGTCTTCCGCACCGACCCCTGGGGCCGCGGCGAACGCTCGCTGCGCTCCGTCCAGCTGTGGGTGTACGGCGGAGCGGACGCCGTAGCCGAAGGGCGCCGGGTCCGGCGGCTGCACAAGGAGATCCAGGGCACCGACACCAGAGGGCGGCGCTACCACTCCCTGGACCCCGCCTGCTACGCCTGGGTGCACGCCACCGGCTTCCCGATCTACCTCTACGCCGGGCGCTACCTGCTGCGCCGCTTCACCCCCGCGCAGGAGCGGCAGCTCTACCGCGAGTGGCTCCAGGTCGGCCGGATCCTCGGCCTTCACGACCGGGACATGCCGCGGACCATCGAGGAGTACTGGCCCTACTACCGCCGGATGCTGGCCGAGGAGATCGAGCCCACCAAGGTCGCCCGCGAGCTCGTCGCCACCGATACCCCGCTGCCCCGCCCCGAGGGCGGCCGGCTGCCGGTCCGGCTCCTGCTGCGCCTGGCCTGGCCGGTGCTCCGGCCGGCGTTCCTGCACTTCCGGGCCTTCGTCACCGTCGGCTACATGCCGCCCGAGGCGCGCGCCGCCATCGGCCTGAAATGGACCCCGTCGCAGGAGCGCCGGCTGCGGCTCCTCAGCCTGGCGGCGCGCACCCTCGTACCCCTGCTGCCGGAGCGGCTGCGGTACCTGCCGATCGCCCGCGCGGCCCGCGCCGCGCACCGGAGCACCACGCACCGGAGCGCCGACGCCCGCTGAGGGGCGCCGGCGCGCAGCCCCGTAGGGCCGCCGGTCAGTGGGCGTCGTGGATGGAGTTCGTGGCCTCGATCTTCTTCCAGGACTTCGGCTCCGCCGCCGGCTTGGCGGCCGGGGACTGGAGGGAGCGGGCGGCGGGGGACTTGGCGGCCGGGGCCGCCGGCGGGGCGAAGGCCGGCTTGCCCGGGGTGTAGAGCCAGGTCTCGAAGAGCTGGGCCAGGGGCTTGCCCGAGATCTTCTCGGCGTAGCGGACGAAGTCGCCGACCTTGGCGTTGCCGTAGGCGTGCTCGGTCGGCCAGCCCTTCAGGATCTGGAAGAACTTCTCGTCGCCGACCTCGTTGCGCAGCGCCTGGATGGCGATGGCCCCGCGGTCGTACACGGCCCCGTGGAACTGGTTCTCCGGGCCCGGGTCGCCCGGCTTCACCTGCCAGAACGGGTCGTCGGCGGCGCGCAGTTGGTACGCCCAGTCGGCGAGCTCCTGGGCCGTGCCCTCGCCCTCCTTCTCCGACCACAGCCACTGGCTGTAGCGGGCGAAGCCCTCGTTGATCCAGATGTCCTTCCAGTTGTCGACGGACACGCTGTCGCCGTACCACTGGTGGGCCAGCTCGTGCACGACCACCGAGACGTTCGCGCCGTTGGCGAACTGCCGGGGGCTGTAGAACGGCCGGGTCTGCGTCTCCAGGGCGAACCCGGTGGGCACGTTCGGGACGTAGCCGCCCAGCGCGTTGAAGGGGTACGGGCCGAAGATCCCCTCCAGCCACTCCGCGACCTCGCCGGTCCGCTCCACGCTCGCGCGCGCCGCGCCCGCGTTGTCGCCGAGGTCCTTGCTGTACGCGTTGAGGATCGGCAGGCCGCTCGCCGTCTTGTCGGTGGTGATGTCGAACTTGCCGATGGCCAGGGTCGCGAGGTACGTGGCCTGCGGCTTGTTCGAGCGCCAGTTGTACCGGGTCCAGCCGAGCCGTGAACTCTGCGACTGGAGAACGCCGTTGCTGATGGCCTGGGTGCCGTCGGGCACGTTGACCGAGATGTCGAAGGTGGCCTTGTCGAGCGGGTGGTCGTTGCTCGGGAACCACCAGATCGCCGAGTCGGGCTCCTGCGCGGCGATGCCGCCGTCCGGGGTGCGCTGCCAGGCCGACCAGCCGTCGACCTTGAACTCCGAGGGCTTGCCCGCGTACTTGACGACCACGGTCGACTGGCGGCCCTGCTTGAGCGGGGTGGCCGGGGTGATCTCCAGCTCCTGGGTACCGGACTTGGCGAACTTCGCCTTGACCCCGTTGACCCGGATC
The DNA here is from genome assembly GCF_042750105.1 of Streptomyces sp. NPDC059443. Lineage (NCBI taxonomy): Bacteria > Bacillati > Actinomycetota > Actinomycetes > Kitasatosporales > Streptomycetaceae > Streptomyces > Streptomyces sp. NPDC059443. Next base: position 256,867 of record NZ_JBHYVM010000002.1, on the reverse strand, counting down.
TCGCTGACGTCGAGGCCGAAGTCGAGGTTGAAGCGGGACAGGTCCTGCTTGGCGGTGGTGAGGAGGGTGGCGGTGCCCTCCAGCAGGTCGGTCTTGGGCTGGTACTGCAGGCGCAGGTCGTAGTGGGAGACGTCGTAACCGCCGTTGCCGCTGGCCGGGTAGTAGGGATCGCCGATACCCGGGGCGCCCGGACCGGCACTCGCCGCCGATGCCGGGATCACCAGCAGAAGGGAAGCGGCGAGCACGCTCGGAGCGATGACTTTGCGGTGCACCTGTGACTCCAATGGGTAGGGGAGTGGCTTCCGTTCGACCGTATTCACGCCTGCTGCCCCGAGTCATGTCCATGGCCCCTGCTGTCACACGATCGCCATTCGGCCGTCACAGCGCGTGCGGCGACGGCCAAGGCACAGGGGAAGGCGGAGGGGAAGGCGCAGGGGAAGGGCGGGGGCGCTGGCGGAGGAGGGCGGTTTGGCCGGGCGCCGCTCTTTTCCGGCGTACTAAGCAGTCGGTAACCTGCCGCTCATGACTCTTCCCCCGCGCGCCGCACGCCGCGCCTGGCACGGCGCCATCAACCCGCTGCACGCCATGGTCTATTTCTCGCCGGACCTCGGCAAGGAGTTCGCGGCCCTCGGCATCACCGACCCCGTCGCCGTCAACCTCGCCTCCCGCTCCGCGGCGATGGGCGCCGTGGCCGCCGGCACGGTGACCTCCACCTTCTACAACTACCGCCACGACCTGATCGCCCGGCACCTGCCCGCCGTCTGGGACACCGCCACCCCCGCGGCGGTCCTCGCCGCCCGGCTGCGGGCCGTCGACAGCACGCTGCGCCGGCTCCTCGGCGCCGAGACCATCGAGTCCGCCGAGCTCGCCGAGGCCGCGGAGCTGGCGATGCGCGCGACCGAGGGCTGTACGCGGCACGCCCGTACCCTCTACTCCGCCCACGCCGACCTGCCCGTACCCGAGGAACCGCACCTCAGGCTGTGGCACGCCACCACCCTCCTGCGCGAGCACCGCGGCGACGGCCACCTCGCCGCCCTGCTGGTCGCGGACCTGGACCCGGTCGAGGCCCTGGTCAGCCACACCGCCACCGGCCGCGGCATGACCCCCAAGTACCTCAAGGCCATCCGCGGCTGGGAGCAGTCCGACCTCGACGCCGCCGCCGGCCGGCTGCGCGAGCGCGGCATGCTCGACGCCGACGGGGAGCTCACCGCCCGGGGCACGGAGGTGCGCGAGGCGCTGGAGCTGGAGACCGACCGGCTCGACGCGGCCCCGTACGAGCACCTCGGCGCGGCCGGCCTCGCCCGGCTCGCCGAGATCGGCGGAGCCTTCACCATGAAGGCCGTCAACGCCGGAGCCTTCCCCGGGGACGCCTTCGGGAAGGCCTGATACCCCGGGACCCGAGACCCCGGGACGCCCGGGACGGACACGGCTCCCGACGTCCGCCGCCGCCACCTGCCACAATTGGCAGCCTTCCGACGCAGCACGCACCAGACAGCGCGCACCAGGCATACGTACGAAGGCAGGCGGGACCGCACAGTGACCATGTCCATCGAAGGCAGGATCGCCGAGGAGCTCGGCGTACGGGAGCGGCAGGTCAAGTCCGCCGTCGAGCTGCTCGACGGCGGCTCCACCGTGCCGTTCATCGCGCGCTACCGCAAGGAAGCGACCGAGATGCTCGACGACGCCCAGCTGCGCACCCTCGAAGAGCGGCTGCGCTACCTGCGCGAGCTGGAGGACCGGCGCGCCGCGATCCTCGACTCCGTACGGGAACAGGGCAAGCTCGACGCCGAGCTGGAGGCCCGGATCAACGCGGCCGACACCAAGGCCCGGCTGGAGGACATCTACCTCCCCTTCAAGCCCAAGCGCCGCACCAAGGCGCAGATCGCCCGCGAGGCCGGCCTGGAGCCGCTCGCCGACGGGCTGCTCGCCGACCCCTCGGTGGACCCGGCCGCCGCGGCGGCCGCGTTCGTGGACGCGGACAAGGGCGTCGCCGACCCGGCGGCCGCCCTGGAAGGCGCCCGCGCCATCCTCACCGAGAAGTTCGGCGAGGACGCCGACCTCATCGGCGAACTGCGCGAGCGCATGTGGGGCCGCGGCCGGCTCGCCGCGAAGGTCCGCGAGGGCAAGGAGGAGGCGGGCGCCAAGTTCGCCGACTACTTCGACTTCACCGAGCCCTTCACCGCGCTTCCCTCGCACCGCGTCCTGGCCATGCTGCGCGGTGAGAAGGAGGACGTCCTCGACCTCACCCTGGAGCCGGAGGAGCCCAGCGAGACCCCCGGCCCGTCCACCTACGAGGGGATGGTCGCGCGCCGCTTCGGGATCAGCGATCGCGGGCGCCCCGGCGACAAGTGGCTCGCCGACACCGTCCGCTGGGCCTGGCGCACGAAGATCCAGGTGCACCTGGGCATCGACCTGCGGACGCGGCTGCGCGCCGCCGCCGAGGACGAGGCCGTACGGGTCTTCGCGTCCAACCTGCGCGACCTGTTGCTCGCCGCCCCCGCCGGCACCCGCGCCACGCTCGGCCTCGACCCGGGTTTCCGCACGGGTGTGAAGGTCGCCGTCGTGGACGCCACCGGCAAGGTCGTCGCCACCGAGGTGATCTACCCGCACGTACCGGCCAACAAGTGGGACGACGCGCTCGCCAAGCTGGCCCGTCTCGCCAAGGAGCACGCGGTCGAGCTGATCGCCATCGGCAACGGCACCGCCTCCCGCGAGACCGACAAGCTCGCAGGGGAACTCATCACCCGTCACCCCGAGTTGAAGCTCACCAAGGTGATGGTCTCGGAGGCCGGCGCCTCCGTGTACTCGGCTTCCGCCTTCGCCTCGCAGGAACTCCCGGACATGGACGTGTCGTTGCGCGGCGCGGTCTCCATCGCCCGCCGCCTCCAGGACCCGCTCGCCGAACTGGTCAAGATCGACCCGAAGTCGATCGGCGTCGGCCAGTACCAGCACGACCTGTCCGAGGTGAAGCTCTCGCGCTCGCTCGACGCGGTCGTCGAAGACTGTGTGAACGGCGTCGGCGTGGACGTCAACACCGCCTCCGCCCCGCTGCTTTCGCGGGTGTCGGGCATCAGCGGCGGACTCGCCGAGAACATCGTGGCCCACCGCGACGCCAACGGTCCCTTCCGCAACCGCAAGGGGCTCAAGGGCGTGGCCCGGCTCGGCCCGAAGGCGTACGAGCAGTGCGCGGGCTTCCTGCGGATCCGCGACGGGGACGACCCGCTGGACTCCTCCAGCGTGCACCCCGAGGCGTACCCGGTGGTCCGCTCCATGGGCAAGACGGCGGGCAGCGAGGTGGCGGCCCTGATCGGCAACAGCGGGGTGCTGCGCTCGCTGCGGCCGGAGCAGTTCGTCACCGAGGCCTTCGGTCTGCCTACGGTCACCGACATCCTGCGCGAGCTGGAGAAGCCGGGCCGGGACCCGCGTCCCGCCTTCAAGACGGCCACCTTCAAGGAGGGCGTCGAGAAGATCGGCGACCTGGCCCCCGGGATGATCCTGGAGGGCGTGGTCACCAATGTGGCCGCCTTCGGCGCCTTCATCGACATCGGCGTGCACCAGGACGGCCTGGCGCACGTCTCGGCGCTGTCGAAGAACTTCGTCAAGGACCCGCGGGACGTGGTCAAGCCGGGCGACATCGTCCGCGTGAAGGTCATGGACGTGGACATCCCGCGCAAGCGGATCTCGCTGACGCTGCGGCTGGAGGACGAGTCCGAGCGCGGCGGCGCGGGGACGCCGAAGCAGCGCGAGGAGCGGGGTGAGCGGGGCGAGCGGGCTGAGCGCGCGGAGCGGCGCGGCGGCGGCCGGCCGCCGCAGCAGCGCGGCGCGGCGGGCGGCCAGGGCGGCGGCCAGGGCGGCTCCCGCGACGGCGGCCGGGGTCAGCGTCAGGGCGGCCAGGGCGGCCAGAGCGGCGGTCAGCGGCAGGGCGGCCAGGGTGGTGGCGCACCCGCCCCCTCCAACAGCGCGATGGCCGACGCCCTGCGCCGCGCCGGTCTCACCGGCCCCGACGGCCAGGGCGGTGGCCGCAAGCGCTAGGCGGTGTTCGTGGCAGCGCGTGACGGACTGGCCGAATAGGTACGCCACATACGGACATACCTTGCCAACTCCCTTGCAAGATCTGTAGGCATAGCGGAACGCCCGTTCGTCTTTCGGCGGACGGGCTTCCGTGTTTCCCCTCAGGGCCGCACCCCCGAGGACGCATTGAAGGCAAAGGACGTCATGCCCCTGCCCACGCACGCCTACCGACGCTGCCCGAGAAAGGGTCCGAAGAGGGAACACATGCGCCACCCGCAACCGAGTCTGCGTAAACGGTGCGAGGCGATTCTCGGCCGTCTTGAGCTCGAACATCCGTTCTCTCTGGATGGGTTGTGCGACCGGATAGCCGAGCAGCGGGGCCGCCCCATCCGGCTCCACCCGCTGCCCAGGGAAGCGGCCGAGTCGGGGGTGTGCGGACTGTGGGTCGGCACCGCCAGCGTCGACTACGTCTTCTACGAGGCCCAGACCACCCCGCTGCACCAGGAGCACATCGTGCTCCACGAGATCGGCCACATCCTCTTCGGGCACCACTCGCTCGACACGGAGGAGACCGAAGGGACCACCCGAGCCGACGTGGAAGAAGCAGGCGTCCCCATCCTGCTCGGGCGCACCAACTACACCACCCGTCAGGAACAGGAGGCGGAGATGCTCGCCAGCATGATCCGCATCCGCACGGGGAGCTCCGGCCCGCACCCCGGCCACGCGGCCGACGCCCGGTCCACCCTGGCCAGGCTGGAGTCCGCGATGGGCTACGAGCACCAGAGGCGGGGGCACGGACGCCATGGCAACTGATCTCACCGCCTTCGGCGACGCGCTCGCCGTCCCCAGCGTCGTCTGCCTCTGGATAGCGGTCCTGCTGCGCGCCCCCGGAGCGCTGCGCGCCCCGCACCAGCGCGGCCTGTGGCTCGCCGTCGCCACCGCCGCCGCCGCGATGACGCTGAACCTCCCCGACGTGGTCGCCTACGCCATGAGCCGCGACCCCGGCTACGCCCACACCATCGGGCTGGTCCGCAACCTCATCGGCGTCCTCTCGGCGGGCGCCGTGCTCTACTTCGTGGCCGCCGCCACCCGGGGCCGCCGGCTCCAGCTCGCCTCCGGCGCCGGCACCGTGGTCTGGCTGACCGCACTCGTCGTCCTGGACGAGGCCGCACCGCCCCACGGCACGCACACCATCCCGCCGGCCGGCGCCCCGGTGCCCTCCCTCGCCTACTGGCTCGTGCTGATGTCCGCGCACCTGCTGGCCAACACCGTCTGCGTCTGGGTCTGCTGGCGCTACAGCCGGCGCGCCGAAAGCCGCGGACTGGCCGTCGGGCTGCGGCTGTTCGGTCTCGGTACCGCGCTCGCCGGGGTGTTCTGGTTCGTGTACCTGCTCAAGGCGCTGTTCGGCGCCACTTGGGCGATGCCCGCCAACCCGCTGCTGATGAACGTGCACGGCCTGCTGCGCGCCGCCGCGATCCTCGTCCCGACGCTGTTCACCCTGCGCGGCACGGCCGCCGACATCGCCACCGCCTGGCGGCTCTGGCCGCTCTGGCGCGACCTGGTCCACGCCGTCCCGCACGTCGCCCTCAACAAGCCGCGCGCCGGCCGGGTACTGGAACTGCTGTGGCCCCCGGTCCCGCGCAACCTGCTCGTCTACCGCAAGGTCATCGAGACCCGCGACGCCATCCTGATCCTGGGGGAGTACGTGGCTCCGGGCGTGCCCGAACTCGCCCGCGGCCACGTGGCCGGGAACGGGGTCCCCGAACAGCGGCGCCCCGCGGCCGCGCTGGCCTGCGTACTCAAGGAGGCGCGGCAGGCGAAGCTGGCGGGGATCTTGCAACAGCGCGGTGAGACCGACCTGTGGGAACTCCCCGCGGCCCTCCAGACCTCGGCCGACGGGGACGGTCTGGACGGCGAGGCCCGCTTCCTCGTGGACGTCGCGCGGGCCTACGCCTCGCCCGCCACGGCCGCCTTCGCCCCATGAGGCGCCGTAGGGCCCAGGCGCCCCGCACGTGAAACGACACACCGAAAGCACCCGCACCGCAAGCTCAACCGCCAGGAAGTGAAAGTCTCTTGAGCACCGTACTGATCACAGGGGCCAGCACCGGACTCGGCGCCGCCTTCGCCCGCGGCTTCGCCGCCAAGGGCTGCGACCTCGTCCTCGTGGCCCGGGACAAGGGCCGTCTTGAAGCCGTCGCCGCGGAACTCGGCCGCGAATTCGGCGCCGTCTGCGAGGTGTTGCCCGCCGACCTGCTCGACCCCGAGGGCCTGGGCTCCGTCGCCGACCGGCTCGCCGACCGGGCCCGGCCCGTCGACATCCTGGTCAACAACGCGGGCTTCGGCCTCCCCGCGCCCTTCCCGTACAACCCGGTCGAGGACGAGGAGCGGATGCTCGACCTGCTGGTCAAGGTCCCGCTCCGGCTCACCCACGCCCTACTCCCGGGCCTGCGCGAACGCCGCCGGGGCGCGGTGCTCAACGTCTCCTCGGTCGCCGGACTCCTGCCGACCGGGACGTACGGAGCCGCGAAGGCCTGGGTCACCGCCTTCAGCGAGTCGCTGCGCGTGGACATGGAGCCCTACGGGGTGCGCGTGCTCGCGGTGGTCCCCGGGTTCACCCGGACCGAGTTCCAGCAGCGCGCCGGATCCGATGTCAGCGCCCTGCGCGACGCGGTGTGGCTGGAGCCGCGCGACGTGGTGGCCCGGGCCCTGAAGGACCTGGCCCTGCGCCGCCCGGTGAGCATCACCGGCCTGCGCTACCAGGCGTACGCCCTGGCCGTGCGCCACCTCCCGCGCACCTTCGTGGCCCGCAAGATGGCCCGCAAGCGCCGTCCCCCGGTGGACGCCGCCGGCTAGGGGCGCGCCGGTATCAGAGCTCCGTGACCTTGCCGCCCGTGACTTCGAGGCGGCGGGTCACGTGGACCGCGTCGAGCATCCTGCGGTCGTGGGTGACCAGCAGCAGGGTGCCTTCGTAGGCCTCCAGTGCGGACTCCAACTGCTCGATCGCCGGAAGGTCGAGGTGGTTCGTGGGCTCGTCCAGCACCAGCAGGTTCACCCCGCGGCCCTGAAGCAGTGCCAGGGCGGCGCGGGTGCGCTCGCCGGGGGAGAGAGTGGCCGCCGGACGGGTCACGTGCGCCGCCTTCAGACCGAACTTGGCCAGCAGGGTGCGCACTTCGGCCGGTTCGGTGTCCGGCACGGCCGCGCAGAAGGCCTCCAGCAGCGACTCCTTGCCGAGGAACAGGCCGCGGGCCTGGTCGACTTCGCCGACCAGTACGCCCGAGCCGAGCGTGGCGGAGCCGGAGTCCGGGGCGAGGCGCCCGAGCAGGACGGCCAACAGGGTCGACTTTCCGGCTCCGTTGGCGCCCGTGATCGCGACCCGGTCCGCCCAGTCGATCTGCAGACTGGCCGGTCCGAAGGCGAAGTCGCCGCGCTGGACGGCGGCTTCGCGCAGGGTGGCCACCACCGAGCCGGAGCGCGGCGCCGCCGCGATCTCCATGCGCAGCTCCCACTCCTTGCGCGGCTCGTCGACGACTTCGAGGCGCTCGATCGCCCGCTGCGTCTGGCGGGCCTTGGAGGCCTGCTTCTCGCTCGCGTCGGCGCTGAACTTCCTGGCGGACTTGTCGTTGTCGGTGGCCTTGCGCTTGGCGTTCTTGACGCCCTTGTCCATCCAGCCGCGCTGCATCGTGGCCCGGTCCTCCAGCGCGGAGCGCTTGTCGGAGTACTCGTCGTACTCCTCGCGGGCGTGGTTGCGGGCCCGCTCGCGCTCCTCCAGGTAGGCGTCGTAGCCGCCGCCGTAGAGGTTGATCTGCTGCTGAGCCAGGTCCAGTTCGAGGACCTTGGTGACGGTGCGCGTGAGGAACTCGCGGTCGTGGCTGATGACGACGGTGCCGGCGCGCAGCCCCTTCACGAACTGCTCCAGGCGCTCCAGGCCGTCGAGGTCGAGGTCGTTGGTGGGCTCGTCGAGCAGGAAGACGTCGTAGCGGGACAGCAGGAGCGAGGCGAGCCCGGCGCGGGCGGCCTGGCCGCCGGACAGCGCGGTCATCGGCAGGTCGAGGCCGACGGACAGCCCGAGGTCGTCGGCCACCTGCAGGGCCCGCTCGTCGAGGTCGGCCCCGCCGAGGTTCAGCCACCGGTCGAGGGCGTCCGCGTACGCGTCGTCCGAGCCCGGCGTCCCGTCCACGAGGCCCTGCGTCGCCGCGTCGAGCTCGGCCTGGGCGGCGGCCACGCCGGTCCGCCGGGCCAGGAACTCGCGCACCGACTCGCCGGAGCGCCGCTCGGGCTCCTGGGGCAGGTGCCCCACGGCGGCGCCGGGCGGGGAGAGCCGCAGCTCACCGGTCTCGGCAGTGTCCAGCCCGGCGAGCATCCGCAGCAGGGTCGACTTCCCGGCGCCGTTGACGCCGACGAGTCCGATGACGTCGCCGGGGGCGACGACGAGGTCGAGATCGGCGAAGAGCGTGCGCTCACCGTGCGCGGCGGTGAGCTTCTTGGCGACGAGGGTTGCAGTCATGATCTGCCGATTCTATCCGCGGCTACGCCCCCGCGGTCCCGGCCCCGGACCGGAGGCGGTCAGGTGCCGAGGAGCCGCAGGGCCGCCCACAGCGCCGCCACCGCCGCCGCGAGCGCCGGGACGGTGGTCAGCAGCCCGAGCCGGGTGAAGTCCCGGAGCGTCACCAGATCCGCGCCGCCGGAGTCCACGTGCAGGATCCGCCGCCACAGCAGCGTCGCCAGCGACCCGGCGTAGGTCAGGTTCGGCCCGATGTTCACCCCGATCAGCACCGCCAGCACCGGCCCCGCGCCACCCGCCGCCGCCACCGGAAGGAGCGCCAGCACCGCGGGCAGGTTGTTGATCAGGTTGGCCAGTACGGCGGCCACGGCCGCCACCGCGAGCAGCGCCGGCAGCGAGTCCCCGGCCGGCGTCACCCGATCCAGAGCGTCCCCGAGCCCTTGGTCCACGACCGCCCGGACCACCACCCCCAGCGCCAGCACGAACAGGCAGAAGGCCGGGGCCGCCGACGACAGGATCCGGACCGGCGTGGTCTCCCGGCGCCGCAGTGCCCGTACGGCCAGGACGAGCGTGCCCGCGAGGGCCGCCCAGGCAGGGCTCGCCCCGGCGAAGGAGGCGAGGGCGAAGCCGGCCAGGGTCAGCGCGAGCACGCCCGCCGCGAACCGGGGCAGCGGCGCGGGTTCCCCGGCCTCGGGGACGTGCTCCGGCGGGGCGGCCAGGTCGGCACGGAAATAGCGGCGGAAGACCGCGTACTCCACCCCGATCGCCGCCAGCCACGGCAGGGCCATCAGCGCGGCGAACCGGGTGAAGGACAGCCCGCTCGCGGCGAAGGCGAGCAGATTGGTGAGGTTGGAGACCGGCAGGAGCAGCGAAGCCGAGTTCGCGAGGTGCGCGGTGGCGTAGACGTGCGGCCGCGGCCGGGCCCCGAGCCGGGCGGCCGTCGCCAGCACCACCGGGGTCAGCAGCACCACCGTCGCGTCCAGGCTCAGCGCGGCCGTGACGACCGAGGCCACGCCGAACACCCCGCCGAGCAGCGCCACCGGTCCGCGCCCCGCCGCGTGCCGGGCCACTGCGGCGCCCGCGGCCCGGAACAGGCCTTCGTCGGCGCAGAGCTGGGCCAGCGCCAGGATCACCGCGAGGAAACCGACCACCGGCAGCAGATCGCGCAGCTGGGCCCAGGCATCGGCGGGCCGTACGACACCGAGTACGACGAGCAGCGCGGCCGCGGGTACGGCGGCGGCGGCCTCCGGCAGGCCGCGCGGGCGTACGACGGCGAAGGCCAGTACGCCGAAGAGCAGGGCGACGGACAGGCAGGTGGCGGCGAGGGCGTTCAGGAGGGGCTCCGGAGCGGGGCGGCACGCCCCGGGTGACCGGGGCGGCGCGTCGGTGGGACCACGACAGGATCGCACCATGGCCGGATAGGTGGGATGGATGTCATTGCGGCCATCGGGTGCGGTGTCACACCATGAGGTCATGTCGTTGCGAAACGTGCTCGTCCTGCTCTACGACGGGGTGCAGAGCCTGGACGTCACGGGGCCGGTGGAGGTGTTCGCCGGCGCCGAGCGCCACCCGGGACCGGCGCGGTACGCGATCCGGACCGTCTCCCTGGACGCCGCGCCGGTCCGCACGAACAGCGGGCTGACGCTGGCACCCGACGGGGACCTGGAGTGCGAGCGGCCGGGCGCCGGGACGACGCTGCTGGTGCCCGGCGGGCACGACCGGGGGGACTTCGAGCCGAGGCTCACCGACTGGCTGCGCGCGCACGGGGGGCGCGCGGAGCGCCTGGTGTCGGTGTGCACGGGCGGACTGCTGCTGGCCGAGGCCGGTCTGCTGGACGGGCGGCGCGCGACGACGCACTGGCACGTGTGCGAGCGGATGGCCCGGGACTACCCGGCCGTCACCGTCGAACCGGACCCGATCTACGTCCGTGACGGACCGGTGGCCACCTCGGCCGGGGTCACCGCGGGGATAGACCTCGCGCTGGCGTTGGTGGAGGAGGACCACGGGCGGGAGCTCGCGATGTCGATCGCCCGGCACCTGGTGGTCTACCTGCGGAGGCCCGGAAACCAGGCGCAGTTCAGCGCGCAGCTGGCCGCGCAGACGGCGGTGCGGGAGCCGTTGCGGGACGTGCAGCACTGGATCACGGAGCACCCGGGGGAGGACCTGAGCGTGGAGGCGCTGGCGCAGCGGGCCGCGCTGTCGCCGAGGCATTTCGCGCGGGCCTTCCAGGCGGAGACGGGGGTCACGCCGGGGCGGTACGTGGAGCGGGTGCGGGTGGAACACGCGCGGCGGTTGCTGGAGGAGGGGGCCGAGGGGGTCGCGCAGATCTCCCGGGCCTGCGGGTACGGGACCCCGGAGGCCCTCCGGCGGGTCTTCGTGAAGACCCTGGGCCAGTCCCCGGCCGAGTACCGCCGACGGTTCGGCGTCCCGCGCTGACGGAGCCGATGACCGAGGACCGATGACCGAGGACCGCCGACCGAGGACCGCCGACCGAGGACCGCCGACCGAGGACCGCCGACCAACGACCGCCGACCAACGACCGACACACGACGTCCGACTACCGCTCCGGAGGAGCCATGCAGATCGCCGTACTGCTCTACGACCACTTCACCGCCCTCGACGCCATCGGCCCCTTCGACACCCTCGGCCGCCTCCCGGGCGCCGAGACCGTCTTCGTCTCCGAGCGGCCCGGCCCCGTCCGCACCGACAACGGGAGCCTCGCCCTCGTCGCCGACAAGGGGCTCGACGAGGTGACGCGGCCGGACATCGTCATCGTGCCCGGCGGGCCGCACCCCGAGCTGGAGATGAAGAACCCCGTCGTCCTCGACTGGCTGCGGGCCGTGGACGCCACCACCACCTGGACCACGTCCGTCTGCACCGGCTCGCTGCTGCTCGCCGCCGCGGGCCTGCTCGACGGGCGGCGGGCCACCAGCCACTGGCTGTACGTGGACCAGCTGGCGCGGTTCGGGGCGGAGTCCACCGGCGAGCGGGTGGTCTTCGACGGGAAGTACGTGACGGCCGCGGGGGTCTCGTCCGGGATCGACATGGGGCTCACGCTCCTCGGCCGCATCGCCGGGGACGAGGTCGCGCAGACCGTGCAGTTGATGACCGAGTACGACCCGCAGCCGCCCTACGACGCCGGTTCCCCGGACAAGGCTCCGGCCGAACTCGTCGCGAGGCTCCGCGCGTTCACTCCGCCGGCCGCGTCCCGGTAGGACTCGGGGCCGGGGCCGGCGTCGGGCCCGGAGTCCAGGTGAAGGCCGGTGCGCGCCGACCCAGGAAGGCGGCGACACCCTCCGCGATGTCGCCGCTCCGCGCGGCCTGCGCCGCCCAGTGCGCTTCCCGCTCGGTGCAGCCGTCCGCGAACTCCTTCGCCGCGGCCTGGGTGAGCTGCGAGCGGGTGGTCAGGATCCGTGCGAACTCCGCGACCCGCTTGGCCAGTTCACCGGCCGGGAGCAGCTCGTCCAAGAAGCCCGTGCGCAGCGCCCGGTCGGCATCGATCAACTCCGCCGAGAAGAGCAGGTACTTGGTTGCGGCCGGTCCCATCAGCGCCGCCAGCCGCCGGGTCGACGAGGCCGGGTATACGATGCCCAGCTTCGCCGGAGTCACGCCGAAGGAGGCGCCCTCCTCCGCGAAGCGCAGATCGCACGCGGCCGCCAGCTGGCTGCCGCCGCCCACGCAGAAGCCGCGGATCGCGGCGAGCGTCGGCTTGGGGAAGGCGGCCAGGGCCTCCTCCGCCGCGACGGCCAGGGCCTGCGGATCGTCGTCCCCGGTCAGCGAGGAGATGTCCGCCCCCGCGCAGAAGGTCTCCCCGGCTCCGGTCAGGACCAGCACCCGTACGGCCGGATCGGCCGCCAGCCCGGCCAGCAGCTCCGGCAGCCCGCTCCACATCGCCGCCGTCATGGCGTTGCGCTTGGCGGGGTGGGAGATCACGACGGTGGCGACGCCGTCGGAGACGGAGGAGAGGAGGGCTGCGCCCTGGGCTGCGTCCATGCGCCAGATGCTATCCCGGACGGTCAAACCTATGATCAAGAGATCCGGGGTAGCGGGGTTGTCCGTTCGGGGGTTCCAGGAGGTGGTGTGTCCATGGGCGCAGACCGTACCGGTGGTCCCCGGGAGAACCGGACCGGCAAGAAACAGGTCAGCCGCAGTTTCGGGGTGATGGCCCTGCTCGGAGTGCTGCTGGTGCTGGCCGGGCTGGTGGGCCTGATCTACACCGGTGTGGCCACCCTGACCACCATGTTCCTGTTCGGCTGGCTGCTGCTGGCCGGCGGAGTGGTGGGCCTGTTCCAGGCCTTCCAGTCGCGCAAGAGCAACTACTTCTGGCTCGCCGTCATCGTCGCCGCGATCAACATGGCGGCCGGGTTCGTGGTCCTGCGCCGCCCGGAGGCGAGCGCCGAGGCGCTGACGATGTTCGCCGCGCTGCTGTTCCTCACCGGAGGGGTCTTCCGGCTGGCCGGCGCCCTCGTGGTGCGCGGCGCGTACTTCGGGCTGACCCTGGTCCAGGGCGCCTTCGGGATCCTGCTGGGCCTCCTGATCCTCTCCAACTGGCCCGGCAGCAGTCTGTACGTGATCGGAACCTTCTTCTCCCTCGCGCTGCTGTTCGACGGCCTCAGCCTGATCGCGCTGGGCATGGGCGCGCGCCGCATCCTGGGTCTGGTGAAGGACGAGGACGAGCCCGCGGTGACGGCCGGGGCGAGCGGGGGGGGGGCCCCCGCCGGGGGGGGGGGGGGCGCCGGGGCGGGTGGGGGCCCCGCCGGGGACCAGGCGGGGGTGGCCGAGAAAGCGCGCGGGGGGGCCGAGTAGGGC